>JACOXK010000009.1:6506-29002 GCA_016182335.1 Deltaproteobacteria bacterium | reverse complement strand
ATTAACTTTTCTTCGATTGATTTTGCGGAATCTGCCGCGCGACAAGCGATGTTAAATTCTGGAATTTTGGCGAATGTCGCCCCAACAATTCTTGATATGATGGATTTAGAGAAACCCAGCCAGATGACACAGAACTCTCTTTTGGTTTGAATGTCATTGTGAGGCGAACGAAGTGAGTCGTGGCAATCTAATTTTTATGCGGGAGTACATCGTTTTTGTAGAAAAAGTAATTGATTTTTTTCTGCCATCTCAATGTTTTCTTTGTCATAATAAAGCGTTTGGAAACAATGTTTGTGCTGAATGTGAAAACTTGGTCAGGTTTGTAAAACCACCCTATACGGAAGAGAACGAGAATTCTTTGATTTTAAAACACAGATCACTCGCCCTTTATGAAGGAGAGTGGAAAAAACTTATTCTTGCCTACAAGTTTTCAAAAAATCTGTATTTGTCTAAAGATTTTCTAAGATTTATCCACGAGAAGTTCACGGATGTGAACTTTCAAGAATATGATTTTATTATTGGAGTTCCTATTTCAAGCAATAGATTGATAGAAAGGGGGTTTGATCAAGTTGATTTTATAGCCCAGAAAATTTCCCATAAGTATAAGGTAAAATATGTGAGGAATGCACTTTTGAAGATCCGGGAAACACTGTCTCAAAATGAACTCAACCAGCAACAACGATTGAGTAATTTAAAGAATGCATTCATTCTTCACGAAAAGCACAAAAATGTGTTTTATAACAAAAAAATACTACTTATTGATGACGTTAAAACCACTGGGGCCACCCTTCAAGAGTGTGCAAAACAGATTCAATTGGCAAAGCCTTTATCCATTCATAGCTTTACACTCGCCTATACACCGTTATCTTGACACTGTATATCTGTGCTGTTTGGATGCGATTGCTGTTATCATGTCATTGCGAGGCTCAAAGAGCCGTTGCAATCTGTTGTGAGGTTTATCATTCTAAAATATTTATTTGTGCTTTTCCTGTTTCTTCCTATTTCAATTCGGGCTGAAGAAACGTCCGCTTTTATTCAGGAAACCGAAGGTAGTTTTTTTGACTTAAAAACAGAGTACAGAAAAAATCATGATACTCAAAGAAGTTTTGAAAAAGCTTTGGAACTTGAATTTCAATTATTGGCATTTTATGTGCTCTGCAAGGAATCTTGGAATGATAAAGTAGAGAATCTTTCTCATCGAATTCAGATGAATTCTCTAAGCCTAGAACAGAAGCTATCTGATGATTCTTTTGTTAATTATAATAGGCTCACAACAGCAAAACTCATCTTTTCATTTTTCATATTGGGGTATTACCCACAGGAATCAGGTCTTTTAGACGCTAAAGATTTTTGGAATTTTTTACTCAGTCGATCTTCTCTAGAAGAAGAAGCGTTGAGAAGAAAGTCTTTCATTTTTTTAAAACCAATGATTGTGCAATCCAAAGTTTTGGGTGCTTTGTTTTGTGATTTCTTGGAAAATTTAGATGTAAATCATACACCATCTCAACTTGATCAAGAATTAAAATGGCTTAACGAAATTCAGGACTTTTTTCAAAAAAATATTGGGAGAAGACGTCATCTAACCCAAAAACTTATAACTCATGTATATGCTCATTATATTGTGTATGAAGACATTGTTAAAAAGATAGAAGATCGTCTTTCTCAAAATACGTTGAGGGCTCATTATTCTGATTCAAATGATGTGCTTGTAGATGTTCTTACTTTGCGTTTGTATGCCCTTGTTTCTTCGCAGGTTATGATCGGGTCTTTGGAAGAGCACAGAAAAACTAGCGATCTTGATGATGTCTACGTTCTCCTAGTAAAAAAGAACTTTGATATTTTCAGGGATTATGAGGTTGATCGTCTGCTTTTTGATTACAGAAGGAAGCAAATTGAGGGGGATCCTCAGTTTTACGATGAATTAAGAATGATTGATTATCTATCCAGGCAACTTGATACGACCTCCCAGCTATATTGGCCAGGCTTTATGACGAAACTTTATAATAAGATTCTTGGGATTGATCCGCTTTTTGAAACACCTGATGAACTTGAAAAATAAAACTGTTTTGATAACAGGGGGCGCAGTTCGGTTAGGAAAACTTCTTGTTGAAGCCTTCGTTGAGAGGGGAGCCCATGTTGCACTACACTATAATTCTTCTGAACAAAAAGCATTTGAGCTGACAAGAAAGCTAGGCCTTCCAGGTCCTTTTCAGGCTGATCTTTCATCTCTATCGCAGATTGATAAGCTTGTTCAAGACGTTCGTCTGCGATTTAGCACTATTGATATTCTTATCAATAACGCAGCGCTATTTTTTCAAAGAAATTTTTTTGAAACGATCGAAGATGATTACGATACATTAATGGATGTGAATCTAAAGTCAGTTTTCTTTCTTTCGCAAAGGGTTGCTCAAAACATGAAAGAAGCGGGTTGTGGGTGCATCGTTCATATAGGGGATGCAGGTGGTGATATTTTGTGGGCCAATTACATGGCCTATTGTTTGAGCAAGGCCGGTGTAATATCTCTTACTAAAGCTATGGCAAAAGCGCTTGCTCCAAACATTCGGGTGAATTGTGTTTCTTCGGGCCCTCTGGATTTTGCTGAGGTTGATAACAAAAATCTTTCCAACACGACCCTTTTGAAAAAGTTGGGAAGACCTCAGGATGTTGTTTCATCTGTTTTGCACGTAGTTCAGAGTGAGTTTATGACAGGGAGTGTGATTTATGTTGATGGGGGGAGGGCTATAATTTAAGGAGGGGTGCTCTAATGGTATGAGGCCGGTCTCGAAAACCGGTGGGGCCGTAAGGCCCTTGGAGGTTCAAGTCCTCTCCCCTCCGTATGAGTTTCAAGCACAAAGCCCATGAATAATTCTAGAAATATTATCAAGTGTAGGGTTTCCGTTTTTAGAAAGCATTCGAAACAATGTTCTTCTTGAAATGCCAGTCTCCTTCACAACTTTTTCTTTATTTTTCATCTCAAGATGAGCTTTGAGGATTTCTTTAAAAGCATGAGGATCATTCTCTAAAAGACAGCACCACAGAGCTTGAGCCACATATTTTTTATTTCTAATTCTTTCAATTGCCTTAAAATCACAAACTTCAACTCCTTTTTTAATGTGAAGCGTTGGTATATTTTCGAAGGAGCTTGTGTGCTTGTGAGATATTTTATTTTTGTGCATTTTTCATTCCCCCACAAAGTAAAAGTATGAGTTTATCGCCAGTTTTTGCAAAATAAATTCTTAAACCACTTTTCCACTTCAGTTCTGATAGGCCATCTCCTAAATATTTCCATTCACCAAGATGATCATGTTGTTCAATTCTAGAAATTCTAGCATCGATTTGAGCTCGAAACCTTAATTGTTGTCGTTGATACCACACTTCAAACTCTACAGATGTCTGCAGTTTCATCGATAACTAGATAATGCCATATGTGGCACTTTCAGTCAAGCCTAAGAAAACTCTTGTCACCTGTGGCTGGGGGGGGGTAAAATTGTAAGTCAGGTATAGTTGTTATCTTAAAAGGGGGAAATCATGAAAAATACAAAGGTATTCGTAGTGTTTGGTATTCTTATCTTGGCAGTAAGTGGTTTTTTAGGATGGTATGCGTGGCAAAAAAAAGCTGATAAATCGTACACTTCTAAAAATACGGAAAGAAAAATTGCAAGCGAAGATTTGCGTGTTGGCAGCGTAGTAGTTTATGAAAGAATCACTCGATTTGATTTAGATAAATGTTTGCAGAATTATAACAAGTATGAAGCGATCACAATGCATGCTGGGTGTTCAGTTGGCGAAACTGTCGGTAACTCTGAAAATGAATCCGGATTTTGGTTTGATTCTAGAAAGGAAATAGTATTACTATTCAAAGATGTCAGAGTTAGTGTTTCCATAGTGGGGTATCTCCAAGGTGGATTTCAGGCACGTGTGAGTGGTGGTAGTTCAAGAATTAATCCTGTTTTCGATATTTCAAAAGAGGATTTTGAAAAATTGATAAAGGAACTTCTTAAACAAAAAGGTGATACAGCAAGACTTCGATATTTTAGAATTGTAGAATAAACTGCTGGACTCTTAGGAAGAGTATCTTTTGACTTGCCTGATACAGGGGGTGCTGGATATCTACATTCCCTTTGTTTTTTTTCCCATATGTTGCAATACAGATCCCTTCTAGAGTATGACGAGCATGTTTATGCTCAGTGTGACAATCCTTACAAAAAATAGTGAAAAGTATATTAAACAGTGCCTGAGCGCTCTTCAGAAGTTTTCAGAAGTTATTGTTCTTGATAACGACTCCACTGACAATACACTCGAGATAGCTCAAAAATTTTCAAACGTAAAAATTTTCCAGAACAAGTTTATAGGTTTTGGACCTCTTAAAAACTTGGCCGCAGAAAAAACTGTGCATGATTGGATTCTCAATATCGACAGTGACGAAATAATGACAGGTCCCCTTTTAGATGAAATTTTCAAACTTAAACCTGAGGAAAGAATTGTTTACCGACTTGGGCGTTATAATTATTACAATAAAAAATGGATAAAGGCCTGCGGGTGGCATCCCGACCGTGTGATACGGCTTTATAATAAGAAAATGACTTCTTACAATGATTATTTAGTTCACGAGAGTATTGGCATAAAAACGGGAATGGAAATAAAAGATTTGTGTCATCCACTAGAGCATCATCCATTCCAAAGTGTTGAGGAAATGACTCATAAAATGCATCACTATACAAATTTATTTGCACAACAATATAAGAATAAAAAAAATGTTCCTCTGTGGCTAGCTTCTATTAAAACTATTTATACATTTATTAAAAACTATTTTTTTCAGAAAGGATTTCTTTATGGATATGAGGGACTAGCTATTTCTTTTTATAATGCCAGCGGAGTGTTTTTTAAATATCTTAAGCTTTATGAGTTGAATCGTAGTAACAATTCATCCCCATCCAGAGAATCTTCGAACTAATCTTTATTTGGTAAATTGTCTGAATGCAGAGGGCTTACAAATAAGTTAACCCCATTGCAATCTTATTAACGAAATTATATAATATCGTTAATAAGAAAGCCAGTTATTAACGACAATTAACATGATCCAAAAATCTAAAGTTCATGGCAAAAAGGTTAGGTGTGCTGAAGGCTACTTTGCTTTTGTGCCGAATTCCTTACCCCCATTAATTAGATGGAGTGACCAACTTACTAGGTGTTTGTCCGCTGCTGATCGCTTGATTGGACAATTAGCCTCTATGGGGTCGTCGCTCCCCAATCCGCATCTTTTGATCCGACCTTTTGTGCGAAAAGAGGCTGTTCTTTCAAGCTGTATTGAAGGGACTCAAACTTCACTTGCAGAACTCTTTGCAGATGAAGCTGGTATTGAAACAAAGCGCGACCGTTCTGATCTGAGAGAAGTTGAAAACTATGTTAAGGCGCTGGAGTATGGAATCAAACGTCTGAAAACTCTCCCAATGTCATTGCGTTTAATTCGCGAAATTCATGAACATCTTATGAAAGGTGTTCGTGGCAATACGGCAACGCCCGGAGAATTTAGAAAATCACAAAACTGGATTGGGGTTGCGGGAGGTACATTGCAAAATGCAACCTATGTGCCTCCCCCTCCGCACATGTTGATAGACTGCATGGGGAGCTTGGAAATTTTTTTCCACGAATCAAAACTACCGCCTCTGGTAACGATTGGCATGGTTCATCAACAGTTTGAAGCCATTCATCCATTTCTTGATGGAAATGGCCGTGTGGGACGCTTATTGATTATTCTCTATCTAGTGGAACGTCAGATTCTTCCGTCTCCAATTTTGTATCTCAGTGCTTTTTTCGAAGCAACACGTGATGAATATTATGTTCGTCTTAAATCCGTAACGGAAGATGGCGATTGGGAAGGATGGATCGAATACTTTCTAAATGGTATTGCTAGACAGTCGGAAGATGCTTTGAGTCGTATTAGTCGAATGCAAGAAATGACAATAAAATGGAAGCAGTTTTTTACTAGCAAAGCAGACAAAAATTGTTTGCCGTTAATAGATGATATTTTAGAAAATCCTTTCATGACTGTTGGAGGCATAGCCATGAAGCGTCAGATCTCTTTCCCTACAGCCCAGCGAGCAGTGGATAAGCTTGAGAAAGTGGGTATTCTGAAACAGATTGACGATTCAAAACGGAATCGCATTTATTGCGCTCATCGGCTATTAGATATTTTAGATGAGCCTGCAAGGTTAAAATAACAAAAAATACTAATATTTAGTAAGAAGTATTAGCAGGAATATTACCTATGAGTTGAAGAACAATTAATTTTTTTCACCCTTGATCTTAGAATAATAGGCGCAAACTCTTTTCTTATTGAGAACGAGCCTTTTTTGGGCGAAGTTCGAAATTGAAAAGAGGGTATGCCCGGAGGGCAGGGGAGCACTTTATAGATTGGAATTGAAATTGAGTTAGTCGAGTAAGGAACGTCCCCAAGGGGATTTGAACCCCTGTTACCAGGATGAAAACCTGGTGTCCTAGACCAGCCTAGACGATGGGGACACAAAAAAATGTGAGCCGTGCTGGACTCGAACCAGCGACCCTCTACTTAAAAGGCAGATGCTCTACCGACTGAGCTAACGGCCCACGCAACGTGTTTGGCTTCATTTCAAACATCTTTTTCGCTGTTTCGCAAGATTAAATATAAGCCTGTCCTGTGTCTGTAACAATTACATCAGATCTTTCAGGACTCGTAGAAACAAACGCAATCGGTGTCTCTAAGTATTCTTCCATGTGTTTTAGATAGGCTTGAGCTTGAGCAGGCAAATCACTCCACTGCCGAATATTCATGAGAGACTTCTTCCAGCCTGCAAAAGCCCTATACACAGGCTTGCCATGAGTTAATATTTCTTCGTGGTCTTCTAGTAAATCTGTAAAAATTTTTCCTTTATAAGAGTAGCCCACACAAACTTGAATTTCGGAGAGTTCATTTAAAATATCTAATTTTGTAATGGCCAGATGAGTGAGTCCGCTCGTATCCCTTGCATGTCTTAAAATAACAAGGTCCAACCATCCACAGCGTCTTTTTCTTCCCGTCGTAGTTCCAAACTCTGCACCACCCATGAGAAAATACTGTCCAACCTCATCATGTAGTTCCGTAGGAAACTGTCCCGTACCCACTCGGGTCGTATAGGCCTTAACAATGCCGAGGACCGCATCAATATTCTGAGGTCCAATGCCGCTACTCACACAAGCAGCAGCACTCACCGTATTAGAAGATGTAACAAAGGGATAAGTTCCATGATCAATATCAAGGAGAGCTCCTTGTGCCCCTTCAAAAAGAACTTTTTTTCTACTTGCAAAAGCTTCTAATAAGATTTTCTGAGGATAACCTATATAAGGCTTTAATTTTTCACCAATTTTTAAATAAGATTCATGAAGATCTGAGAGATCAAACGTACTTTTTTGAAGATATTTTAAATAAAAATTCTTTTCTTCAAGAATAGCAGATAACTTTTTTTTCAAATCATCAGAGTTAAGAAGGTCCTTCAATCGGATACCTTTTCGAACGACTTTATCCTCATAAGCTGGTCCTATGCCACGTTGAGTCGTTCCCAAATGATTCTTTCCCATTTTTTCTTCTCGTCCGGTGTCAATCGATTTATGGTAAGGTAAAATACAATGAACAAAAGGGCTTATCACAAGCTGTGATGGGTCAGAAATAATTTCCTGATCTCGCAACTTTGAAATTTCCTCAAAACAAGTGATAGGATCTACAACAACACCATTAGTAATCAGACACTGAATTTTTTTTTGAAAAATACCGGAAGGAATATGGTGAAGAGCGAATTTCTTCCCCTCAATGACAATTGTATGACCTGCGTTAGGCCCACCTTGAAAGCGAACAACAACATCAGAGGTGAGAGAAAGATAGTCAACAATCTTACCCTTTCCTTCATCGCCCCATTGGGCTCCGACAACGACAATATTTTTCATAAAAATACCTGTTTTACATTGAGAATGTGAGGGAGTTTTTCCAAGCTTTTTAATATCGAATCCGTTGCCTGTGTGTCAATGTTGATTAAAGAAATAGCTTTTTTATGGTTTCTATCAAGACCTAGGTGCATTCTTGAAATGTTGATATTCTGACGACCTAAAGTATTTCCGATGCTTCCAATAACATTCGGTTGATCTTCATTGGTGATAATGAGGATATGGCCAGAAGGGATAGCTTCTATATGAAACCCATCGAGTGATACGATTCGAGGTTCCGTTTTTCCAAAAATGGTTCCTGAAACTATGTGACTTTTTTTTTCACCATGAGCTGTAACAGTGATGAGACTCGAAAAATCTGGACTTGTTCTTGTTTTAGTTTCAATGAGTTGAAGTCCTCTTTCTTCGGCAATTTGAGGCGAATTAACAAAATTCACAGTTTTTCCTAGAACCTGGGAGAAAAAACCCATGAGGAGAGACGACGAAAGAGGCCGTAAATCATATTTAACAATATCCCCAGCGTATTCGACGTGAATTTTTGTGAATGTTGCCTCCAGTTGTTGAACAAGCTTTCCAAGCTTTTCAACTAAGTTTATGTAGGGTTGTAAAATTTCAAGCAATTCTTTTTTAACTGAAGGGACATTAACAGCGTTAATAATTGCGTTATTAGTTGCAAACTCTACAATTTGCCGGGCTGCCTCAATAGCAACATTGACTTGGGCATCCTCTGTTGAAGCACCAAGGTGAGGGGTTGAAACCACCCGCGGATGTGAAACCAGTGGGTTGGAAATGGGAGGTTCTTGTTCGAAAACATCGAGGGCAGCTCCAGAAATAATACCTTCATTCAGAGCGATAAGAAGATCAGATTCCTTCACAATACCGCCACGTGCACAATTAATGAGAAAACTTCCCTTCTTCATTTTTCTTAACTCATTAAGGGTGATGAGATTTTTAGTTCCTTCTAATAAGGGGACGTGGATCGTCACGAAATCAGATTCAGAAAGAAGTTCGTCTAATGAAACAAGTTTTATTTCTAATTCTGCGGCTTTTTGTGAGGAAATATAAGGGTCATAACCAATAATATTCATTTTCAAGCCTTGAGCTCGGTCCGCTACGATCCGCCCAATATTGCCAAGTCCAATAATGCCTAAAGTTTTTCCTGAAATTTCAGTTCCTAAAAAATAAGACCTTTTCCACTGTCCTTGCAGCAGAGTGTGGTACGACTGAGGAATGTGTCTTGCCACGGCAAAGAGAAGGGCAAGGGCGTGTTCCGCCGTGGTTACTACGTTCCCGCCCGGCGTGTTTTCAACAATAATGCCTTTTTGTGTGGCTGCTTTTAGATCAATGTTATCAACGCCAATTCCTGCTCGTACAATGAGTTTCAAACAATGCGCATGTTCAAGAACGTCTTGTGTCAGACGAGTAGAACTTCGAACGGCAATAATATCGTAATTTTCAATAATTTTTTTAAGATCGGCTGCAGAGAGTCCAATTTTCTGGTCGATTTCTAGGGAACTCTCTTTTTCAAGAATGGAAAGCCCACGCTCTGATAAGCTGTCAGCTATAAGTAGTTTCATAACCGGGCTTCTCTGTTTTTGATTTGAAAAGCTCTTTTTTTGCCTATGGGGACTTTCAGGTCTTGAAGAACTTTTTTCAAACAGGATAAAAGAAAACGCACATCCTGCATCTGAATAGCTCCCATATAAGAAAGCCTAAAAATTTTGTCTTTAAGCTCCTCCTGACCATTGGCGATAGTAATGTCAAAATCATCTTTTAGTTTTTTTATAATGAGTTGGCTTGGAATGTGATTTGGAGCGCGTACTCCAATAACTGCTGTAGAGGAAAAAAAAGAAAAAATTTCAAGTCCCCATGACGTAAGAGTTTTAAGAACAAGCTGTTGCATTTTATTGTATTGATCTAGAATTCGTGGAAGTGTTTGTCTCTGAAGTAAACGCAGTGACTCTTGCAACCCTAGCATCAGTGTAACCGGAGTTGAGAAAGCAGTTGTATGTTGTTCAAGACATTTTCTTTCGACAAGAAGATTGAAATAATACTTTGGCACGTCAGAGACATGAGCCATTTCCCACGCTCTGGAGCTTAATGCAATGAAAGCCAAACCTGGAGGTAAGCACAATCCTTTTTGTGAGCCTGCAACAACAACATCTAAGCCCCAATTGTCCATGGGTAGCGCGGATGTAAGAAGCCCGCTAATAGCATCAACAACCAACAAAGGTTTTCGTGACAGTTTTTTTAGATAAAATGCTAATTCTTCAATAGGGTGCACAACTCCGGTGGAAGTTTCAAGCGCCTGTATGAAAATCCCGCACACATCCTGATTTTTTTTAAGTACTTGGGCAATATCTTCCACTTGAACAGCCTTTCCCCACTCAACAGAAAGTTCCAGGACTTGCAAACCATAGTTTTTCGCAATTTTTCCCCATCTTTCACCAAACTTTCCTCCATTAACAACAAGGACTTTATCGTTTTTTTTAAAAACGTTAACAATGGCTGCTTCCATAGCCCCCGTTCCAGAAGAGCAAAGCGTTATGACCAGTTGATTTGTTTGAAAAATGTATTGAAGTCCATTTTGAATATCTTGCATGACTTGTTTGAATTGAGGGGTTCTATGATGCTCAATATGACCCATAGCCTTAAAAACAGAAAGTGGAATTTCACACGGGCCCGGTGTGAAAAGTTTCTTTTTTCTTCTTTTCATAAATAGTTATCCTTTAAACATTTTTGCAACCTGTCAACAGCTTCTGAAAGCTGTGAGGTTGATAAAGTAAAACTCATTCTTATAAAGCCATCCATTCCAAAGGCGTAACCTGGAACAACAGCAACACCATATTTGTCTAAAAGAAAATGAGAAAAATCGTTCGAATTTGTCTCACATTTAGAAATGTTTACAAAAATATAAAAAGCACCCGCTGGCTTAATGTAGGAAATCCCCTGAATGGCTGAAAGCCGCTCACACAGAAAGTCTCGTCTTTTTTCAAACTCTTTTTTCATAAGCTCTAGCTCAGGTATAGAGTGTGTCAGAGCAAATAATCCTGCCTTTTGAGCAATAGAGTTTGGGTTTGATGTGCTGTGGCTTTGAAGGGATTCCATGGAGGCAATAACATTCTTGGGACCCGCTGCCCATCCTAATCTCCATCCCGTCATGGAGAACGATTTTGAAACGCCACTAACATGAAGGATCTGATCTTTGAGTTCAGGGTGTGATTTCAAAAGGTGAGGGGCGGTGGGCTCATCATAGACAAGGTCTTCATAAATATCGTCACAGACAAGAAATAAATTATTTTTTTGGATAATAGGAAGAAGTGCTTCTAATTCCTTTTGAGAGTATACCGAACCTGTTGGGTTGGAAGGAGAACATAAAACTAAAATCTTACTTTTAGAACTGACACTCTTTTCTAAATCTTGCTCAGTCAATTTAAAATGATTCTTTTCAAGTGTTGGAATAGGCTTGAAGCGCGCCCCACTCAAGTGCACAAAAGCTGGGTAGGACACCCAGTAGGGAGATGGGACAAGGACTTCATCTTCTGGTTCCAAAACGCACTGAAAAAAATTGTACAAAGCCTGTTTAGCACCGGCGGTAATAATAACTTCATGGGGTAGATAATCTAATTTTTTATGTTTTTTGATATGGTCGCATACCGCTTTCTTAAGAGGAGCAATTCCCCCCGTTGCCGTATATTTTGTAAAGCCTTCATCGAGGGCTTTTTTTGCTGCTTCTTTGATGCTCTGCGGAGTATCGAAATCAGGCTCTCCAGCGCATAACGAAATAACAGATTTTCCATGCGATCGAAGGTCGTCTGCCTTGGCTTTAATGGCCAATGTTTCTGAGGGGGAAAGATTTAAGATCCTTTGTACGATACGCATTATTTACTTTTTTTATATTTCTTTTTTAGGGCACTGTTGACAATTGTGGGAACAAAAGAAGATACGTCTCCCCCTAAACTCATGACTTCTTTAATTGCCCGAGAGCTAATGTAAAAATACTTTTCCCCCGTCATTATAAAGAACGTCTCAACGTGTGGGTTGAGTTTTTTATTCATAGAAGCCATTTGAAATTCGTATTCAAAATCAGAAGTGGCTCGCAGCCCTCGGATAATAGCCTGTGCTTTGTGCTCAGAGGCATAATCCATAAGAAGACCATTCGTAGAATCCACCGTTATTTGAGGAAAATCTCTACAAGTTTCTAGAATCATTGATTTTCTTTCTTTCACAGAAAACAGGTTGGACTTGTGTGGGCTTTGGGCTATGAGAATAATTAAGTTATCAAATACGGCAAGAGCCCGACGAATAAGGTCAAGATGTCCGTGAGTGATAGGGTCAAAAGATCCTGGGAAAATAGCCTTTTTCATACAATGACTCTGGGGTATCAGACTGAATTTCTTTTGTAAAAGAGTAATCTATTTAAGCCATAAACTTTTTCTTTGATGAGACAATATCCATTTCGTTCAATAGTCTTGTAAAATTGGGATTGTTGAACAATGAAAATCGCGTCTTTTGCATAAAGATGCGGATAAAGTGCTAACATCTCTAGAGTTTTCTCAGTGAGCTCTGGATGTGTAAAGGGTGGATCCATAAAAATAAAATCACCCTGACCTTTTACCCTTTTGAGAATATGAGGCAGCTGCCCTTTGATGACCTTAAGTGATGGATTTTGAAAAATCTGTACATTTTTCCTGCAGAGTTGAATGTCAGAGTCTATTAATATAACTGTTTTGGCTCCTCGGCTCCATGCTTCCAATCCGACACTTCCTGCGCCAGCAAAAAGATCAAAGAAAGTGCAACCTTCGAAAATATTGAGAATATTGAAAACAGACTCTCTTACCTTATCTGAAGTCGGGCGGACTTTTTCATTTTTGGGTGAATACAAAATTCTACCTTTATGCTTGCCACCAGTCATTCTCATAGGACGATCCTTATAACATAGCGGAAAAAAAAGTATTTTTTTTAATTTTTTCTAGCAGTCTATTTGATCCTGGTATATATTGGAAAATATCGGTTCTTAAATATTGTTGGTTGTGTAAATCATGGAGTTTCATGAACGTGTTGATGTTTGTTTGGAATGATTTAGAAGCACTGTAATGCTAGAAAGTCATTCCCTCGCCACTCCAGCTCAAGACACAGGAAGCATCCAGCTAGGTCTTCATATAACTGCTGGGAAGAAATCCTTTGAAGAGTCCGTAGATTCTCTTTTAGCAAAATTAGAACTCATTGTGAGGTCCCGCATTAAGGATTTATTCAAGCTTAATTTATCTACAAAAAAGCACATAGTGCTTCTTTTAGAAGGTATTGGCGAGCGCCTTTGGAACAATAAACTAAAAGTAGAATTGAGTGAAGAATGGTTTTATGAAAGCGATGAGCATAAAAAAACTTTAGATACTTATTTGCAACAAGTTGTTCACTTCTATTTTGCAAAATTATGTTTAATGAAACTTCTTGTTCAAAAAGGAGTTTTACATCAAAACTCTCCTTTTCAATTGAGTCAAACATCTTTATCAAAACTATTATGTTCTTTTCAGACAAATCTAGTGTTTTACAAACAGACCTGGCTTTTTTCTAAGCAACACCCTTTCAGTTGGTTAAAACTAAGCGATGAAGAACTTTTGCAGCTTATTGATGAAATTGAGCAAAGTGAAATAATAGACGGGGACGAAAATAAAATCTTAGCCGTTTATGATCATTATCTAAGAAAGGGCCCGAGTGCTCCAGTTTGCCAATGGGGAAAATCTTACCTCAAAAATATTTTTAAAGATTTGATTTGGGTAAGACATATTGAGCAATTTCAAAAACCGATGAAAGTACTTAATTTATGCGCTTCTAGTGGTTTTTTTCTATCCCTTGTATCTGCAGATTTTAAAAGAAAGCACGATACAGATATTTTCCATGCATTTATCTCACAGAATTATTATGCTCTTGAGACTGACTATTATTCATTTCTGTTTCTTGAAATGAGTTATCTATGGGAGTATGCTGCACTTTCTTGTGTCTCTCAAATTTCCTATGGAAATGTTCTTCATTATGACGCCCTAAGAACGTTTGCTAACCCATCGCTTCTTGATAACTTAGAAAATCCAGTCCTTTCTTCAAAGGATGAGTTAGCACTTATTCAAAACCCAAAGGGTATTCAAAAAAGACTATTTCAAGAGTTACTGAGCTCAAAAAAAATGGATTATTGTCTCATGGATCTAAGTTCAATTTCAGAATTTTCTGCAAAAGAATATGCACTCGAACATCCTGAGTGGAAGTCTTTCTATGAATCAAAGTTACATATGTCGAGCTGGTATTATATATTGGGCCTTTCGAAATTACGAGAAGATGGGATATTGATTGCTTTTGATCAAGAATTTTGGCCCACTGCGGAGGGAGCCTCTAAGTTGAGAGGTTTTGTTTTGGACCAAGCCAAAATCTTGGAAGTCTATGATTTTGGAACTAAAATCACACCCAAGTATCTTTATGTTTTGCAGAAGTGTTCTCAAAAAGAATTCAGAGACCTTCATTGCCCACAAATTATTCGTCTTCAGTCTGATATAGGAACGGTGGAGGCGGCTGAACTTCGAAAACAGGTTTTAGATTTGAAGAATTCAAGCGATGTTTATGTAAAAGATGGGGTAGAAATATTTTTAAGTGCTTTAGATCAAGGACAATTGACTCAAAATGTTTGGAATTCATTTCAAAGATTTAAAGAGCTTCCATTGCTTGAAAGATTGCAGACGCGAAGTGTTTCTTTGGATGAATTTTTTATTGTTAGAAAGCCTCAATCGCAGGACGGTATCCAAGGCACTTTGCTGACAGCCATTCCAGAGCAGAAAATATGTTTAAAGGACAATCAGTTTTATGATTCAGTTGTAGAAGAGCCCCATCTTGAGATCATACCTAGAATCCATCATTCTTTATCCTTAAAATTTGTATGTCTTCTTCTTCATTCAAAAATCATTCAATTTTGGTCTTTGAACCAGGGTGTTGGACAGGGAAGGGGCTGGCGTGAAAAAGATTTAAAACATGTGCCATTACCAAAGCTGTCATTATTAGAAGATAAGGGATTAAAGCTTCAGAGGCAGCACCAGTACTATCAAGCATTGATGCGTTGTGATTTCAATTATCTAAGAGCTGGGCTCTTTCTTGAACTAAAATCTGGAAATCATGAAACAGTTATTAAAACCCTGGAGTGCTTCTATGATGAAATTCAAAGAAGAAAGGCTGTTAATCAAAAATATGATTTCCTCAAATCTGAAGAAGTTCCATGGCATGCTTATAAGGATATTTTTCCACAATCATCTCAATGTGTTTTGAAAAATCATCCGCAAATTTTTGTTAAAAATGATGGAGAGGCATCACAATTTTGCTTTTTAAAAGCTCGCATGGCCCAGCACCCTGACAATCAAAGGACTTATTTGCAGCTTATTTCAATGGATAATAAGTTCCTGTCCATTGATGCAGATGATGTCTATCTTTCTCTTATTCAGTCATCTCTTGATGGAAGGGAGAATCTTTTTTGGGATGAGATCGAAGAAATTATTACTCTGCCCCAAGATTTGAGCTCTTTTTTGAGCTTCTGTCAGGCTATTTGGGCAGAGCGTTCCCATACCGAAAAACAGATTTGTGAAATGATTCAAGTGGCCGATGAAATTATTTTTAGATGCTATGGTTTTGATCCAGATCAAGAAGACATATCGCTATCATCTCAGGCCGTTTCAGACATCAAGCTGATGAACAGTCTAGTTTAATTTCCTCCTGAGTGAATAGGACAAGATTCAGAAGGTTCTGTACCCCTTCTATAATATTCTTCAAAACTTTTAGGACATTGCGGGGTAGCCAGATATCCTGTTTCTGGATCAATCGTTGCAGTTACAATGGTGGAAGGTCGTTGAAAATCTCGAATGATCAATCCGTTATGGGCCATTTTCATAAATTGTGCCCAAAGAGGAAGGGCTGCGGCAGCGCCTGAAAGTCCAACAGATGTTTCTTCGTCATAACCCACCCATACGGTTGAAACGAATTGTGGTGTGTAACCAGCAAACCAAGCGTCCATAAAGTCTGAAGTTGTTCCAGTTTTTCCAGCTGCAGGCCAATCAAAAATTTTATGTGCATATTGGGCAGTTCCTCTGGAGATAACCCCTTGGAGTAGGGATGTTATAAGGTAAGAGGTTTCTGTGGACAGAGCCCTTTGTAGTTCCCCGTGTCTTCGTTGCAGAATCTTTCCATCGGCTCTGATAACTGTTTTAATGGCAACAGGATCAGTTCGAAAGCCTTGGTTAGCCAGCGTTGCGTAGGCTAGAGTGATTTCAAGAGGAGAGAGTTCAACTGCACCTAAGGCAAGAGAGGGCACTTGTGGGAGTTTTGTTTTGATACCTAAGGCCTGTGTTGTTTTAATGATTTTATTAATTCCTATATCCCAAGCAAGCCTAGCTGTTGGAACGTTAATTGAATTTTCTAAAACGTCTCGAATTCGAATATCTCCACGATAAAGCTTGTCATAATTTTCTGGTGACCATGTTTGTTTGTCGTAATGAAGTGTCAATGGACTGTCCGAGAGTTTTGTTGAGAGTGTCCACTGAGTAGGGTTTTCTTCAAGAGCCGTAGCAAAAACGAATGGTTTAAAAAGTGAACCAACTTGTCTTTTCGACTGGTAAATTCGGTTGAATTGGGACTCTGCGTAGGCTCTACCTCCAATCAAAGTTTGAATAAACCCAGAGTGAGTCTCAAGGCAGATGAGGGATGCTTGTAACTTCTTTTCTTTGTTTTGTTGTAAATGTTCATAATATTTTTCAAGGCCGTCCAAGTGATTCTGGAGAAGTTTTTGGGATTCTCTTTGAAGTGTAAGATCCAAGGTTGTAAAAACATGATAGCCCTCTCCAATGAGTTTTTCGGCAGAGTAGGATTCAAGCATTTCGTGTCGTACGAGATCAACAAAGTAAGGGGCATCTCTGCTGATATCTAGAAAAGAGGGTCTTGCGTGAATTGTTTCTCGCAGTGCAGCAACAAACTGACTTTTCGAAATCTTTCCCAATTCAAACATTTTTTGCAACACTGTATTTCGCCTCTGAAGGGAAAGTTTAGGGTGAGTGACCGGAGAATAACGGTTGGGGGCCTGAATCATTCCAGCTAGTACAGCTACTTCACCTAAGGACAAATTATTGAGGTCCTTTGAAAAATAAGTAAGTGAAGCCTGGCCCACTCCGTGAATTGCAACTGATTTAAAGTTTCCAAAATAAACTTCATTTACATAAGTTTCTAATATTTCGTCTTTTGAATATCGACTCTCGATCATAAACGCCATTATGGCTTCCGTGACTTTCCTTCGGAACGTTTTTTGGGAAGTCAGGAAGAAGTTTTTGACAAGCTGCTGTGTTAGAGTGCTCCCACCCTGAGCCATTTTCCCGCGTTTAATATTAGTAATAAAGGCACGAAGAATGCCGTGTGGGTCTACCCCTTTGTGTTCAAAGTATCTCTCATCTTCAATAGATATAATGGCATTGAGAAGTTCAGGTGGTACTTCTTCTAATTTCACAAGCTTTCTATTTTCGGCCTCTTTGTCATAAAGAAGCGCCATGAGAATGGGCTCAAGTTCAATGCTTTCTACTTCTTGATCTGTTTCGTTCTGGAGAATTTTTTGAACAATTCCTTCTTTACAAGAGATGTGAAAGAGTTTTCCCTCCTCGATCGAGCTTGGGGAGATAAAATCGTGTAGATAAATAAGAACCTCTTTTTGATCTGGAGATACAAAATATTGTCCCCGAGAAAGGTTTTTTTCATAACTGCGTTTATAACCACGGTGGAGAAGTCTTTTATCAAATAATGGATTGATAATATTCAGACCTGGGGCAATAAGATATGATGAAGAATAAATCTTAGAGGGAACCTCCCATTTCTTCCCCTCAAATTTTTCTACGATTGTATGGTTCAAGTGCTGGTAATAAAGAAAAAGGGAAAGAACAATAAGACAGATCAAAGCGATACCTGTTTTTCCTAAGAGACGAAGCCTGTAGAGAAGCCGATATCTTTTTGCGTTCTTCAATTGACTCCACTTCATGAGCTCACTATAAAACTCGTATGTTGTCAGATCGTCAAATGAAGGCTCTTATTTCTTTTGTTTCTAAAAGGATCAAAGAGAAGAAATTGGTACCTGAAAAAATACCTGTGGAAGATTATGTTCGAGAGGTTATTTCAAAGAATATGGAAGAGGAGCGTCATATTGAAGCGCAAACGGTGAAACTAATGGATCAGATGAAAAATCAAATGTCTGAAAATATTGATTCAAGAAAAATGTTTCATATGATTAAAAAAAAGATAGCTTCTGAAAAAAAATTTGTTTTATGAGTCTTACAAGCGACAGAGCTTATTTTCTCTCGAATATTATAATGGATTATTTTGTATCCAAGAGTGTTCATTTTTTGCGAGATGAGGCAACTGTTAAAAGGGAAATTCGTCGGGGCTTAGAAGATTATATTAAATTTGAGGAAGAAGTAGACCGTAAAGTACGTGCCAAGATTAGTTCTCTTTCGCGTCAAGTGTATGAGGGTAGCTCTGAGTGGGAGACACTTTATCGTAAGTATTTTCAAGAAGAAGTAGAGCTAAAAACTTCTTTTTGAACTGAAAAAGCCTCTTGCCAAAAAGAAAAACTTTGTTATAAACGTCGAACAGTGAGTGTTAGCACTCGCTGGTTAGGAGTGCTAATAGTTCTCTGAGAGTTGGTCAAATCAGAGAATCATAAGTAATATCAATTAGTTGTATAAACTAAAAAAATAAAGGAGGTAAACGTATGTCAACAGTACGTCCGTTGCAAGACCGAGTGATTGTTAAACGAGTTCAGGAAGAAGAGAAAACTAAGGGGGGAATTATTATTCCTGACTCTGCAAAAGAAAAGCCTCAAGAAGGGCTTGTTGTTTCTGTGGGAGCTGGGAAGCTCAGTGAGAAGGGTGAAAAAGTCCCTCTCGATGTTAAAAAAGGGGATCGTATTCTGTTTGGAAAATATTCAGGAACAGAAATTACGATTGAAGGTATTGAGCATCTTATTATGCGTGAGGATGACATTTTAGGTGTCATTGTTAACTGATGAAGTCATCCCAGACTAGATCTGGGATCCACTAAAAAGGAGGAAAATAAAATGGCAAAGGAAATAATTTATAGCCAAGAAGCGCGAAACCTTATCTTAAAAGGTGTGAATACATTGGCTGATACTGTGAAAGTAACTCTTGGGCCTCGCGGTCGCAATGTTGTTATTGATAAATCTTTTGGTTCACCAACGGTGACAAAAGATGGTGTTACAGTGGCCAAGGAAATCGAACTTGAAAATAAGTTTGAAAACATGGGTGCACAAATGGTTAAAGAAGTAGCTAGCAAAACCAGTGATATAGCTGGGGACGGAACAACCACTGCTACGATCTTAGCTCAAGCTATTTACCGTGAAGGTGCTAAAGCAGTAGCTGCTGGGTTAAACCCCATGGATATTAAGCGTGGCATTGATCTTGCTGTTGAAAAAACAGTTCAGGAGCTTTCTAAAATTTCAAAGCCTACAAAAGATCAAAAAGAAATTGCACAAGTTGGTACCATTTCTGCCAACAGTGATGAAACAATCGGTAACATTATCGCGCAAGCTATGGAAAAAGTCGGCAAAGAGGGTGTTATTACAGTTGAAGAAGCAAAGGGGATGGAGACAACCTTAGAAGTTGTTGAAGGGATGCAATTTGATCGAGGTTATCTCTCTCCTTATTTTGTAACAGATGCTGAAAGAATGGAAGCGGTTCTGGAGAACCCTTACATTCTTGTTTACGAAAAGAAAATCAGTGGCATGAAAGACTTGCTTCCGATTCTAGAGCAAGTTGCAAAACTAGGTAAACCTCTCGTGATTATCTCCGAAGAAGTTGAAGGCGAGGCTCTTGCAACATTAGTTGTGAATAAGCTTCGTGGTACTTTAAGTGTTGCAGCTGTGAAAGCTCCTGGCTTTGGAGATCGCAGAAAAGAAATGTTGAAAGACATTGCTACCCTTACTGGAGCTTCTGTGATTGCTGAAGATCTTGGTTTGAAATTAGAAAATGCAACTTTGGAAGATCTTGGACAGGCTAAGCGAGTGACTATTGATAAAGATAATACAACTATTGTTGATGGAGCCGGCAAAAAACAGGACATTGAAGGACGAGTTAAACAAATTCGCTCACAAATTGAAGAAACAACTTCTGATTATGATCGCGAAAAACTTCAAGAGCGTCTTGCAAAACTCGTTGGTGGTGTTGCTGTTATTAATGTTGGTGCTGCAACTGAGAGCGAAATGAAAGAAAAGAAAGCTCGCGTTGAAGATGCATTAAATGCAACACGCGCTGCAGTTGAAGAAGGGATTGTCCCAGGCGGCGGGGTTGCATTATTGAGAGCTTCACGAGTTCTTGATAACTTAAAACTCGAACATTCTCATCAACAAGCAGGAGTCAATATCGTACGACGTGCCTTACAAGAGCCGATTCGTCAAATCGCCTATAATGCTGGATTTGAAGGGTCAATCGTCGTAGATAAAGTCGATTCAAAAGACGGAGCCTTTGGTTTTAACGCACGTACTGAAGAGTATGGGGACATGTTGAAGTTTGGTGTCATTGACCCAACAAAGGTAACCCGTTGTGCTCTCCAAAATGCATCTAGTGTTGCTTCGTTGTTACTCACAACAGAGGCTATGGTTGCTGAAAAACCAGAAGAGAAAGAAAAAGGTGGTGCAGGAGCAGGCATGCCTCATGGTGGTGGAATGCCAGGCGGCATGGGTGGTATGGGCGGCATGATGTAAACTGTTTCATATTGTCATTGCGAGCCAAACTGTCATCGCGAGGGTTGCTAATGGAACCCGTGGTGCTCTGAATATGGCAATCTAATCTAAAGGGCTGTTGGGAAAACCAACAGCCCTTTTTGTTTTATTATTCAACAAAAAATCATTGTTTTTTTTCGTCACATTAAAAATTTAAAATAGTATTGACAAGTTAACTGTCACTGTTACCGTAAAATAAGAGTGAGTGGGATAGTACAATCCTGCTTGTGGGAGTTTAGTTAAAGGTTAGTAATGGTAAACAGAGGAAAATATGAAAGGGAGGGTTTTTGAGATGAAGAAAACGTTAGGTTTTTTAAGTTTGTTTGTAACACTGTGTGCAGTGAGTGTTGGAAATGCTGCAACAGCAAAAGTAGGGCCGTTTGATCTTGATGCAAAGGCAAAGCTCAGCTGGAACAGTTCAAAAGAGCAAGATTTAAGCAAAGATCAAAGTGTCGTTACAGCGAGTACTGTTCGTAACAACGTCGCAGTGGCTAATGATGGGGAATTCGATTTAGCAGTGGGTTCTTTTAGCCTCGATGCGTCAAGTAATTTATTTACAGGGTTTAATTTTATGGGAGGCTTTGCAGCGTTGTTTGATGGTAGTCTTGCTTCAAACCAAAGCTTTGAGACGGGTGGATATGGCCTGACTCATTTTGAAGGTGTGTTCGATTTAGCTCATTACTTAGGGTTTGGAGGCGTTGATTTTGATTTTGGATTAGGTTATTTGAAGAGTCTTTCATCCAAAGGAACTATCGGGGATTCAACCCTAGCTTTCATGCCCGTGAGCGGTGTTGATGTGCTAACAATTATTACGGAAACAACTGGTACTACCTATAGAAATCCGATTGATTTAGCTAAAGGAATTAGCAATGCTACAGCAGTTGCTGGAACTAGAGGTACACATCCAGCATGGGATGACCCGTTCGATGGAGGCTTTCCTGGTTTAACACTTTTCTTTGACTGGAAAGGAAGTGGTTGGCATTGGAACGTAGAAGGGCAAGGCGTCATTTTGGGTGAGAGTCTTGGCGTTTCTATAGCTGCAAGGGACTCAGATCAGGATACTTTCTTGAGCGGTGGGACGGAAGTTGATTTTGATTTATTAAATCATTTTCAAGTTGGCTTGAATGCACTTATGTTTAATAAGAAAATAAAGAGTAATGATGGTTCTGCTGCGACGCAAGCTGAATATACTGCCAAAGGATGGAGAGCTGGACTTGGTCTGACATGGAACAAGTTTCTTTTCGGTGATAGCAAGCTTCTTCTTTATGGCCAGCGTGATTCCACAACGGATGGCAAATTAGGTAATGATGCCGCAGCTGGTAATACGATTGGTGGCTGGGATGGTTCTTCCTGGTCAGCTGCTTTGAAATGGACAGGAGACATCTTAGGATTCGTCAAAGAAGCAGGTATTTTTTATACAAGAACTGATAACAGCACTGATTTAAGAGGTGACCCAACGGATCAAGTACAAAACGTGCATCCTGGGACATTCGTAGATGAACAGCTGTTTGGTTTCTTTGGTGGGTCTCTCGTCAATGACTTGGCTTTTGGCAGATCACTACCTGATATGACTAACGGAGGTGCAGGACCTTTTGCAAATAACGAGTATGTTGTTGCTTATGGTCTTGGATTGGGTTGGAAAACATGGTCCCTGAAGGGTTTCTATCATGATTTTATGGCAGGTGAAGTTGCTGCTACAACGGCAAAACGACAAGGGCCACAATCATGGGGATTTAAGCTTGGA
>JACOXK010000009.1:0-6460 GCA_016182335.1 Deltaproteobacteria bacterium | reverse complement strand
GAGACGCTATGTTCCCAGTAGGACAGACTGGAGCTACAACAGACACAGATGCAGTCGATGCAGAGCAGATATACGTGAGCGCATCGTTTATATTCTAATCTGGTTCTGTCATTGCGAGGGTTTTGAAGAAACCCGCGGCAATCTAATCTTAAAAAAAGAGGAGCCCGAAAGCTCCTCTTTTTTTTGCTCTATATTGTCATTGCGAGGGTAGATAGCGACGTGGCAATCCATATGCAGTGACAATTGTTCAAAGAGTGAGTTATTATTCTTTACATGAATTATCTCATTCAAATCAAAAATAAAAAAATTGAAATCAAAGATGGAAAGATTTCATCTATCACTCTGAGGAATGACAAGGTTGCCACGACTGCTATACCACAAGTGGCTTCGCAGCCTCACAATGACGCAGAGCAAAATGACAAAGGAATTATTAATGCATCGAATTTACTCATATCCGCCGGTTTTATCGACTGCCATGCCCATTCAGATTATTTTATTTTTCTTAATCCGGGTGCTGATTCTAAAGTTTATCAAGGTGTGACGACCGATATAGGTGGTAACTGCGGCTATTCTGCCGCCCCTGTGTGGGGGCCTTGCTTTGAAAAAAGAAACTCTGACTACCAAACCTATGAAAACCTGCCCATTCCCTGGCACTCTCTCACTGAATACGCACAAGCCATGGATCAAATGAAAATCTCTATGAACTATGGGCATCTTGTAGGACACAACACTCTTAGAGAAAGCGAAACAGGTGTTGTTAATCGTGTATTAACAGCAACGGAAATTCAGAATATGTGTTCAAAACTGGAAGAAGCCTTTCAAGAGGGAGCCACAGGGCTTTCAACGGGGCTCGTCTACCCACCAGCCTGCTACTCCAACGAAAAAGAACTATTAGAGCTTGCGAAAGTCTGTAAAAAATATGATCGAATTTTTGCCTTTCATATGAGAAATGAAAATGATTTCGTTGTGGAAGCTACCGAAGAAACACTCAATGTAGGTCGAAAATCTGGATGTAAAATTCAGATTTCACATCTTAAAACCTCAGGCAAACGTAATTGGCACAAGATGCCAAAGATTTGCGATTTGATTGAAAAAGCTTTGACTGATGGCATTGATGTTGCGGCAGACAGATACCCTTATACTGCTTCACAAACAGGGCTTTTACAGGTGCTTCCTGAGTGGGCTTTTGATGGCGGAGAAGAAGCCATCATTAAAAGACTCAAAGATAAAACGGCGCGAGCTGATATTGCCACTGAACTTAATAAAAAATATGAAAAAGACTATTATAATAATGTTCAAATCATGGAGGTAGCCTCAGAAAAAAATAAACAATATGAAGGCTTAAGAGTTGCAGAGGCTGCCAAAAAGAGGGACCAGGATTCTTTTGAATTTGTGTGCGATCTTCTCATTGAAGAAAAAACAAAAGTGTCGGCCATTTATTTTACGATGAGTGAGGAAAATCTGGAGATGATCCTTCAAAAAGAGTACGTTATGATTGGTTCTGATAGCGGCTGTCGAAGTTGCGTGGGGCGTCTTTCAAAGGGAGCATTACATCCTAGAGCTTTTGGAACATTTCCCAGGGTTATTTCAGAATATGTCAAAAAGAAAAAAATTATAACTCTCGATCAGGCTCTTTATAAAATGTCGACTCAACCGGCGCAGCGTTTTGGACTTAAAAACAGAGGAAAAATTGAAGAGGGTTACTGGGCAGACCTCGTGCTTTTTGATTTGGACAAAATTGAAGATACATCAACATTTAAAGAGCCACTTCATTATCCAACCGGAATTGAGTATGTGTTTGTAAATGGGGAGTTGGTGATTAAGGGTGGCAAACACACGGGCAAACGACCCGGCCACTTTCTAAAATATTAATAAAATGTGAGCGGGTCCTGTCATGGATCACCCCCAATCGACGGCTTCGGCACAGTAGTGCCTGCAGGCGCTCATTGCTGGACCCCCGATCCATGCCACCCACTTACATTATTATTTGTGTATGTTTGACGAGTAATTATTCTGGTATTTTTTTAAGCAATTTTTGTTGTTTAGACTTATCTATGGTTGTTTGCCAGGTGTTTGGGGAGGGGATAGGGGAGGTGAGATAGGAGGTCTTGATTTTAGAAATTCTGGAATAGGATTGCTCCAAAAGATTTAATACAAAACTTTCTTCTTCAGCTAATTGATATAAGTTCTCCCAAAGTTTTACATGGTGCGATAAGTCCTGATCGCAATAAAGAAGAATATCAATTCCAGCTTCAGTAGCTAGTGCCAAAGCCTCATCCTCTCCAAAGTTTTTTGATACAGCCTTCATGTTCATATCATCTGAAATAATAATGCCAGGAAAATTCATCTTTTCACGAAGGTAACTCATAGCACTTGGAGTTAAGGTAGCAGGCAAGTGCTTATCAAAATAGGAGTACAATATATGAGCAGTCATAATGAAGGGTACACGAGCCTCTATCGCAGCGGCAAAAGGTTTAAACTCTCTGTTCACAAGGATTTCTAAGGGGGCATCACTTTTTGGCAGCTCTAAGTGAGAGTCTTCCTGGGGAGTACCGTGTCCTGGATAATGTTTAGCACAAGGTAAAATACCTGATTTTAAAAAGCCACGAATGGTTTGAATACAATACTGTGAGACCGTTGCAGGTTCGCCACCATAGGCACGATCTCCTATCACTGCATTGAATTCGTTGACGAGGACATCGCACACCGGAGAAAAATTAAGGTTAATGCCGACTGACAGTAGTTCCTCACCCATGAGCTTTGAAAGTTCGAAAGCAAGAGAAGGATTTTTTGTGCTTGCAACAGTGTGAGCGGGTGGGGCTTGAATGAAAGGGGGGCCAAGTCTCATCACACGACCTCCTTCTTGGTCAATGCCAATAAAAAGAGGTGAGCTGCTTGCTTTTTGCAGTTGAGTGCAGAGTTCAACCAATTGTTGGGGAGACTCAACATTGTGCTTGAAAAGAATAAATCCAGAGGGGCAATATTCTTTGATAAACGATTTTAATTCTGAAGATACACTCGTTCCCTCAAATCCAAAAATAAAATGCTGCCCCACTAAATTTCTCAACACTTCCTCAACTTCACCATTCCAATGCCACGCGATGACACGCTGATAATAGTTATTTCGTAATTTTCAATATAAATCACCTCTGAAGGCTTTGGCATGCGATCGATCTCATCAGAAATGAGGGCCCCAATAGTAGCCTGTTTTGTAGAAACATTCCATCCCATTTTTCTATTAACATCTTCAACTTTAGTAATAGATTGTGCAAGACAAGAACCATCGGCAAGGACACTGATAGCAGTAGCTTCCGTATCATATTCATCATGAATTTCTCCAACAATTTCTTCTAGGGCATCTTCAAGAGTAACCAGTCCCTCAATTCCTCCATATTCATTGACGACGATGGCCATATGAATTTTTTCCCTTTGAAAATGAGACACCAGGTGACGAATACTTTGAAGTTCAGGTACAAATGTTGCCTTTCTCAAAATACCCCGAACATCCATTTGGACACCATGAATTCTATGTTCTCTGAAAAAGTCTTTAACATTAAGAATTCCAATAATATGGGTCTTGTTTTTTTCGAAAACTGGAATTCTCGAATAAGCTGATGTTTCCAATATTTCTAAAATTTTATCGATGGGATCATCAACATTCACCATTTCCATATGGCTTCGAGGAATAAAAATATCTTTAACTCGTTTTGTATCAAGGAGGAATACGCTTTGAAGCATTTGCTCTTTTTCTTTAGAAAGAGAACCACCAATATGGCTAACATTTAGTAGAGTTTTAATTTCTTCTTCAGAAAGAATCATTTTTGGAGTTCTTTTTCTCATGGCCGTAACATCCAATATAGAGTTGGCGATAGCTGTTACAAATTTTGTAAGCGGAAAAAATAAAAACATGCAAAATCTGACTGGATAGATAAGTTTATAAGACGCTTTTTCTGGAGAATAGGCTGCATATGTTTTTGGTAGAATTTCTGAAAAAATAAGAAGTAAAAGTGTCGTTATAATTGTGGATAGGAGAATGCCTGAGTCTTTATCAAAAAATTCTAAAGCTAACCCTGTGACAATGGAGGCACAGGCAATATTTACAAGATTGTTGCCAGCAAGTACTGTAGCTAAGAACTGATCTGGCTTATCAATGGTTTCAAGAATCAATTTTGCCTTTATGTTTTTTTTTCGAGCTTGATGATGGAGGCGAATTTTATTGGCACTTAAGAGTGCAGTTTCAGAGCCTGAAAAAAAAGCTGAGAGAATCATGAGAATACCAATTAATAAAAGCTCAATTCCCATATCTCATTCCTTCGAGACGCGGATCTAATTTTTGTAAAAGACCATCTCCTAGAAAATTAAACCCAAGAACTGTCACCATAATAGCTAATAGAGGCGGCAATAAAAGATGAAGGCGAGAAGCATGTGTCATGTAGCGTCGTGCTTCATCGATCATAAGACCCCAACTGGATGAATCTGCACCTACTCCAATTCCAAGAAAGCTTAAAGCGCTTTCTGCGATAATCACTCCAGCCATTCCAAAGCTAGCTTGAACAATAAGGGCTCCCATGAGATTGGGCCAAATATGGCAGAGAACAACTCTTTTCGAAGAGGCACCTAAGGCTTTGGCGGATTGAACAAAATCTTGTTCTTTAAGAGAAAGCACTTGTCCACGAACAAGCCTTGCATAACTTGTCCAACCAGTTGCACAAAGGGCAAAGATAACATTATGTGCAGCAGGTTCCAGAATGGATGAAATGCCAATGGCTAAAAGAATACCAGGGAAGGCAAGAAAAATATCAACAACTCTCATAAGAATAGAATCGATTTTAGAAGAACCCAAGGCGGCGATTGTTCCAAAAATCATGCCAAATACACAGCAGATGAGAGTGGTTGTGATAGCAATAGACAGAGAGATTTTAGCTCCAAACAGAAGATGCGTTAAAATATCGCCTCCATATTGATTTTGTCCAAGTAAGTGACTCTTATTTGGAAGATCAAATCGATGGGGAAGATCTTGATAATTTAAAGAATATGGAGACAGATAGGGACTTAGCAGGGCCAGGAGGCTCATAAAAGAAATAATAATAATTCCAAGAATGAGAAATTTATTTTTCATCTGATACTTATCCTAGGGTCTAAAATACTATAGCCTATATCTGTTAACAAATTGATAAAGATATAAATAATGGCAATCACCAGAATGCATCCTTGGACGACAAGAAAATCTCTCGATTGAATTGAAGAAATAAAAAGGCTGCCTAATCCTGGCCAATCAAAAATTTTTTCAGTGATGATGGATCCTGTAAGTAAAGTACCAAATTGAAGACCGGCAATAGTAGCAACTGGATTTAAAGCATTTCGAAGACAGTGTTTGAATAGAATGGAGCGTTCCTGCAAACCTTTGGCATAAGCTGTTCGAACGTAATCTTGTTTGAGAACTTCCATGAAAGAGGTCCTTGTCATTCTTGTTAGCAATGCCATAAGGGAGGTCCCTAAAGTAAGTGTGGGAAGAATAAGGCTAGAGCCTGCGACAAATCCAGAAACAGGAATATCAAGTCCAATGAGAAGAACAAAGATGACAATAAGAGCAGGGCCTAACGCAAAATTAGGTATGGAAATACCAAGCAACGCAATAAACATGACTGAAGTATCTTTCCAGGAAAAAGCCTTAAGAGCTGCAAATATACCCAGGGGAATAGAAAAAAGTAGAGCACACATCATCGAACTTATGGCAAGAATCAAAGTATAGGGAAGTCTCTCCAAGATTAAATTTAAGACTGTCCTTCCGTGTGAATAATAAGATTTTCCAAGATCACCATGAAGAAGATTATTAAAATAGTGAATGTATTGAGCAACAATAGGTTTATCCAGGCCTAGTTCTTTTTGGAGTTGTAGGCGATCTATAGGATTTGTTTGATCTTGGAGAATATAATCAACCGGATCACCTGGAATGAGATGAGAAAGAAAAAAAACGACAGTACAAACTCCAATGACTGTTGGAATAGCGAGAAGAAATCGCCTTGTCACGAGCTGAAACAAAGGCATAGTCACAAGATAACAGATGATGGGAATGCTGGCGATAGGATATATGAACAGGTTCTATTTAAGCTATGGACATAAGTTTTTAGAGCCTTATAATTGGATTATGCCTTTAGTCATTGGAGTTATGAGTGGGACAAGCTGTGATGGCGTGGATATAGCGATTGCTCAAATATCTAGCCAAAGCATTAAACTGAAAGCTTTTGAAATTTATTCCTATCCTCAAGAGCTTAAAAAACAAATATTGAACCCTTCATTGCTTTCCCTGAAAGAAATTGCCGAAATTAATTTTAATCTCGGACGTTTCTATGGGAGCTGTGTCAAAAAAATGATGAATAGTAGGAGATTAAATTCAAAAAAAATTTATTGTATCGGTTCGCATGGGCATACTTTTTTTCATAAAACAGTAGGTCCTGCT
>JACOXK010000127.1 GCA_016182335.1 Deltaproteobacteria bacterium | reverse complement strand
AGCCTGCAGATCGTCCTTTGTTGCAAAACTCTTAAGATCATCTTTAGTTGTAAAATTTTGCAGATCGTCCTTTGTTGCAAAACTCTTAAGATCATCTTTAGTTGTAAAATTTTGCAGATCATCTCTTGTTGAATAGTTTTTTAACTCCCTCTTGAGATCATCCTTGGTGGCAACGTTTTTGAGTGCTTCTAGTAAGTCCTTTTTTGTCAGTGTCATAGTCTCTCCATTTATTAAGTTATAGAATTAAATTTTTATGTCGACATTTTTCTAATGCATCGAAAATTCCTTAAATTGCCTGTATTGAAGCGCCTCCAGCAAGTGCTTTTCCTGAATCATTTCAGCACAATCAAGATCAGCTATAGTTCGTGCCACTTTTAAAACTCCGTGAAAACTTCTGTGACTTAAATTCATTTTTTTTACGGCAGTTTCAAGACATAACTCACTTTTTTTATCCATATCACAACATTTTAAGATATCTGAAGAAGGAATTTGGGAATTATAACGAATCGAAAGAGACTCATAGCGCTTTCTTTGAAATTTTTGAGCTTCTAAAATACGTTCTCTGCGTTCTGAGGAAGGTGCAGACTTTTCTTTTTGAAAATATTTTTTTACGGCAGACACATGCAAGTGTAAATCAATTCGGTCCAACAGAGGACCAGAAAACTTAGACTGATATTTTGCGATCTGAGTCGGTGCGCAATAACAAGATATTTCCTCATGAGTATGATAACCACATGGGCAGGGATTGCTTGCCATTATCAAAAGAAAATCTGCGGGAAACGTATTGTTTCCAGCAGCTCTGGCAACCGTAATTTTTCTTTCTTCTAAAACTTGCCTTAAAACTTCAAGGCTTCTTTTTTGAAACTCTCCGACTTCATCCAGAAAAAGCACACCGCGATGAGCCTCAGTCACAAGCCCCGGCTTAGGAACAGACCCACCTCCACACAGAGCAGCATAAGATACAGTATGATGGGGAGCGACAAAAGGAGGGTTCAGTGTAGTAATAAAATTTTTTTTAAGAACTGATCGTATCGTCAAAACCTCCAATACTTCCTCATTTGTCAAAGAAGGAAGAAGAGAAGCAACCGCCTTTGCTAAAATTGTTTTGCCTGCACCCGGAGGGCCTATAAAAAAAACATTGTGTCTTCCAGCAACAGCAATTTCAAGAACACGTTTTGCCTCTTCGTGCCCTACTATGTGAGAAAAATCGACATTCTCTTTACTTTCCTGACTGAACCTCTCAGGCAGAGGCGCTGTCAGCTGACACATACCCTGCAAAAATGACACTGCTTCCAGAAGACTTTCAACACCTAAGATTTCTATGTCATCAAATAAAGATGCTTCTTTCAGATTTTCAAGAGGCATGATGACCCGTGTCATGCGCTGTTTCTTTGCCATAAGCAGATGCGAAAGAATTCCCTGAACAGGCTTGACTTGTCCAGTCAGTGATAATTCGCCTATAAAAAGAGTGTTCTGCAAACTGGAGAGTGGAATTTTCTTATGGGCTGCTAAAATGCCTATAGTAATTGGAAGGTCAAACGTGGAACCTTCCTTTCGCAGATCAGCAGGAGCTAAATTGACAACGATTCTTCTCTGAGGATAGGAAAGGCCTGAGTTCTGAAGAGCTGCTTTAATACGCTCTTTACTCTCTTTGATCATGCCGTCGGGCAAGCCTACGGTGTTGAAGGAGGGAATATTAGATTGAAGATCTACTTCAACCGTAATGAGCTGCGAACATAATCCCCAGAGTGAACCCGTATAAGTTATGGCAATCATCTGGAGACCCACTAGCAACCTTCATGCCAAGTGAGTTTGTGGGGCACTGAATAGATTCTGGTTGATAATATATGCTCCAAAATGAAACACGAGGAAAAAAGCGGACAGTTTAGGAAGTGCTTCGAATCAGAGATTTTACTTTTTCAATAACTAGATCAATATCAAAAGGCTTTGTAATGTAATCATTACACCCAGCCTCAAATCCTTTTTTAATTTCAATCTCGCTTTTTTTTCCGGAGAGAAAAACGAGTGGAACATTTTTAAACTCATCATGTTGTTTGACAAGTTTGCACAATTCATAACCATCAACCCAGGGAAGTTTGATGTCTAGAAGAATAGCATCAATGGGGTGCAGCTCTAATATTCGAACAAGCTCTGTTCCATCACGGGCGTAGAGAACCTCAAATCCCTCTTTTTCAAAAATTCTTCTGAGAGCCTGTTGTGTTGTTTCGTCGTCATCAACGATGGGCGCGTAGCTCTGCGATAATCATCCAGGTTCACCACTTTTCTTTTTGTAAGTTTTTTACGTTTAATACTTTCTATTTTTGCTTCAAGCTCTTTCGTACTAATAGCTTGAGGTCTGTTCTTAGCCAAACGATCCCTCCACCTCTAATAATTTCATTTTACCCAAAAACAGATAAACAACAAGTAGATGATCAGTGAATTACGATGACTATACTAGATGACAGGCAACCCAATGCCCAGGTTCTTTCTCTTCAAGTTTGGGCATGACCTCTTTGCAAATACCTTTGATAGCAAAATGGCACCGAGTGTGAAAAACACAACCAGAAGGTAAGTTAATAGGGCTTGGAATGTCCCCATGAAGCCGGATTCTTTCTTTTTTATAATCTGGGTCAGGCTGGGGAATAGCAGATAACAATGCTTGCGTATACGGATGCATGGGATTTTTATAAATTCTGTCACTTGGGGCTAGCTCTACAATATATCCCAAATACATAACTGCCACACGGTCTGAGACATACTCTACAACGTTAAGGTCATGAGCGACAAAAAGATAGGCTAGTTGAAACTTTCTCTGTAAATCCTTCATGAGGTTAATGATCTGAGCTTGAATGGAAACATCGAGAGCCGATACAGGCTCGTCTGCAACTATAAAATCAGGACTTACAGCAAGCGCTCTAGCAATACCAATTCTCTGTCTTTGACCACCACTGAACTCATGTGGGTATCTGTTTAAGGCGCTGGAACGAAGCCCCACAATATCCAACAACTCTTTAAGTCTCTCTCTTTTTTCCTTTTTTGTTTTAACAAGCTTGTGAACAGATAGAGGTTCTCCCAAAATGCTTTTAATCGTCATTCTTGGATTTAAAGATGCAAATGGATCCTGAAAGATAATTTGCATACGTCTGCGGACTTTAAGCATCTGCCCTCTTGATAATTGATAAATATTCTTTCCGTCGAGGTAGACTTCGCCACTTGAAGGCTCCAAAAGTCTTAAAACCATTCTTCCGAGAGTCGATTTTCCACAGCCACTTTCTCCGACGAGACCAACAGTTTCTCCCTTCTTAATATCAAGACTGACACCGTTGACGGCTTTAACACTTGCCACTTGTCTAGAAAAAAATCCTCCCTTTAACGCAAAGTGTTTGACTAGGTCTTTAATGCGTACAAGAACTTCTGAGTTACTCATCAGGCTTTTCTTCCTCGTTCCCAATTCCAATGAATACATCGAACCCAATGCCCTGGTTCGACCTCATCAAGAGTAGGCTCTGCCAAAGTACACTCTTGAGTAGCTCGCTCACATCGATCATGAAATCGGCATCCAGGAGGGACATGCAGCAAATCAGGCACAATACCCGGAATTGTTTTAAGCTTCTCCCGATGATGATTGATATCTTTCAACGTAGGTAAACTCTCAAGAAGTCCGATTGTATAAGGGTGCAGTGGACGTCTAAATATTGTCCTCACATCTGTGTACTCTACGATTTTACCAGCATACATAACAGCCACGTGATCGGCTGTTTCAGCTATGACACCAAAATCGTGCGTAATGAGCAAAATAGACATATTGAGTCTTTGTTGTAAGTCGTTGATCAAATCCAGTATTTGAGCCTGAATCGTTACATCCAAAGCTGTTGAAGGCTCATCAGCTATGAGTAGATCCGGATCGCACGACAGCGCCATAGCAATCATAACCCTTTGTCTCATGCCACCACTTAACTGGTGCGGATATTCTTTCACTCTTTTTTCTGGGTCAGGAATCCCCACGAGTTTCAACATCGAAATTGTTTTCTCCAAAACTTGTTTTCTTGAAAGATTTTGATGCGTTTGAATAGCCTCTGAAATTTGATTTCCGATAGAAAAAACTGGATTCAAGGATGTCATGGGTTCCTGGAATATCATGGCAATCTCATTGCCTCGAATTCGACGGATCTGCTCATCGGAAAGATCCATCAGGTTCTTCCCTTTGAATATCATTTTGCCGCTTGTAATTTTTCCAGGAGGGGTGGGAATTAACCGCATAATGGAAAGTGAAGTGACACTTTTCCCGCAACCACTTTCACCAACCAGTCCTAAAGTTTCCCCCTTGTTGATGTTGAAGCTTACGTCATCGACGGCATAAACATCCCCCGCCTCTGATTGAAAGCATGTTCTTAGATTTTCAACACTGAGCAGTGTTTGCGTCATTGAGTTTATTCTATATTAAAATCATAGAATGAATGCAATGTCTATTTATTCTCTAATTTGTCGTATGAAAAAATAGGTACCTCAAGTTGAAATAGCTTTGGAGAATAATGCTTTTGAAAAGAAACATCACCCATCCTCAGTGTCCACATAGCTGGATCTTTTCCGTACGACTCAAGAAGCAGAGATTTTGGAAATAATCTGCCTGATGGCAGCCTTTCAAACTGATAATAAGAGATCTTTAACAACAGAGAGTCATTTTCATCGTACATAAACACATCTGAAAGATAGAAATCAAAAGGATCGATAAAAACATGCCATTTCTGACCTTGATTTTGATAGGCAAACTCGTAAACGTTAAATTTTTCATTAAATTGAAATGTCGTGCCCTTTAATAGATGCGGCAAGGCAACATAGTTCAAAAGTAGCCCCACAAAGTCTTTTTTATGTAAATCATAGGGGATGTAAGAGCTCACATGTGGTATCAGGTCTTCATTTTCATAGAGTTTAGAATCTTGCGGGTTGTAGTAGGAAGCTTTATGGATGTTTGTTATCAAAATTCCAAGCGTCTGCCCAAACTGCGTCATGGCTTCAAACCGGCTTAAAGTAGGATGTCTTGCTGCCACTGAAAAATCAAAATGATACGGCTTATTATCTTGAGTGACTGTAGCCTGCCCACTTCCAATGAGAGCTTTTTGTGTGAAACTGTTGATTATATACTTTTTAGCAACTTGAGCTGCATTTTTAAAAATTTCTTTGGGTCGATTTCTGGGTTCTCTCTTTAACGCAGGTGTGACACTACATGATACCAAAACAAGGATACAGAATAAAAGGATCAGAAAATTACTTCTTGGCAGGAATTCTTTTGCGTAAAGTTTGAATTTTTTCTTGAATTTGAGGACGCTCATCTTGTGTTGGGTTTAATTGAAGAGCCTGCTCATATAATTGTAAAGCCTTTTCTGAGTCTCCAAGCTTTCGATAGGCCTCGCCCAAATGAAAGAAAATAATAGGTTCTTTTGGCTCTAATTGTGAAGCTTTTTCTAAAAACTGCTTTGCTTCTTTGAACTTTCCCTGCTGAAAATAAACCCACCCCAAAGTATCTGCAATATGGCCGCTTTGAGGCTTTAATTTCAAAGCTTTTTGAGCATATTGGTGGGCCTCATCTAAATTTTCTTTTCTGGCCGCAAGAGAATAGCTAATAAAATTGAGAGCCTCAGGGTGATCCGGATTAAGCTCTAAGACTTTTCTCATAGTCAGTAGGCTTTGCTTGATCTGGCCATCTTTCTCATAGACCGCACCCAAATCATACAGAATAGAAACATCCTTTGGAAATTTTTCAGCTGCATTTTCAAGGAGAGCAACAGCTTTTTTAGATTCTTTATTTTCTATGTAAATACTTGCAAGAGAGGGATACAAAGAAACAAGATCCTTTCTATTTTCGAGCGCTGTTTCAAGAACTTCGATAGCTTTCTGGATTTTTTTGTCTACTTGATAATAATAAAAAGTTCTTTGAAGAATGCTATCGGCATAATAAATAGAATCGAACTTGATCTTTTCAAAGTATAAAATAGCATTTGGATAGTCCTTCATTTCTCTATAGAGCAACCCTAGCTTGTAATTAACTTCTTCCAAATTGGGATTGATGTGCTGGACAACTTGAAGCTGCCGCAGAGCGCTTTTGAATTGTTTCAAATAAAAATAAAACTCAGAAAGTTGCAGAAGCGTATCAATGTCAGAAGGATTCTTAGCTTTTCTTTCTTTGAGATACTGTATGCCAAGCTCATATTTTTGAAATTCTCGCAGTAACCGCAAAACATGCTTATGAATAAAAGCTGAAGCCTTATTCTCTTTCTCGAAATTGAGAAGAAACTCTAAGGCTTTATCACTTTGTTTTTGTTGTTCGTAGATCAAAACAATAATGTAGGCAACTTCTGTAAAATCTGGTTTCAGCTTTAAGGCACTATGAAAGTGGGAGAGAGCAAGAGCAAGTTCATTTTGATTGATATACACTTTTCCTACAATAAAATGAGCCTGAGCTGATTTCGAATGGCTGCATCATTTTTTTTTTGATTTTTATAGATTTCTGACAGAAGAAGCTTTGCATCTTTGTTCTGAGGGTCTAGCTCAAGAACAGCTTTGGCATGCCGCAGAGAAAGATCCCATTGACGCATGATAAGGTATGTTTCAGCAATGGCGATGTGAAGCCCCAGATGCTTTGAGTTGATCTTAAAAGCCTCATTTAAGTGCGTCAGTGCCACCTCCATCTTTTCTTCGTTAAGGGAGTGGAGTCCTTGAAGATAATGAGAGTAAAATATTTCTTCTTTTTTAATCTTTTGGTCGTCCTTGAGGAGTGTTGGAATACTTGTAAATTGAAACTTCTTAATTTTATAGAAACTTTTTGGGTAAGTCCCAGAGGGTGTTAAAAGTCCATCTAAATCATGCTTTTTTTGGGTTTGTTGCTGACAACCAAGAAACACAATGGCTTGACAGATCAAGAGAAAAAAACAAGCTATAAGACGCATAAATCTTACGGAAGTGGATAAGTCTCTGGTGGGCTTCCTGGACTTCAAATCCAGTGATAGTTTTTGGTTTCCAGAAACTATGGTGAGTTCGATTCTCTCACACTTCCGCCATACATTCCAGCTCATACTTAACTTATCGGATATGTATGGAAGTTTCTTAAAGAAATTCTTGACGCAGGATATCATTTTAGATAGTTTGCACAATCATGGCGGTTAAGTCGAATACTCATCGTATTATTAAGTGTTATTCCAATAGAAAGCTTTATGACACATCTGCGAGCTCTTATATCACCTTGGAAGATATTGCCCACTTCATCCGTGAAGGGGAGGATGTCACCGTCATGGATAATGAGAGCGGAAAGGATATTACATCGCAGACACTGACTCAAATCATTTTTGAAAATGAAAGACGATCAAAAAGAGAATTACCGCGTCAATTTTTAAAAGAAATAATTCAAAATAAAGGGGGTTCTATCTCTTCCTTTTTTCAAAGGAAGGTCATTGAACCTGTTTCTCAAGTTGGAAGCAATGCTGGTCATGTCATTAAAGATGTTGCTGGCGGTATAGAAGACTGGCAGAAAAAAATCGATCATCATGTTCGCTCTACTGTTGCACAAGTAACAGGCATTCAGGAATTACGTCGAAGAATTGGCGTGCTGAATCAAAAAGTTCGCTACCTTGAAAAAAAGGTGGGGGAATATAAGTCAACTCAACCCTAATCCTACTCTTCTTTTCCTAATAATATTTTATTTGATTGCAGAACCTGAATTGCTTTATAGACGTTGAGTCTTCCACCTGTGACTGTCTTATTCTTGAGTCCTGCTAACGGATCCACTGAATCCATCAAGGCTTGCTTAATTTCAAGAGTTGTCAGATTCGAGTTAAAACCTAAGAGGAGTGCGGCAGCCCCTGCAACATAAGGGGTTGCCATAGAAGTTCCACTGAAATTGCCGTACTTATTATTGGGCAGTGTACTAAAAATATCTGCTCCTGGAGCAGCAAAATCAACGTTTGTACTTCCATAATTTGAGAAAAATTCTAGTTTATCGGATCGATTCGTTGCTGCTACCGATATAATATTGGATAGATCAAAGGCTGCAGGATAAACTGGTTCTTTATCTATATTGTCACCCTTACTATCATCCCCACCATTTCCAGCAGCTGCAACAAAGAGCATATTATTTTCTGCTGTAAGAACTATGGCCTCTTGTAAGCTTTGTGAAAACGAAGCCCCACCCCAACTGTTACTCAAAACTTTGGCTCCGTTTTTAATGGCATAGCTAATGGCCTTTATGGCATCACTAACCTTGCCAGATCCATCACTATGGATAAATTTGAGAATCATCAGCCTCACATCTTTTGTAACACCACTCGACCCTAAACTGTTATCCCCAATGGCTCCGGCAATCCCAGCCACATGAGTACCATGATCGTTATCATCGTAAGGTTTACCGTCATTATTTCTAAAATCCCAACCAATAACATCATCAATATAGCCATTCCCATCATTATCAATCCCATCTGTTTGTCGGTTATGAGTTTTATTTTTGTCATCTTCGTAACTACCCACTTCACCTGTGTTGTACCAAAGGTTCGTCGATAAATCGTCGTGCCGATAATCAATACCCGAATCAATAATAGCTATGATAACTTCTGAAGTGCCTCGATGTATTTCCCATGCCTTAGGAGCTTCAATTTTCAAAAGTCCGTAAGAATTCGTAAGCTTTGGATCCGGTCCCGAAACATTATCTTCAGCAGGTAATGGAATTGTCGTATCTTGTTTTTTTTTCTTTTCTCCCCCCATCGTATAGACAATGTAATCAGGTTCTGCATATTGAATTAGAGGATGTTTTGAAAGACTTTCTGCTAGTTCTTTTGAAGAAACATCGGGGCTTAAGTGCCATAAGTCCAATTGAGGAAGAATTGTTTCAGAAGAAATAACTGTTCTTTGTTTTTTATTAAGAATATTTATTAAATTGCTCTTTCCAAAGATACTCGCTTGATTCTTATATCGGACCAAAACGCGGCTCGAGTCATATTGTGAATTTTCTACAGAGGCGGTTTTGAAATTGGCCTTATTCTCCTGGAGAAGGAAAAGCGCCACAAGAAAAGAACCTAAAATAATACATAATCTCACCGACGCTATTTTTTGCATTGATACATACAGGATCGGCACCAAAACACATCTTCTTAAATGTTAAAAAATAAACGACCACCAGCCTCGGGTTACTTGCCTCTAAATTCTAAAAGGATGCATAAAAAGTTCGCTTAAGGACTCGCCTTTGTGAATACGCATTATTCCCTGTGCAAGAAGAGATGAGACAGAAAGAATTGTGATTTTTGCAGATGGTTTTCCTAACAGAGGAATGGAATCTGTCACAATCAATTCTTCAAGCTTGGATTTTTTAAGTTTTTCAAGACAATCCCCCGCCAATATAGCATGAGTACAAAAGGCACTCACTGTGACTGCACCCGCTTTTAAAAGAGAATCGGTTGTATGGAAAAGGGTTTGACCTGTAGAAATTTCATCATCAACTATCAATGCCGCCTTGTTTTGAACATCCCCAATGATAAATCCCATATAAACTCTATCATCATTTTTTTCACGTCGCTTATCCATTACGGCAAGGCTACAACCCAGTCGTTGGGCGTACGCTCTGGCTCTTTTAACACCTCCTGCATCGGGAGAAACAACAACATCAAATTTTCTTTTTGTTTGTTGAACATGTTCAACAAGAACAGCCTGCGCTTGAAGCTGATCGACAGGAATTCTAAAAAAACCGTGAACTTGTGGAGAGTGAAAATCAAGTGATAAAACCCGATCAGCGCCTGCAAGAGCAATCTGATCTGCAACCAATCTTGCCGTAATGGGAATACGAGGCTGATCCTTTTGGTCTGATCTCACATAGGGAAAATACGGGAGAACAGCTGTAATTCTTCCTGCCGATGCGTATTTTGCAGTATCTAACATGATATAAAGCTCCATCAAATATTCATTGACGGGTTTTACAGAGGTTTGAATCACAAAAATATCATCATCTCTAATATTTTCTTCGATTCGACAAAAGAGATTATCATTTTTAAACCGGGTATGCGTTACTTTGAGCGGTTGAGTTTTTAAGATTTTGCAAATGTCTTGAATTAGCTTTGGATGACTCGTACCTGCAAGAATTTTAATATCTTTCATCATTTTATTTTTCCATCGAAAGGGGAATTTGTCACCCAACTATGCCGAATTATTAGACAGGCTACAGAATGTGTAATAGAATGAAATTATTCTTTTACTATGAACACTAAACGGGTCCCAGTATTCTTCATATTCACAGCTCTTTTTTCAATTTCAATTTTTGGCTGTTCAAAAAAAACTGATGAGCCACAACGGACTACAGCAAGTACATCTGCTTCTCAAGTGTATCCTCACTCGAACAGTTTTAAAACAATGGGGAACATTCATGGCGCTCTCTTTCTGAGTAATCGAGCTCTTTGTCAGACTTGCCACGGACAAGATTATAGAGGGAATCCCCAATTTCCAAATACATCCTGCTATCGATGTCATTCCTCTTATCCTCATTCCCAAACATTTACTCAACGGCAGGAACATGGTTCTGCTTATAGGAATACACGAACGGCTTGTGCATCTTGTCATGGCGGAACGAGTTTAGCGGGAACTGCGACTGCCCCTTCCTGTACATCATGTCATTCAACTTATCCACATTCTTCGACCTTTGCACAGAAACAAGAGCACGGACCTACGTTCTTAAATAATAGAATTTCATGCCAGAACTGCCACGGTGGTGCAAACTTATCTGGAACCGCAACTGCACCATCGTGCAGCTCTTGTCATACGACCTATCCACACGCATCAAATTTTAATCGAGGAGCTTCCCATGGGGCTGCTTTCTTAAGTAATTCTGCGTCTTGTCGTCATTGTCATGGAGCTACATTATTGGGCATGACTTCTGCGCCCGCGTGTACATCGTGTCACGCCTCTTATCCACATATTTACAAACCACAAGTAACTAACACGTTTTCGAAAGGAAAGGAGCATGGGGTGCTATATCGTCAGAATCCAGCTGCATGCAAGGTATGCCATCTATCTACTCTGTTGGGCACACAAACAAGTCCTTCTTGTACTACTTGTCACTCCGTTTTTCCTCACTCTGTTGGATTGCCACATTGCTGGCCATCCGTTTAAGCAATATCCCTCAGGATCAACTCGTTCAAGTTGTTCACAATGTCATGCTGCCTGGACTAGTGGGGCAGTGAACACAAGCGCTTGTTCTAAATGCCATTAACTGTGCCTTACAAGGGTGGGAAATAGGATGGAATACAAAGATTGAATATAATGTCTGGAGTTTGTAAGAGCTCAATCGGATTTGGGTAACTTAAATTTTGAATTACATACTGATAAACATCGTAGAGAGGTCTTTGGTTCAACTTTTCAGACTGGATAAATGTCCCGTTGCTTGAAGTATAAGATGAATCGACTGCCTGAATATATTTGTTTGTCTGTCCCATGTATTGAGCTCGCTCCGGAAACATATGAGCAGAAAGTGTATTATACAAGGACATCAACTGGGTATCATTGCCGGTAAATGTATTTAAATTGATAGAAGATTCATATTGTCCAGAGCTGCCGACATGAACAAGCTTTAATTTCCAACCATAGCCGGATTGTTGTTGATATCCAGCATCATCTTGGAAGAAGAGAGCAAACTCTGATGAACCCCCGGGAAGTTGAAATCTGCCAATAGACATGTGGACAAGTTCTCCTAAACTCGAAGGTGTATTGAGCCTGTAATAGTCTTGTAATCTTAAGATGTTCACTCCAGCACTTCTCATGGGTAGATCATATCGATAAACAAACGAATCGAGCCTTGCTTGATCTTTCACTAAAACGTATAAAAATTGATTGCTATATCCAATAGTTTGGCTCCTCATTCCGGGGCCAATGGTAAATATAGGCTCAAAAGTAAGTCTCGAATTGCTCATGGTTGGAGCCCTGATGTCCCAATGATTCAGAACAACTCCGTTTTGCGGATTAATTTCAAATATTCGAATAAATGCCACGTGGCTTCGGTCTCTCATGAAGAGTGCTATCTTGGTACCATCCTCAGTTATTGCTGCTCTGGGCACGTCAAAACGCGCTGTGCCCACATGAGGCCCTTCATATCGACCCTCAGCATATTCGTTATTTGTGTCAGAAAATAACACTCTTTTTTGATAGTTGACCGATGCTTGTGTTGGTCCGATATCGAGATCATAAAATTGGATAATACTCCTCACTCTTGAGAGAGTACTCAGATGGCCCGCCGTTACGAATACTCCATTATTTGAGACTGCCAGAAGGGCATGATCATCTAATATAGGAATTCTTACAGCCACTTGACATGCAGGAGAGCAGGGAATTGTTGGATCAATATAGTGGACTGACAAAGATTCGTAAAAATTTGTTCCTACAACGTGTGTCATTCCAGCATTTTTAAGAGTGAAAAACACAGCTTGAGATAAAGTTGGAGAAGAGGTACTCCACGCCTGAGCGCATTGCAAAAAAAGCAGATATAAACTGAACTTTACTGAAAACTTCATCAATAATCTCGATACCTGGGATTGAATATAGAACTACCTCTATTCTACCAAAAAATGAGACAAGTGCATGAAGAAAAAGAGAGAAAGGGGGTAAGATAAAAAAATAAAGTGATATTAATATGTTAAGTCGCTACACTGGGAGTCCTTTCTCTTTGAAAACTCTCCGTGCAAGTTCTCTTTGAGGGTCAGAGCGGAGAGGGGGAGATTCGAACTCCCGATAGGTGTTACCCTATACACGCTTTCCAGGCGTGCTCCTTCAGCCACTCGGACACCTCTCCTTAATAGAGTTGTAAACCATAGGTTATAAGTTAAAAACTTCTCACGTACAACTTTAAACTTAAAACCTATAGCTTGTGACTCTGTTAGCTTATGTTTTGATGTCGAGGCAAGAAAAAAACTTCAAGATGACAGCATATATTATCTCTAGTAGGAATTTTGAGTTGGTAGCTGGAGCTTGTAGTAATCTCATTCTTCAAATCTCGTGAGGTCCGGAAGGAAGCAGC
>JACOXK010000126.1 GCA_016182335.1 Deltaproteobacteria bacterium | reverse complement strand
GCTCTGCATCGAATTTCTCATGTTTTTGACTCAGTTGAGAACAAACCAAGCTTTATCTTGAGTCTAAAACCTGGATGGTACTACTCCTCAAAGGGGCTTAATGCTGCGGCTGTATCGCTCAGAGGAACACATGGATCTTTGCGCAAAGACTCCTCCTATTCTTTTGTTCTTTCCAACAATCAAAAGCTACCAGCCTATATCCGCTCTTCTGATTTTTTATCACTGATCCACTCTTTGTGATTTTTCTTTATGTATTGAATAAGGTTAGGAGGTATTGATGCCTCTAACTGCATAGTTTCATCGACTACTTTCTCATTAAGAATAGTCCCTTGTTTTAGAAGGGAGGCTCTGAACGAATAGCCCACCTGTGTCATAGGAATGTGGAGGGACACAATTTGAACAAACGCAGAAAGTAATTCTTCTATTTTTTTATAGAGCTGATCCATGTTTATTTTTTTGTGCGCCGAAATCAAAATGGACGGAAAAAGTTTTTCTCGAGTTAAAAAGACTGCTTTCTGACGTTCGAACAAATCCAATTTATTATAAATATGAAGTACAGGCTTATTGGAAAACCCTAACTCATCAAGAACTTGTAATACAGTCTGAGCTTGCTTTAGTCTGAGCTTGCTTTTCAAACTCAGGGTGGGAGCCATCAATAATGTGAAGAATAAGATCACTTTCTCCAATTTCTTCAAGAGTTGCCTTGAATGATTCTACAAGCTCATGGGGAAGTTTTTGAATAAACCCAACTGTATCTGTGATAAGAACGGGTTGGCGATTCGAAAGTTCAATTCTTCGCGTAGTTGGGTCTAGTGTTTCAAATAATCTATTGGCAGCCGAAACAACGTTTGCCTCACATAATGTATTGAGCAAAGTAGATTTTCCAGCATTCGTATATCCTACGAGTGCAACAACAGGCAAAGGCACACCGCGGCGCTTCTCACGATGAAGTTTTCGGTGCTGTTTCACGCGACCAAGTTCTGCACAAATTCCGTCTATCCTCTGACGAATTCGTCTTCTATCCACTTCTAATTGGGTCTCTCCAGGTCCCCTCGTTCCAATGCCACCTCCAAGACGAGATAAATGCTGTTTAGACCCTTTAAGCCTGGGTAAGCGATACTGCAGCTGGGCCAGTTCCACCTGCAATGCTCCCTCTTTTGTTCTGGCATTTTGAGCAAAAATATCTAAGATGACTGCGGTTCTATCCAAAACAGTTACTTCCAATTCATCTTCTAAATTGGATTGCTGCGCAGGGCTTAATGAATCGTCAAAAACAACAAGATCGATTTTATGAGCTGAAAGATATTCTTTAATTTCCGCAACTTTACCCTTTCCAATAAAAGTACCGGGATGAATTTTGTCCAAGTGCTGTATAAACGTAACTTCTGCTTCTCCACCGGCCGTTTGAACAAGAAATGCAAGCTCTTTCAAAGAAGAGACACACTGTTCCCTATTTTTTTGATAAATACCAACCAGAACTGCTTTTTCCATTCGTGTACCTACCATGAGTCCATCTCAATTCGAAAATTTTCCCTGATTTTATTAATATCTTTCATCAACCTTTTTCGGCTCGTTGATTCTAAAAGAATCCGACCAACATTTTCCCCAGTCCCCATTCTTTTGGATATGATTTGTCCTGGTTTTAAATTAATTTTTGCATCCAGGGCTATTTTCTGAAGGTGTTTTAATCCTACAACTTTTCGCACTCTTCCCTCCCCAGGATGAACAATCCAAGATGCAGCCACTTTTTTAGGCCTCCTACTCAGGTGAGGCTTGTTACCTGCTTCGATCTCAAAAAAAGCCTTCCATGGATCAAAGCCATATGCAATTTTAATAAGATTCATAATGTAGCCACCTGGGGGACGCAGAGCAATTTCTCCAAACAGTATCCCATCTTTAGTCCAATAGCACTCTAAATGTGTTACACCGTCACGAATTCCAAACTTTTTGATAATATCGTCATTGAAATCATGCAAAGCTTTGAGCTTTTTTGGAGATAGAAAAGCAGGTACAAAATTAATCGTGTAAAGTTCATAATACTCCGTTGGATTTCTAAATAAAATCTTCCCCTGATGAATAAACGATTCAATACTAAATTCTTTACCCCTGATCATTTTTTCAGCCAGATGCATGCTCTTCAGCGCTTTTTTTAGTTGTGAAGGTTGCTTTACAATTTTAAGACCGCGGCGACCATACAAAGCCTTTTTCTTAAGCACTACCGGATACGAAAGTCTTTTTTCAATTTCTTTTAAAGGAATGTTTTTTTTGAGTACAACAAAGGGAGTAACTCTGATTTTTTTCTTTTTTGCATAAGTTTTCATGGCGGTTTTATCTCGACACAGCTTTGCTACTTTAAAACGCGGTCCAGGAAGGCCTAAAAACTCTCGAACGCTTGCTGCCGGTAGAACTGATTTTTCCGTCACACCAGATACAAATTGAATGTGATATTTTTTGAGTAGAGGAATCAATTTTGAAGGGACTTTTCTTATGTCTTGAAAGGGATGAAGAATTTTTTTTGTAATTTTCTTCTCTTGGAATTTTGGAATGCTTGCGTCATTCCATAAAATGACTTGATAACCTAAACCAAGCGCAGCTCGAAGGGCTTCTCTGCGATAGCCAACTAGTAGGATCACACCCTTGCTCATTTTATGATGACCGTAGCATAGTGAAATTAGGTGAGGGCTACAATCGATGCTTTTGGGATTAAGCGAAGAACCCTGTATTGGTGGCAATCTCAACTTCAGCGAGGCAAAGGTAATATTATGTGCTCAATGAAGGGTCTAAACGGCCTTATCGAGTTAGACGACGTATGTGGTCTTCCCAAGTTATTTGTGAGATCCGACATTTGCGAAGTCTTTACCCCAATCTTGGTAAAGAGAAAGTTCATATTTTTCTAAAATCCTTTTGCCAGTCCAAAAATATCAAGTGCCCAAGTATGAGAACGATTGGAAGACTTATCCATGATGCTCAAGATAAAATACGCCAAGCTCCCTCCAAGCCCAAAAGAATTGTTCGTAATAAGGCCTATAGACAGAGAAAACCCAAGGCTTTCAAGGCTCAATATCCAGGCCATTGTGTGGCTCTAGACACCATTGAAAAGTTTAAAGATGGATTAAAGCGCTATGTGATCACTTGTACAGATACGTACACCCGATTGAGTTTTGCTTTGGCTACGACAAGTCATGCCAGTGCAGAATCCCAAAGGTTTTTTGAACTTGTTCAAACTCTATTGCCTTACAAAATAGATACAGTTCTGACTGACAATGGATCCGAGTTCTTAAAACATTTTTCAGCTCAACTCAATAAGGTAAAAATAAACCATTATTTTACCTACCCTAAAACTCCAAAAATGAATCCTCATTGCGAAAGATTTAATCGCACAATCCAAGAAGAATTTATCGATTATTATGAAGATGACCTCTTTGAAGAAAAACCTCATGCCTTCAACGACAAATTATTGGATTATTTATTTTACTACAACACCAAAAGACCCCACTGGTCTTTAGACCTAAAATCGCCTATACAATTCTTAACAAATAAATTCCCCCAATACTGCAATATGTATTGGCCCAATACACCTGCCTTGACTTCATTAAAACATCTTGATAGATTTTTTTCTAGCAAGTTCCATTTGTTACCAATAAGGAGGTATAGTTGTGAAAGTTATTATAATCGCGGTGTGTTGTATGTTTATGTTCCAATTTGTTTGTGCCAATTCTATGATGGACAAAAATTTCTTATGTCATCTGAGAACTGATGACACTGATCATACAATTGAAATTTTCCACCCCCCCGCATCCAGCTCAACCCAGCCAGTCGTCTTGAATGGTGCTCTTGTCGTCTGGGGGAAGAAAAGAGGAGAATCGTTTACAAATAAACATCTCATTACTGATGTATCAATGATTTACTCAGCAAGACCCGATGGAAAAGTTTGTCACTTTAATGCTGACTTTGTAATAGGACCTAATAAAGTTATTGAAAAAGAAGTTACAGTTTATATGCTTCTTGATCTCTGTGGAACAAGCAAGAAATTTAGCAAAGGCACTGCCACAGCTCACTGGAAAAATGATAAGGGAGAGGAAGAGAATGCTGTTTTTGATATGAAGTGCTTGAAATAAACCAAAATCCTAATATCCTCGAATTGTAGGATCTTCTTCTGTGGGGCTTTGAAAACGAGGTTATTGGGTACTTTTTTCTTCCACTGAAGGAACCTCCACCGGCTCTGTTCCTTGCTTGAATGCCGTACTGATAGACCTTGAACTAGCAGGATCTGCTAATAGGCCTGTTTCAGGATCAATCTTTGTAAAAGAAATTGAGGAGGGAACAGAAAATTCTTTTTTAGGAAAAGCTTTCAAGACCTCTTGCATGTAGTTTCCCCAAATAGGAGCTGCTGCTGCACCCGTTTCAAATTTACCAATGGAATGGCGTTTATCATCCATGCCGACCCACACACCGGTAATGACTTCAGGCGAAAAACACTCTACTATCAATGTGTCTCCCCTTCTAGGGGTGCAGTATACTCAGAACTAACTCACAATATGTATCAAATAACCACAATACTACCCTCTTCAAAACAGAACTATACTAAAATATTAAATATGGACCCCGAGCAGCAAAAATTATTTGAAATTGTAAATGCTTGATCTTGGGTGTTGCATTGCGGAAGTCAGGAAAAATATAAAAAAATTGAATTCTACAAAAGTTTCTCAACTCTTATGAAATATTCGGGAATACTGACACTGCCGCTCTTATTTTTCTTCTTGTGTACAAACACACCGCCTTTCTACCATCAGGACACCCTATTCTTCAACCATCTTTCAGTGTTTTCAATAACTTATAGAGCCTATTTCTTAATCGTGCGGAAGTCAGGAAAATCTAGAAGATGTTTTTCTCAATCTGCATGAGCCGTTCGGCAAGAGTCATTGATAGAATTTCTCAAGACAGCCTCCATAATTGCAATGAATTTGTACTAGTCTACTTGTCCAAATGGGTAGATAATTTAATTTCCACCTGAAGCTGAAACGCCAAACTCGTCGGATGTATCTTCACCAATGAGTTTTACGTTGGCGACAGAAGCATCGATTGAGGCAGCCAAGCTTGTAGAACCATAGAAAATAAAAGCAACACCGGAAGAAGAACCCCCATCGTCATCGAAAGGTGCTCCCACAATAACATCTGCAATGCCATCGTTATTGACATCCCCTGCACCTGAAACTGCAGTGCCAAACACATCAGATGCATCTTCACCAATGAGTTTTACGTTGGCAACAGAAGCATCGATTGAGGCAGCTAAGCTCGTAGAACCATAGAAAATAAAAGCAACACCGGAATCAGTCCCCCCATCGTCGTCAGTTCGTGCCCCTACAATAACA
>JACOXK010000125.1 GCA_016182335.1 Deltaproteobacteria bacterium | reverse complement strand
GGGGTGATTTTTCCGGTGTTGCTTTTATTTTCTATGGCTCCGCAAACTTGGCTGCCTCAATTGATGCATCTGCCGCCAACGTAAAACTCATTGGTGAAGATGCGGGTGACCGCTTTGGCTCTTCAGTTTCAGGGGCTGGCGATGTCAATAACGATGGCTTTGCTGATGTTATTGTAGGGGCATATGTGGATGACAATGGGGGCACTGATTCCGGTGTTGCTTTTATTTTCTATGGTTCCGCAAGTTTGGCTGCCTCAATCGATGCATCTGCCGCCAACGTAAAACTCATTGGTGAAGATGTGGATGACCGGTTTGGCTTTTCAGTTTCAGAGGCTGGCGATGTCAACAATGATGGCTTTGCTGATGTTATTGTGGGGGCATATTTCGATGATGATGGGGGCGCTAATTCCGGTGTTGCTTTTATTTTCTATGGCTCTACAAGCTTGGCTGCCTCAATTGATGCATCTGCCGCCAACGTAAAACTCATTGGTGAAGATGTGGGTGACCAGTTTGCCGTTTCAGTTTCAGGGGCTGGAGATGTGAACAATGACGGCATTGCTGATGTTATTGTGGGAGCACGTTATGATGGCGATGGGGGTACCGCTTCCGGTGTTACCTTTATTTTTTATGGTTCCACAAGCTTGCCTGCCTCAATCGATGCCTCTCTTGCCAACGTAAAACTCATTGGTGAAGATGCAGATGACTTGTTTGGCTTTTCAGTTTCAGCTGCTGGAGATGTCAATAACGACGGCATTGCTGATGTTATTGTGGGAGCACGTACTGATGACGATGGGGGTGACGTTTCCGGTGTTGCCTTTATTTTTTATGGTTCCAAAAGCTTAGCTACCTCAATCGATGCATCTGCCGCCAACGTAAAACTCATTGGTGAAGATACAAATGACCAATTTGGCTTTTCAGTTTCAGGGGCAGGCGACGTTAACAATGATGGCATTGCTGACGTTATTGTTGGGGCACGCTACGATGATGATGGGGGCGATTCTTCCGGTGTTGCTTTTATTTTCTATGGTTCTACAAACTTGGCTGCCTCAATTGATGCATCTGCCGCCAACGTAAAACTCATTGGCGAAGATACAAATGACCAATTTGGTATTTCAGTTTCAGGGGCTGGGGATGTGAACAATGATGGCATTGCTGACGTTGTTGTTGGGGCACGCTACGATGATGATGGGGGTGACGCTTCCGGTGTTGCCTTCATTTTCTATGGTTCCAAAAGCTTGGCTACCTCAATCGATGCATCTGCCGCCAAGGTAAAACTCATTGGTGAAGATGCGAGTGACTATTTTGGCCGTTCAGTTTCAGGCGGAAATTAAACCGTGAGTCCAGCTACCTGCATTGACAGGAGAGTGTGTAAAAAATTCTGATCGAAAATTTTTTTGAGTCTGTTTAAACTTCATGATTTTTCAAAATATTTCACAGTATCTTGGAACTTACAACCACTTACTTTTTTTGAAGTAGATGAGAAGAGCCGCAGCAACAGTAGCCATAAAGAGCATCACTATGGGGAAACCCCAACTGGTATTAAGCCCTGGAATATTTTTAAAATTCATACCAAAAATACCAGCAATTACACCTAAGGGAAGAAGAATAGAAGCAAAAACGGTCAGAACTCTCATAGCGTCTCCCAAACGATTTGACGAGAGAGAAAAAGAGGCATCCAGCAAGCCTCTGATCATATCCAAATTCATTTCGGTGAGGTCCGATATGCGACGCATGTAGTCTTCCACATTTCTAAAATAGGGAACGCACTGTTCACAAATATTCTTATATTTGTGATGCCCAAGTTTATGAATCACTTCTTCTTGATGAAAAAAAAATTTTTTCAACCGGATCAGAAGTTTTTTTTGGGTCAAAATATCATCTATAGGATGTTCTCTTGAATCTTCGAAAAGTTGATTTTCAAGCATTTCTATTTTCTTATTGATGTTTTCAAGCAGTGCCGTATAGCGCTCAACAATTTCTTCTAAGATATTCATATAAAAATATTCAATATCGTGACTCAGCAATGTAATATCTTCTGAAAGCTTCTTTTTGATTTTATCAATGCTATGAAGAGGCATTTCATGATAGGTCACCAGATAATCTGAGCTAATAAAGGATGAAAAATTGATCGTTCTTAAGGATTCTACCTCCTCCTTCATCTTAATACTTTGCACACTAATAAAAAGATAATCTTTGTACTCAGAAATTTTTGGGAAATATTTTTCACAAGTACAATCTCGAAGACACACTGGATGAAAGTGAAATTTATGTTTGAGAAAATTTTTTTCTTCGAATGTTGGTTGATTAAAGTCGATCCATACAAGACAGTGTCTTTGACCTAAGTATTGATCCAGATCAACTGCTTTAATGGGTTGGAGTTTTTGTTCTTTTTTTAAATACACAAATATTTCAATCATAATTCTTTATCGGTTGTTAAAGAATTATTCTTAAGCTTTCTTGACAGCTCCATGGGTGGCTAATAGCGTGCGCTCCAACAAAAGTTAACACCCAATACAGAAAGGAGGAATATATGTTTATGTTAAAGAAAAATACTTTTTTACTAGGAGTACTTTTCCTATGGTCGAGTTTCTTATTTTTTGGATGCTATCAAGGAAAAGACGTTCCCGAAAAGCAGGGCATTAGCTCAAGTCAAAATCATACTGAAAGGTATGCCACAGTTTCTAATGGTGTTTTAAAAGAATGGAATCTTAACCTCAATAATCAAACATTTGATTTATTACAAACAGTTGCGAATGATCCGACTAAGACTGCTCATCAAGTAGGTACGTTTACTCAGAATGGAGCCTTCATTCAGTTCAATTCTGACACTGTCACTTTTACAGGAGGTGGTAGCTCTTTCTTCAATGTGGTGACACATCCAGCTGCCATACGAGCACCTCATTATGGGTTGTTAGTAATGAACCCTACCACTCGTAAGGTCGACATTATTCCAGCACCGGGCGCATGTACTCAACTTGCAAAAACACGAGTCACAGGAAGTTCTGTATCTTCAAGTAAGTCGCTTTCTCACATCACACCCGTACACTATGAAGGAACTCATCATTTCATGCACATTCCAAGCAATGCCTACCTAGCAAGCTATCATAATTATGCTTATCGAGTTCTTTCTGTTGCATTTAGCCCTCCCGTACCTTGGGGAATGGAAGCATTTGTGTCTCATACAACTGTAACTCAACAACAGTTCGACTTTGAGGATCAGCCTCTGGAATCATCCGTTGGTTTTCCATTTCAAACAACTGACATAAGTGTCACTGCTGGGAGTTGCGATGACTCATTGGCACTTATGGATGAAGTGGATACTAGCTCTCAAAAAAGGTATGTTGTTCAGGCAGCAAAAGCAGGTGGATTAATAGCTCAAACGAGTGTTCAAAATAGAACGGTTTCTGCAGTTGCTTTTCCGCCTCAACCTATCTGGTCGCTTCAAGGAAAAAAATTCCAGGGAGTTGAATTGAACATGGATGGTAGTTTTAAAACAATTGAAATTGATCTTTCTAGAAATCAACTTGATGAGTCAAAAAACGTTGTGAATCGCACTCATGTTGTCAATCCTACGACGGGAGATGACAACCCTGCATTAACTTCTGAGTTTGCTTACATTCAAGACCCTGAGTTTTTTGATTTAGGAATCGCAAAAGGTATTATTTCTCCTTCAAACAATCCAGCACAAGGTATTCAATACCGACTTCTTGCGATGAAGTCTCAAACAACAGAGTTTAGTAAAAGTACTTTTGTTTATTTACAGAAGTATGACCCGGCCAGCGGTAAAAATACCGGCGCATTTCTCGTCAATATTCAGTAAATAAAAATGGTTATCCTCATACAGCCCTCTCCCATCAAGGGGGAGGGCTAGGGAGGGGGTAAGTTCGATTTCGAGAAGATTGACAGCACTCTATGAATCCGCAAACCTAAGGCTATGAAAAAATACTGGGTCTCTCTGGCTACGGCCCGTGGGGCTGGATATCTGCCTCATGCTCCAGGTACCTGGGGAACAGGTGTAGGGCTTCTTCTTTTTCTGCTCATTCGTTTATTTATATCAAAACACTCTTTTCTTTATATAGCTCTTGTTATTTTTTTTATTATTTTTAGTATTTATGTTGCTTCCAAAGCAGAAAAATTCCTAAATAAAAAAGATGCCCCTGAAATTGTGATTGATGAAATAGCAGGTTTTTTAGTGACTTGTATCGCTTTGCCTGCTGGTTTTCTGTGGTTGTTAGCTGCTTTTATTCTTTTTCGACTCGGAGACATTTTAAAACCATTTCCAGCACGGTGGGTTCAGAACAACTGCAAAGGCGGATTAGGAATTGTTGGCGATGATGTCATCGCCGGTATTTATGCTTGCCTTGCATTGCAACTTTTTCACTATATATACACATGAATGCGCAAAAAATTATTGAAAAATTAAGTAAACTCAAATTAAAACTAACTTTAGCTGAATCTTTAACGGGTGGCTGGATTGCAAAAAGCATTACTGATGTTCCTGGCGCTTCAAAAGTTTTTGAATATGGCTATATCACTTACTCAGATGTCTCCAAAAATGAAATGCTAGGCGTTCCATTAGACATCATAAAAAAATATGGCACTGTATCTGAAGAAACAGTTGCAACCATGGCGCAAAATGCTAAAAATAAAAGTCATGCAGACATTGCTTTGGCGGTGAGTGGGTTAGCTGGTAACGAAACACCAGCTCAAACTCATGCGTTTCTTGCTCTTTGTGCAAACAACTCAACACAAGTTCAAGAAATTAAATATTTTGGTTCGAGAAACCAAA
>JACOXK010000008.1 GCA_016182335.1 Deltaproteobacteria bacterium | reverse complement strand
AATAGTCTTCCATCGTCCCTAAACGCGTTTTTTCTGGAGACTTTTCTAAAATAGAGATTTCAGTGCCAGTTGGAAGCGTTGCTATGACTTGCGAGCCTATAGCCTGCGGACGATCACGAACAGGAATTAGCTCTTGGTAGTTTTTTGAAAAGAGAATGTTTTGCTCCAGTGCAAATGACGGGACTGAAATAAACAGTATGAATAAAATGCCTAATCGCATGAATTTAAGAAAACAGACTCTTGATCGTTTGTAAATGTTTCCTATGATTCTAAGACCGGATCGAGAGGAAGAATCACCCTTTGAACAAGAAGCTTATAAAGCCTGGAACTTCTGGTTTTAATCCATTGTTCATAAAGAGATAAGAGTGATTTTTGGCTATGCCCTAAAGAATGATGGCTAATTTCAGCAAGGATATCAACAAACTTAACGAAATTTCCAGACAATTCTGCAAAAACTTCTCGAAAAACTTTTTCTTGAATGAGTTCTGAAAGATTGGAATAAGCTGTTTCTCCCATACTAATGTAATATGTGATATCTACGAGAGATCGATTGAGGCTTTCACCAAAAAAACCACTCACATAAAGTGATAAATCCCCTGTTTCTTTTAAAAGTTTTATCTTTTGAACCCGATCTTCCTGTAACGCTTTGGAATATTTCAAAGCTAGGGGTTCGCAGCTTCGAAGCCCCTCTTTTTGGGTATCAAACAGTTTTTCAGTCTGAATAAATTCTGAAAGAAGATTCACGAGATAAAATGCCGCTTCCGGACTAGCCTCAACATTTTGGTTCCTCAAAGCTTTTTCAAGAACCTCTTTGAAGAAGTACTCTGGTTTTTTCAGGATTTGAATGTCTTTCATAACGACTGTAATTGCGAGGATTGCAACACAATCCATGGCAATCTTGAATTTATGTGTGTGAGAACATGGATTTGTAAACTGGTGTTTTGAACACAATCAAACCTTGATCACACACCACAACCACTGTATACGTCTTCATAGTATCAAATCGTAGTTGAGCTATCAATTGAGCTCTTAATGAGTGTAATGCTTTTATCTACTTCAACCAAAAATCTTCAGTACCTTCAAGGGGTTGGACCACAATTGGCACGCCTTTTTGAAGCTAAAAATATCATAAGTATTGAAGATCTTTTAAATTTTTCACCTCGAACTTATGAAGATCGAAGAAACTTAACCACTTTCAAAGAGCTTGAAGTAGGAATGAGACAAACATCGAAGGGTATCATTTCCTCAGTTCGAATTATTCCGTTAAGAAAACGCTCTTTGAAAATACTTGAATGTCTTGTCACTGATGAATCTAGTTCCATTTCTTTGAAATGGTTTCATTTCAAGCCAGATTCTATGAAAAAAATGTTAACTCCTGGTCGAGCCATTGTCTTTTCTGGCGAAGTACAGGAGTATCGCAACAGAAAACACATCGTGCATCCTGATTTTGAAATTGAAGATGCAACCAATCATAACTCCCTGCACTTTGGAAGAATTATTCCTATCTACTCCATTACGGAGGGTCTTTATCAAAAAACTATTCGCAAGATTATAAAGAATGCCCTCAATGTATCTCTCAGTAAGTTAGAAGACCCACTGCCTCAAAGTATTCTGCAAAAATACAAGCTTATTTCTTTGAAAGATGCCTATCAAGAAATTCACTTCCCACATTCCTCATCAGACTTTGAAAAAACTATTTTAGGCTATGGCGAGGGGAGAAGGCGATTGGTTTTTGATGATTTTTTCTTTTTTGAGTTGGGTCTTGCATTGCGAAAATTTAAGATTAAAAACAGCAAAGCTGTAAAATTGAAGGTAACTCATTCTTTTCTTGATGCGTTTTCGAAAGACATTCCTTTTGAATTAACGACCTGTCAAAAAAAGGCCATTGTAGATATTCTTGACGACGTTTCATCTGGAAAGCCTATGAATAGGCTTCTACAAGGCGATGTAGGAAGTGGCAAAACGTTAGTTGCCATTGCTGCCACACTTTTAGCTCTACATAATAATATTCAAACTGCCATTATGGCTCCTACTGAAATTCTAGCTGAGCAACATTTTAAATCTTTTCAAAGTTTTTTAAGTTTATTCGACAAAAAACTTTCTCTCAGTGTAAGACTTCTCACAAGCTCTTTACCTCAAACAGAAAAAACTCTCATTAAAAAAGAGATTCAACAAAACATTGCTACTGTTCTTATTGGAACTCATGCAGTGCTTTGCGAAAATGTTCAATTTTCGAAACTTGGTCTTATGATTATTGATGAGCAGCATCGCTTTGGCGTTCATCAAAGACTTGTGCTCAAAGAAAAATCTTACATTCCTCACACTCTTGTCATGACTGCAACCCCCATTCCAAGAACTTTGGCACTGACAGCCTATGGTGAGCTTGATGTTTCAGTCATGAAGGAAATGCCAAAGGGACGCAAAGCCATAAAAACTAAACTTCTGCATGAAGAGCAAAAACCTAAGCTCTATCAATTTATACTCAAGCAATTAGAAGCTAAAAGACAGATTTACTGTGTTTACCCGCTTATTGAGGAATCAGAAACGCTTGATTTAAAAGACGCAACACAAGGCGCAGAAAAATTGAACAAAATATTTCAAAGATTCAAAGTGACTTTGCTTCATGGAAAAATGAAAGCAGAAGAAAAAAATGCCATCATGCAAGATTTTAAAAATAATAAGATTCATATTTTAGTTTCTACAACAGTTGTGGAAGTTGGTGTCGATGTTCCTAATGCTACGATAATGGTTATTGAGCATGCCGAAAGGTTTGGACTATCCCAGCTTCATCAATTGCGTGGGCGGGTGGGAAGATCTGATCTTCAGTCCTACTGTTTTCTCTTAGTCGACAAAAAAGTTTTTGTTAAGGATTCTTGGGCAGCTCTTGAAAGATTAAAAACGATGGAAAAAACAATCGATGGTTTTGAAATTGCACAGGCAGATTTGCGCATCAGAGGTGAAGGGGAGATTTTAGGAACAAAACAAGCAGGCTTTCTAAATTTTAGATTTGCAAGCCTTGTCAAAGATCAACGCGTCTTAGGAGTTGCCAGAAAAGAGGCCTTTCAACTCGTATTGAAAGATCCAACCCTTTCTCACCCAGAAAATAAAAAACTTAAAGAACATTTTGAAAAAAAATGGTCTCATAAATTTTCGATGATGGAGGGGAATTAATTTCAGTTTAATTTTTGAATATGATACTGTTGAATAACACTTTTAGCTTGGAGTTTTGAGGCAAACTTATGGGCTGTTTCTTCTTTTTCAAATCCACCCAAACACACGCTGACACTTAGGGAATCTTCCTGGGGGCAAAAGAAAACTGATGGAAAACCAAATTTTTCAACTCGTTTTTTTTCCTCAACTGCAGCTTCTGCTTTTGCAAAAGTTCCAAGCCTCAATGTAAAAGAGCCCGATTCTAAAACATGGGCTAGAGTTTTTAAGTTTTTTTCATCAACAAAAAGTTCAGTCATGGTAAGGGGTTTGGGTACTGAAGTTTTTTCTGAAAGAAGAGTTTTAGGCAGTTCCGTGGGTAAAGATGCAATGGCACCAGCACCAGGGGACTGGGCTGTTTCTTCTTGTGAAGAGAGCTCTTTCTTTTGGGTTAAATCAGTTGAATCTTGCTCTGTTTCGGGATTATTTTTTTCTTCTATAGGAGCAGGCATAGCAAGCTGCTGCTGTTTATCAGTCGATCGTGTCTCTATTTTTTCGCTGTTATTAAATATTTCATCTTGAAACCCAGAGCCTATGTAAAATCCAATACCAAAAACAACGAGGGAAACGCACAGAATTCCTATGAATGAAAAGAATATTTCTTTCGAAGAAAAAGACAACGTTAATCGATTCTTAGGTGACTCAGCCATAGAAAATTTTTATCTCCCACCCTTGAGCATGTCAACATTACATCTGCATCCATACTCTTCAGAAATACTAAACGCTGTGTTTTGTAAAAGTGAAATCTTCAACTTTTGTGATTCGTCTTTCATGATCTTCCAACTGTGAATCATGCTTTTCTAACTTCTCAACCTTAGGTTGCTGCCCTTCACTGAGCAGCTCAATTTTATGAGTGTTGTCTTCTATCAAAACTTTAAGAATATTCACGCCTTTTTGAACTTCTTCGACAATTGTTTTTTGCAATGAAACAGTTAGCTTATCCATATCGTCTCGAAGTGAGACATTCAATTGATCCATGTCTTTGTGCAATGAAACACCTAAATTATCCATTTCTTTATGTAGTGAAACACCTAAATTATCCATTTCTTTATGTAGTGAAACACTTAAATTATCCATTTCTTTGTGCAGTGAAACATTTAAATTATCCATTTCTTTGTGCAGTGAAACATTTAAATTATCCATTTCTTTGTGCAGTGAAACATTTAAGCTATCCATTTCTTTTCGTAATGATCCACCTAGATTATCCATGTCTTCATGAAGTGAATCACTTAGCTTATCCATGTCTTTATGCAGTGAATGATTTAGATTATCCATGTCATTATGCACAGAAACGTTTAAGCTATCCATTTCATTTCGCAATGAGTCATTTGATTTATTCAGATACTTCTTTGTAATAAACATTCTCCCTCCAATTTGAATTTAACACACCATTTCGTTGTCATTCAAGCAACTTATGTGCCAATTCATTTTATGCTTATTTGGACATAACAAGTGTCCCGCTCCGATCAATGTGTTCCAAAATGGAACACTCTCAGGGGAAGGTAATAAGTTGTGGGCTTCAGAATTTTTTGGCACGAAGTTTGCTTATTCGAAAGATGGAAAGGGGGAATTATGAATTTAAAAAAATCATTAAATCAAAAAGGTCAGGGAATGACTGAATACATTATTCTTGTTGCACTCATAGCCGTAGCAGCTTTGGGAATTGTAAGCATTTTAGGCCATACGATCACTTCTAAACTTTCACAAATCACAACAGCATTACAGGGTCGAAGTAGCAACAGTATAGAAGTTAAAAGTGTTGAAGAAAAACATTGGCGTCAGCGCTCTATGAATGACTTTTTTAAATCTCAAGGTCGAGATGAATAAAAAAGGAAGCTCCCTCATCGAATTCACAATGATAGGTCCCTTTTTCATTCTTATGATTTTCTCATTTATTTTACTTTGTCTTTTTTTATCTGAGAGATTTCTTTTAAAATATGCTGTTTTTCAAGCTTCAAGAAAACTTTTCGTACAAGACGAAACACAAACTTTAGAATTCGAACTTTTTAAAACTTACGTGTATAAGATAATTGATATTCTTCCTATTCGTAAAAACATTGACGTTCTTTCACTTCGCCATGAATCCGATACAATAGTGGTCCATCTTAAAGTGGACTACAAGATTCCTGGCATCAATAAACCCATTTATGTTTATGAATCATCGACACTGCATACGCAATGAACGAGGTCAAATTCTACCTGTGTTCCTCGTATTTTTAGTACCTCTGCTCATGTTATTTCTACTTGCATTTTACGTATGTGATATGAGCTCGCGGCATATTCAAGTTCAAAAGGTCGCAGATGAAGCCACAAAAAGGGCTACTCGGATTCAAATCAAAGGACTCCAATTGCTTTCATCGACTAATCGATGGCTTCTCACACTTCACGCAGCCTTGCGTAGCTTGCAAGCCCTAGCGCTTTCAGGAGGTATTTCAAAAGCAGCTTCAATACTCATTGAAGAAAAACTTAAAGCAGCCATTCAACGCCTTGCAAAATTCCAGGACGAATCGATCCCTTTTTTTCTTGCCAGCTCACAACTGCCAGCTTGGAAGCTTAAGAACCAGTTTAGGATTGATCTGTTTATTATGAATCCACTCAAACCCCACTATTACATAGAAAGAACTAAAATAGGGCTTCTTCCAGGACCTTACGAACTTTCTTCTGATTTTCAGAACAAGCAAAACATGCAAATATCTATGGTAAGCTATTATAAAAACAACTTGGAACAAACTCTCTTACCCGCCAAGAAGCATCACATAAAAAAAACATCGAAGATTCAAATTGTTGGAGAGAATTTATACAACTCAACATTTAAGATGAAGTTTTTATTATGACCAATACGAATCATGGACAGTCTCTTGTTGAATTTTGTGTTCTGAGCGTCCTTCTTGTTATTTTAATCCTCATAGGCATTCCTCATCTTCAAAAAAATGGATTTGTGAAAATGAAGGAGGAATTAGTGCGCTTTGATAAGGAAACAATAAAAGAAAATTTCACTGAAAACTTGATAGATCAAGGAGCATCCGACACAGCCTCTTCAATGCCAAATTATATTTCAAATATCATCCACGATGTTTTTAATTCCATTCCTGTCAATCAAGTACCAATATCTGAAGAAAATAAAATGCTCTATATTATAGAGGCGGGCTCCGAGGCCTCCTTGTTATTCAATCAACTTAAAAAAAAACTATTGGACGATCATTGGATGCCCTCAGATTTTGGATCCATAGCGTCATTGTCCAAGAAAGACCAACAGTGTTGGTTATGGCGGGATTATGAAACACTTTACATATCTATTGAACAAATTTCGATTTCTTCTCAGTAAAGAAAAGAAATATGCTTTGGTGGCTCTTTTGTGCGCCTCTGCTCTCTATCTTTTACTAACGATTGGGGGACACATATCTTATAAAAGATTGGGAGAATCTTCTGTAAAATCAAGCTCCAAAGTGCTAGAACCATCAAAAATTATTGAATTTATTGACGAATCTGGTTCGAAAAAACTTGAATTTTAACTTTAGATCTTCTAGGCTTTGTCCCCATGAAATTCGATATACAAACGGTTGAAAGAATAGCAGAGCTTTCGCGTCTTGAATTCGATGCACAAGAAAAAGAAATACTTCTTCAGGACCTTTCTAAGATTCTTCATTATGTCGAAAAACTTGAAGCAGTTGATGTAGAAAAAATCCAGCCTACTTACAACATTATTGAAAGTGAATGTTTTTTTAGAGAAGATCAGATATCTGTCCATCTTTCTAATGACAGCCTGTTTAAAAATGCACCCGAAGTTCAAGAACACTTTGTGCAGGTGCCACAAATGATAGCGTCGCATGAGTAACCCTAAAGAACATCTTTATCAAAAAACGGCGTTTGATTTAGTTTCTGGTTTTAAGAATAAACAATGGAAAGCTGCTGAAATTGCTGAATCTTTTTTAAACAGGGCACTGGACACAAATAAGAAGTTAAATTCTTTTATTTGTATTCCTCATGAATCTATTTTAGATCATGCCACATTGTTGGACGAAAAAAGAAACTCCAACGAAGATCTTGGATCATTAGCATGCTCCCCTATTGCTATAAAAGATATTCTCTGCACATCGGGGATTTCAACAACGTGTGGATCTAAAATTCTTCAAAATTTTACGCCTTATTATGATGCAACAGTTGTAGAAAAGCTTAAAGACAAAGACGCGCTTATCTTTGGAAAAACAAATTTAGATGAATTTGCCATGGGCTCCTCTAATGAAAACTCTTTTTTTGGACCGGTTCGAAATCCGTGGAACTTGGATTGTGTAGCTGGTGGATCAAGCGGTGGCTCTGCAGCTGCTGTGGCAGGACAGCAATGCGCAGCCTCTTTAGGTTCAGACACGGGAGGAAGCATTCGCCTACCCGCCTCCTTTTGTGGTGTTGTAGGAGTAAAACCCTCTTATGGAAGAGTGAGCCGTTTTGGTCTGATTGCTTTTGCATCATCTCTTGATCAAGTTGGTGTTTTTACAAAAGATGTTCGAGATTCGGCCTTACTCTTGCGGATCATTTCCGGGCAAGATTCAAAAGATTCGACAAGTTCTTCGAATTTTGTTCCACATTTCTTAGATTCACTATCCATCAAGAAAAAATGGAGAATAGGGCTGCCGAAAGAATATTTTCAACAGGGATTGGATAGCGAAGTTAGACAGGCTCTTTCACAATCCATTTCATTACTTGGAAAAAACAAGTTTGAAATAGAAGAAGTTAGCTTACCCCATAGCGATTTATCAATTGCTGCTTACTACCTGATTGCAACCGGTGAGGCTAGCTCTAACTTGTCTCGTTTTGATGGTGTGCGATATGGCTATCGAGCTTCAAATCCAAAAAACTTAAATGACCTTTATAAAAGAACCAGGTCCGATGGATTTGGTTACGAAGTAAAAAGACGTATCATGTTGGGTACGTTTGCTTTGAGTTCTGGCTACTACGATGCCTATTATAAAAAGGCAAGTCAGGTACGCACGCTGATTATTCAAGACTTTCAGAAAGCTTTTGAAAAAGTAGATCTTCTCTTAACCCCAACAGCTCCTTTTACTGCTTTTAAAATTGGAGAAAAAACAAAGGACCCAATTCAGATGTATTTGACAGATATCTATACGACTGCCGTCAATCTAGCTGGGCTTCCTGCACTGTCTATGCCTTGCGGCTTTGACAGCAAAAAACTTCCTATCGGCTTGCAACTCATTGCTCCTAGGTTTGAAGAAGAACGCATGTTTCAGATGGCTCATTATTTAGAGAAAGAGTTCCATGTTCAAAACTCAAAACACCACATCGTTTTATGAAGAACATCAAATTTGAACCAGTTATTGGATTAGAAGTTCACGCCCAGCTTAAGACGCACACAAAGATTTTTTGTTCATGTACTGTGCGTTTCGAGGAGCAAGAAAATAAAAACACATGTCCTATTTGTACCGGTATGCCCGGGGTTTTACCTGTACTTAATAGAAAAGTAGTCGAGTTCGCCTTGAAAGCTTCTTTAGCTTTGAATTTTCACATTAACCCTGTTTCCATTTTTGCTCGGAAAAATTATTTTTATCCAGACTTACCCAAAGGTTATCAAATTTCTCAATATGATATTCCTATCGCAGAGCATGGATATTTAGAAATTGAAAAAGAAGGAACAATTAAAAAATTTCGGATTCAAAGACTTCACATTGAGGAAGACGCTGGTAAAAATATTCACAGAGCCGATAAAAGCTATTTAGATTTTAATCGAGCAGGAACTGCTCTCATTGAAATTGTTACAGATCCTGATTTTAGATCCGCAGAAGAGGCTGCCTCTTTTGTGAGAAATCTTCGCAGTGTTCTTCAATATCTTGATGTATGTGATGGCAATATGGAAGAAGGAAGTCTTCGATGTGATGCTAACATTTCATTGCGCCCGGTAGGGCAAACTAACTTTGGCATTAAAGCGGAAGTTAAAAACATGAATTCTTTTAAATTTATTGAAAAAGCTCTTCTTTACGAAATTGAACGTCAGACAGAACTTCTTGAAGAAGGCAAAAAAGTTCTTCAAGAAACAAGGCTTTGGGACTCTGATAAGGGGAAAACCTTCTCCATGAGGTCTAAAGAATTCGCTCACGATTATAGATATTTTCCAGAACCTGATTTGCGTCCTTTGGTTATCAACAATAATTTGATTGAAAAAATGAAAAAAGAACTTCCAGAATTACCCGATCAGCGTAGAAAGAGATTTGTGAATCAATACGGGCTCCCCGAATATGATGCACTTATTTTAACTGACACGAAAAATCTTGCCGACTACTATGAGTCTTGTGTTACGGCCGTTTCCGATCCAAAAATGGTCAGTAATTTTATTATGACAGAAGTGCTTCGTTACCTAAAGAAGCATTCTCTAGAAATCCAAGAAAATCCAGTGACAGCTGAGAATCTCTCTAAACTTCTGATCTTCATCAAGAATGGCACTATTAATGGGAAAATCGCTAAAGATATTTTTCGAGAAATGTTTACAACGAAAAAATCGGCTACACAAATCGTCCAAGAAAAAAACTTATCGCAAGTAAGCGATGAGAGTAGCCTTCAGGATACTGTTCAAAAAGTGCTCAAGAATCATCCAACTGAGGTCGATAAGTATCTGGGTGGTGTCCAGAATCTTTTTAGTTTTTTCATGGGGCAAATTATGAAAGAAACTAAAGGGAGGGCAAATCCACAGAAAGTAACTGAGATTCTTAAAGAATTATTAAAAACACAACGATCATGAAAAAAGCTCTTACGATTCTTATCATATTGTTTTCACTTGTTTTTTTGGCAGTTCTGATCGTTCCACATTTTATTAATTTTAATTCCATAAAAAACAAAATTCTTGTCGATGTGAATCAAAGTATCAAAGGTCGTATAGAGGCAGGAGAAGTTAAAGTATCTTGGTTAGGAGGCTTAAGATTTCAGATTCCACAGGTTGCTCTGTACGCAGATAAGCAAAGTCCAGAGCCAATTCTGCATGTCCCTTCTTTCAACACAAAGGTTTCCGTCTTATCTTTGATCTTTTTTTCTCCGAGTATTTCTTTTTTTTTGGATCATCCAAAGTTTTATATCATTCAAGATCAAAACAAAAAGCTCAATGTCATGCGGGCCTTTGAGGCTTTAGATATGCCTTCTGAAAAACCAAGTTCAGAACAAATAGAAAAAAAACCATGGGCTCTTCTAGCCAAAGCAAAAATCTCACTTAAGACTGTTGCGGCCAATATACATTTTGTTGATCAAACAACGAATACGGAGAAAAAAATTGAAAATCTTGATCTTGTCTTGAAGGGATTGGGCCTTAACTCGACCTTTTCTTATTCTGTACATACAAATCTTTCTTATAATTCGCAGATTGAAGGGCACGTAGCTCTGAAAGGCAAAGCTCGTCTTGGGCTTGATAAAGACTATCAATTATCCTCCATCGATCTCTATAAATTAGTTCTGGATCTTACAAAAGCACGCATTCGATATAAGAATTACTTTGATAAAAAAGAAGACGAAAAATTCATCATCAATTTGGCGGGTGCTTACGACTTTAATAAAAAACTTCGAATTCAAAATGCAAAAATTGTATTAGCTGATTCCAAATTTGATGCCAAAGGTTTGTTAAGCGCTGAAAAATTTGATTTTAGTTTCTCAACAAACAAATTACTTCTTGAAAAATTAAAACTTCATTCACCGCTGCTTTCTGATTGGGATGCTCGCGGTGAATGCACATCACAGGGTAGCCTTGAAGGTTCACTTGAAAGCCCTGATTATCAAGCCTCTTTTCAATTTAAAAATACAAGTCTTCACTTAAAACCCATGTCACCAACCCTTAAAAATATCCAAGGAAATATTAAGCTCAAAAAAGACCTTCTCACTCTTGGACAATTTCATTTTAATCTTGGATCATCCTTCATTAAAGCTTCCGGAAAAATTGAAAACTTCACACTTCCAGTGGCTGATTTTTCAATTGAATCTTCTCACATTAACATGAATGAAATCAGTTTTGCCAAAACTGCTCACATAAATTCATGGAATAATTTCTTGCTTCCTCTTGCAATAGCATTACCCGCTTCTTCCAATCCATCTACTGATTTTCTTCAAAAACTTAAGGCTTTTGCCAATTTAAAAATTGATAAAGTCACTATTGGTCATTTTTCTATGGATCAAGTCAAAGCAGTTCTAACCTTCAAAGACATGGTGGCAGAGCTTAATAATTTTCAATTCCAAATGCTTGATGGAACTTTCAAATCTCATGCTAAGATCAAAGATCTTTTTCAAAAATACCCCTATTATGAGTTTTCTGGAAATGTTGTAGATTTGGATATGAATAAGTTTCTTACTACTCTTTCGCCTCAAACCAAGGATGTTCTGAAAGGCAAGCTCAATGGTGATTTTTCTGTTCGTTCACGAGGTGAAAGTTTTGAGCAAATTCTTTCCTCCCTTTTTGGAAATGGAGAAATGAAAATTAATAATGGATCTTTTAGTACGTTAAAGATATCAGAAGCTATTCGACAGAATTTAAAAAACGATCCACGTTTCAAGGACTCGCCCATTTTTCATGAAGAATTTGGTGAAGATTTTAAAACATCAGAGGCAGAGTTTGAGGTCCAACAAAACATCATTAAGGTCTCTAAAATGAAAATGATTTCAGAAAGCTATGAAATGACCTCTCATGGCAATATCTACTTTAATCAAACGCTCGATTTAAGAGGATATTTACGATTCCCGGCACGGCTTATCTCGAATGGGGACTTGTTAGCTGATGATCAAGGACAAGTGAAGCTACCTTTTACAATAGTTGGATTTTTATCGAAACCACGATTTCAAATAGATATTGTTACACCCCTTGTCGAAAGACTTTTCAAAAAAACGGCTGAGGGATTTCTCGATAAGTTCTTAAAAATTCCTTCCCCTGGAGGTCCAACTCCATCTCCGCAAGAGCCACCCCCATCAACTCCTTAACAGATATCCAAAAACTCTTTTCTTGTCTGTCAGTTTGCTCAAAAAAGACTCAGATGCTAGGCATCCGCGAAGTCCTGACTGAGGCGTACTTGAGCGGTACGTCGAAGGAGAGCCGACGAGGGTAACGACTTGAGATGATCCTTTTTCAGCAAACTGTTAGCTTGTAATTCTTACAATTTTACTTAGGTCTTAGACAAAACTATGAACCCCATGATTAGAAAGACTTTTTTCTTATTTCTAAGAAACAGGAAAAGCACTTTTGATCATAAATAGGGCTTTATTGCCCACTTTGTGACATACATAAGTACTTGAAAGTACTTATTTTAAATATTGGCCCAGACTTTGCTATGAGGTCTATCTAGATGAAAGTGGCGCTGAAAACTGGATACAGTCAGTTTTTTGAAGATGGTGGTATAGCTAGGCTGCTTTTTGCCGGGGTCATAGAATCTATTCATGACATTGTTTTTATTGCATATTGTGAAGATAGAATTGTTTATGCCAACCCAGCTGCTCAAAAAAGATTTGGTTATTCTATGACAGAGCTACAGGGCAAAAAGTCAGATTTTATTACCTCACCCATGAATCCATCTTATTTAACGAGAACTATTTATAAGGAAACAGTTGAAAATGGCTTTTGGCAGGGAGAGTGTTTAAATCGTACAAAATCGGGGGATGATTTTCCTGTTTATTTGACGACTGCTGCCGTTCGAGACCACAACCATCGAATGATTGCTCTGACAGGAATTGCAAAAGATACTACCTATTTAAAACAAACCATGTTATCCAAACAAATCTCTCATGAAATTGGCAATCCATTGACTGCACTTTCCTCTTTGCTTCAAGTGATGCAACACCAATTTCAGAAAGAAAAGTTGCCTCCTGCTGGAACAAGAGACTTTGAAAAATATTTTAACAAAATTTTTGTGGAAATTGAAAGAATCAACCAACTATTGAAACAAATGCAAAGTCTACACTATTCTTATAATTTGGAGGAACCTAAATGAAGCCTAAAACAAAAATTCTTATTGCAGATGATGAGTCTGCCATTCGAGAATCTATGGGCCTCATCCTTAAGGATGAGGGTTATGATGTAACATTGGCTTCCCATGGAAAAGAGGCTCTCGATTTTCTTTCTCAGTCAGACTTTGACGTTGTTTTTTGTGACTTGAGAATGCCCCAAGTCAATGGTTTTGAAGTTTTAAAACAGACGATAACTCACAAGCCCTCAACGATCTTCATTATCATCACTGCTTTTGGAGATATGGATTCGGCCATTGAATCTTTAAAACTAGGCGCTTTTGACTACATCCCTAAACCACTGCTCTTCGACGATATTGTTGTAAAACTTAATCATCTTTTGAAATTTCAAAACTTAGTCACTGAAAACGAAGTTTTAAAGACAGAGGCTGCCGAAAAATATATTTTTGATCAAATCATTGGACAGGGGCCCACCATGAGGCAGGTGTATTCTCTCATGAGAAAAGTTTCTACTACTAACGATACACTTCTGATATCGGGAGAACGTGGCACTGGAAAAAAGATTGTAGCCAAGGCTATTCATTATAACTCTCCTAGAAAATCAAAGAAATTTAATTTTATCTCTTGTGGTAGAGATAATGAAGCTCTTTTAGATAAAAAAATCTATGGCTATCAAAGTCCAACGGACAGTTATGAAGGACTTTTACAAAAGACCCATCGTGGAACTTTATTTCTTGATGAAATCGAAAAATTAACAAAACCATTACAAGAAAAACTTCTGCATTTCCTTGAAAATCCAACTTCAGATGTAAGAATTATAGCAGCGACAAATAGAGATCTAGTGGACGCTGTAAATTGTGGAGATTTTCATGAGAAATTGTTTGATAAGATTAATAGTTTTGAAATTCGCATTCCTCCTCTGAGAGCCAGGCGTCAAGATATACCGTTTCTCATTAAGTATTTCATAAGAAAATACAACTATGATTTTGGTAAGCACATTGTTTTTGTGGAAGACACTGCTTTAAGAGGTCTTATTCAATATGATTGGCCCGGAAATATTAGGGAATTGGCTAATATTCTTGAACGAGCTGTGATTCTAACAACTCATCATCAATATCTTACGAGCGAAGACTTACCTGGAGACATTGTTAAGTATCAAGCTCAGCCGAATAACGTTTCAAATATTAAAGAGGCAGTTAAACTGTATGAGGTAAAACACATCCGATCCATATTGGAAAAAAACAATTTTGACAAGAAAACAGCAGCCGAAGCGTTGGGACTTTCTCTGTCATCATTATACCGAAAGCTCGATGAGCTTTCCATTCACTAGCCCGCCCAGTTTTCTAGAACTCTTGTAATGAGTGCAACTCCATATCCCGTTGCCGTTTTTTCGTTTGTCCACGCTGTTCCCGCTATATCTAAATGTACCCAAGGTGTTTTTTCGGGTAAAAACTGTTCAAGAAACTTAGCGGCCGTAGAGGTACCACCGCCGTTTGCATTAGAGATATTCGCAATATCAGCAAACTGACTTTTCAATGCTTCTGCATGGTCATGGGATAATGGCAATGGCCACACTCTCTCTGCTGTATCATCTGCAGCTTTCTTTATCTTATCAAGAAGATTTTCATCATTTCCTAAAAGACCCGCGTACCAAGAACCCAAAGATATAACACAGGCCCCAGTGAGAGTAGCAGCATCAATAATAGCATCCGGTTTAAATTTCTTTGAAAAGGACAAAGCATCACATAAAATAAGCCTTCCCTCGGCATCGGTATTTAAAATTTCTATGGTCTTCCCTGAATGACTTTTCACAATAGCGCTAGGCAATGTTGCCTTATTTCCAGGCCTATTATCAGTCGATGGAATGAGAGTCACAACCCTTAGAGGAAGTTTTAAAGTAGCCACAGCTTGAGTGACTCCCAGCATCATGGCGGCACCACACATATCGAATTTCATATCTTCAAGGTTTTTACTTGGTTTAAGGTTAATGCCACCTGTATCAAAAGTGACACCTTTACCCACAAGACATATCAGTGGCAGATTTTTTTTGAGTTTATTATATTCCAAAATAACAAACGCTGGCTCATCAAAACTCCCATTATTGACGGATAGCAAGGCTCCAAATCCATTTTTTTCAAGTTGTTTTCGTCCCCACACTTCACATGAAATTTTCGCTTTCTGAGCCATTTTTTTGGAAAAATCAGCCAGCCTTTGAGCAGTCAATTCGTTTGGAGGGTAGTTTCCAAGAGTTCTTACAAAATCAGTGGCTTCATTCACAACTAAAGCATAAGACAATGCTTTCTTAAATTCTGTTACTTCTTTCTGACTTGATACGAAAACCATAACATGTGATTCTGTATCACTCTTATTTGTTTTAAAATCGCTTAGAGAATATAAAACATTACCCAAGGCTCGGATAATAATGTGGGCCTGAATCTGGTTCCATTCAAACGATGACAGATAAATGTGGTATTCTGCAACATTGCACGCTTTTAATCTTTTAACTCCCATTTCTAAAGCTTGAAGCAACTTAATCGAGGAAAAATCTTTTTCTTCACCCAAACCTAGAAAGATGAAATTTTCAAAATGAAATGTACTTTTAAAGTCGGACTTAAACTGTTTTTTAAATGAGTCAAGTTTTTTCTCGAAGGATTTTGTAGCGGAATTGAATTGAATTTTTTTACCATTTTGGAAAAAAGGAACAAGGACAAGTGTGTCTCCCCTTAATTGATTAAAAGTTGATTTTTTTACTGATATCTTCAAATTTACCCCCTTTTTAATATGAACTCAAACTAGCAAAAAAAAAAATAAAGACAAGACGATAATTCGAAACTAACTATAAAAAACGTCCTTTAGGTACAACCCTCTTGCAGGTGCAGTGGGTCCTGCAAGAGATCTATCTTTTGAATGAAGAACTGTCTCAAAGTTGGAGATACTCCATTTATGTCTACCAACTTCTACAACACTACCCACAATGGATCTGACCATCTGCTTTAAAAAACCACTTCCATGTATCATAAAGATAAGAAACTCCTCTCTTTCATACCAATGTACTTCAAAAACTTCCCTCACAGTAGTTTTTATGTGACTGTCACTGGCGCAAAACACTTTAAAATCATGACGTCCGATAAGATGATTCGAAGCCTTATACATTGAGGCAATATCCAGAGGAATGGGAAGCCACCAGGAAAAATTTCTGTGGATGGCTGATGGTTTTTTTTTATTTAATATTTTATACTCATAAATCTTTGATATTGCACTTCTATTGGCATCAAAATCAATAGACTCGCTCGTTGCCTCAAGAATCCGGACGTCAGAAGGCAAATTAGAATTAATCGCTTTTACATAGTTAATTTGTTGAAGTGATTGTGGGGGCACAAAATGTGCCACTTGTCTTAAGGCATGCACTCCTGTATCCGTTCGCGAAGCGCCCACAATGACCACCTTTTGATTATAAATCTTGCCCAAGGCAACTTCTATAGTTTCTTGGACCGTTGGTTGATAGAGCTGTCTTTGCCAACCGCAATAAGCAGTCCCATCGTACTCTAAAATAAGTTTAATTTTTTGTTCCATCCTGCATCAGGCCGTTCAGCAATATTGCATTCTAGTGATTTGTGGGAATTACGAAATAATGAGGCTTAAAACTCCATCATGAGTCCAGCCATAAGAAACTCACCATCTAGATTCATAATGCCTGCATTGGGGGTTCGTATCACTCGATATTCTATTGTAAGATAAGTATTATTCACTCCATAATTCAGATCAAACCGATCAGCAACTTTTGGCTCAACTGCATTTAAATTAACCTGAATACCGGCACTACCATACACACCCTCTCTCTCTCGAGTGTAATCATTTTGGCCTCTCTGAGTCATGAAATAGTAGCTCACCCCTCCCTCAATAAAAGGGACAAAAGGTTGATGTCTGAAATACTTGAAATGATAAATAAGTCCTGCATGAAGAGGAATATTTTCAAACCTTGAAGCCTGATCTTCAATATAATGAAATCCACCTGTACCTCTCAATCCCAAAATTCCATAGTTCGTAATCGGCTGAAACTCCAAAGTAAGCTCTCCCCAAAGACCTGTCTCATCCCCATAAAGATTTTGGAAATCACCATACAATCCTTGTGTTTTACTAGGTACATACTGGCCTATTTTTGGATTAAGTGAAAACCATTGGGAAGACTCAAAAACATCTTCTTCTTCAACAATCAATTCTGACTCGTCTATTTTTACTTCTTCTGCTTTTGCAGAAATGACATAAGGAGATACTACCAAACAACAAACACCTACAAAAAATAAAACTGCATTACAGAAAGACCTTTTCAGCAATTTGAATAGCATTGAGTGCTGCTCCTTTTCTTATGTTATCACTCACAACCCACACATTGAGGCCTGATTTTACGGATTCATCCCTGCGAATTCTTCCGACAAAAACCTCATCACGGCCCGAGGCATTGTTATTCAGAGGATAAACGTTATTTGAAGGGTTATCAAGCACACATACGCCTTTGAAAGACTCCAAATCTTTTTTCAAAATCTCCACATCAAAATCGTCTTCAAATTCGATATTGACAGATTCAGAGTGAGAATCAAATACAGGGACTCGCACTGCTGTACAAGTAATAGCAAGATGGGGGGAGGATAAAATCTTACGAGTTTCATGAATCACCTTCATTTCTTCGAAAGTATATAGGTTTTCTTCAAAACGATCGATATGAGGCAAGCATGAAAAAGCTATGGGGTGAGCAAATACTGAGCTTTTTCGATTTGTCCTTTCATCTGAGAGCCATAACAATGAGTACGTTTTAAGTTCTTCTTTAGCTTCCAAACCTGCACCCGAAACAGCTTGGTATGTTGAAACAATAACTCTTTTAAGACCATACTTCATCAGAGGTTTTAAAATCATAACCAGTTGAATGGTCGAACAATTAGGGTTGGCAATGACCCGCCCTTGCTCTGGTTTTCCCTTTGAGAGAAGTTCTCCGTTGACTTCGGGCACAACCAAATCAACTTCTTTTGACATTCGAAAAGTGCTGGAATTATCGATCACAACAATTCCACATCTCATTGCCATCGGTGCAAATTCACGACTTACATCTGCCCCGGCAGAAAAAATAAGACAATCCAGTGGCCTATCAAAAGAAGAATATGATAATGGTTCTACTTCATGAAAGCGTCCACGAAAGGATAACTTCTCGCCCCTGCTTCTTTGACTTGCAAACAGAGAAAGACTTTTGATTGGAAAATTTCTTTCTTCAAGAAGTTTTAAAACCTCTCGCCCGACAAGCCCAGTAGCCCCCACAATACCAAAATGAAGAGGACTAGTTCTTTCCTTCATAGTTATTTTTTTCTTCTTCCTCATTTTCATCCGTTTCGCTTTGATGTTGGGGCTGCGAATATTTCTTGTGATGAAAGATATGGTCTATAATGCCAGATAAAGCATAAAATCCAAGAACCACTAGCAGTGTCAATGCAGGACGTGTCGCTAAAACGATAATTGTAACTACTGCAATGACGAGATAACCAAACGACCTTGTATTTTTTAGGTCAAAATCTTTAAAACTTCTGTATCGAATGTTTGAGACCATTAAAAATGCCAATGAGAGTGTTAAAGATAAAACAAAGTGATTCTTAACACCTTCTTGTAGGTACTCTAAAAAAAAGAGCACTATCGTGGCGGTTATGGATGCAGCTATGGGGATAGGAAGCCCCTGAAAATGTCGCTTCTCCACAACTTGAGACTGTACATTAAATCGAGCTAATCTTAAGGCGCCACAAGCTAAAAATAGGAAGGCGGCAAGCCATCCAATACGACCAAAAGGCTTTAATGCCCACAAATACATCATAACTGCGGGTGCAGCTCCAAATGATACAAGGTCTGCAAGAGAGTCATATTCCTCCCCAAAACGGGAATAGGCCTTTGTAAGCCTTGCAATCCGCCCATCCATAAAGTCAAAAATGCCAGCCACAAATATAGCTACAGCGGCCCGTTCAAAATCACCATGAAGTGAGGCTATAACAGAGTAGAATCCACAAAAAAGGTTTCCCGAAGTAAAAAGGTTTGGCAAAAAGTAAATGGCAAGCTCTCTTCGGCTTTTTGCCTCTGAATCTCCAAAGGGTTGGACAATTTTCATTTTTTTTGTGCCAAAACAGTCTTCCCAGAAAGTACTTTTTGCCCTATCTGGACAAGAACCTTAATATCAGGAGGCAAATACAGATCCACGCGTGAGCCAAACTTAATGAGGCCAAAGGGCTGTCCACACTGCAGCTCACAACCTAATGTTGCGTAGTTAACGATCCGGCGGGCGATTTTACCAGCAATTTGAACTAAAACAAGGGGTTTGTCCTCCCAGCGTAAAAGCAGTGCACTTTGCTCATTTTCAATGGATGCAGAGGGCTTACTCGCCACGTAAAACTTACCTTTTTTGTAAAGACTGCCCTCAACGCGTGCTTTGACGGGAGAACGATTCACATGAACATTAAAAACGTTCATAAAAATGCTTATTTTGGTCATTTGAGTTTTTGAAAAAATTGGCTCTTCTGCAGGGCCAGTAGCAACTACTTGCCCATCGGCTGGAGAATAGACAGATTTTTCGCAGACATGGGCTATAACTCTCTTTGGGTTTCTAAAAAACAAAATACTCCATAAAAAAAGAATTCCAAAAGAAAAAAACACATAAAAGGGCGTGAAAAAAAATGCAAAAAGGGTTACCATGAGAAAGAAAAGAATGATATGAATACCATCAATGGCTATGGGATATCGCAGTCTCTTCATTCGCATGATACTAGAAAAAAGCAGAGGCAACGTCAATGAAATGTAAAGTGGTTGGAAAACTACTCTTACTGGTGTTTGCTTATTACCTTACGGGGTGCGCCACAGGAAGAGGCATTAATGAGGGCCAGTTTAATATCTATACCTACGAAGACGAAAAAAAACTTGGAGAGCAGCTCTCACAAATGGTTTCTAAGCAAGTAACGTTCGTGGAAGACCCTGTTGTGAATGCCTATCTGGATCGTGTGGGACAAAAACTTGCTAGAGTGGCACCTGATCCCCTTTTTAATTATCAATTTCGCCTGATTAAGAACAGACAAGTCAATGCTTTTACGATCTCAGCAGGATATGTCTATGTTTATACAGGTCTTGTGGATCACGCTCCCTATGAGGCTGCTTTTGCTAGTGTCGTAGGCCATGAAATTGGACATAACCTTGCCCGGCATGTAACAGAAAGATTGTCCAAACAAAATCTCATTGGTCTTGCCTCTGCCATTATTGGCGGTCCTGGTGGGCAGGCTATTGACCTATTCGGGGGCCTAGGCTTGCTCAAATTCGGACGCGACGAAGAACTTGAAGCTGATAAGTTGGGAGTAGACCTTGCTTATCGTGCCAATTTCAATATTCAGGGTGCAAAAGCCATTTTTGAAGTTTTTAAAAAGCTTGAAGGTAACAAGGGAACCACTCCACTTCTAGGGGATCTTCTGGCCACACACCCTAAGCCGCAAGATCGGATTGATAGGATTAATAAGCTCATTCCAAATTTTAAACCCAAACCTTCTGCTGTCACTGACACTGCTTCATTTCGAACTTTTAAAACGAATGTTTTGAAATATAATCCGCCAGACCTTCAAAAAAAAACCTCCTCTCATAGTTAGCGTGGAGACAGTGCTTGTACGACATGAATTTAAATTTGTTTCGGACTTCCTCAATTCTGCAGAGTTTTCTGTAATTCCACTTGACGGGGACGTAAGCCATAGGATTTTTTTTAGAGTTAAAACCTCGTCTCAAAGCTATGTCCTCATGCGTTCTTTAGATATTTCAATAGTTCCTTATGTTGAAATCGCTCAATTTCTTCTGCCATCCGATATCAGAGTTCCTAGAATTTTTGCAAGCTCAAAGTCTTTGGGGCTTGTCCTCATGGAAGATGGGGGAGATGTTTTGCTCCAAACATTAGCTGCATCTCCAGAAGAAAAGCTTTTTACTTGTTATAAAAAAGTGCTGGATCAGCTCGTCAAATTACAACTTCTCAATACAAATCAAACACCTCTTTATAGCTACTTTGAAGACAATAAATTTACATCTGATTTATTTTATAAGGAACTTTTATTCACTGAAGAATATCTCTTACATCATGAACTCCATCTGGATTTTGATGCAGAGTCTTATCGTCTTGAATGCAGAAAACTATCTGATTCTCTTATTACAATGCCCTTTAAACTAACTCATCGCGATTTTCATAGTAGAAATATTCTTATCAATAATGATGCTCCCCTTCTCCTTGATTTCCAAGATACTCGATTAGGCCCGTATTTCTACGATGCTACATCTTTGATCGAAGACTCTTATGTCAACCTTCCCAAACCATTTCGAACTCGGCTACTTCACTATTATTTAGTAATTTCTCAAACTCCCTATTCACTAGTGGATTACTCGGCCACTCAACTGCAACGAAGCCTCAAGGCCGCTGGCACTTTTGCTTATGCCAAGGTCAAGAAAAATACTAGTTATTATCTGCAGTACCTCCCAACTGTTTTGAATTTTGCAGCAGAAGCCGTTCAGCCTCTGGCTGAAGAATACCCACTTATCACAAAATTACTTGAGGACATATCTGAATGAAGAAGGCTATGATTTTTTGTGCTGGTTTTGGAACTCGCATGAAATTTCTTTCTGAAATTCTACCCAAAGCACTGTTACCCGTTCTGAATATTCCTCTGCTAGATTACATTATTTTTCAGTTAGAAACTCTTGGATTCCAAGATGTTATGATCAATATTCATCATCTTGGCCCTCTCATTCAGAAACATGTAAAAACCAGAAATTGGAACATCAATATCCATTTTTCTGATGAAAAAGAAATTTTAGGTACAGGTGGAGGGCTCAAGAAAGTAGAATGTTTTTTTGAGAACGAAAAAAATTTTCTGGTGATCAATTCAGATTGTCTCAGTGACTTTCAATTTGAAGAAGCACTCTGTGAACAACAAAAAGCCAAGGCACATGCCACTCTTTTTATTCAAAAAAAGCAGGCAGGATACAGTGGACTTACACTTTCCTCATCTTCCACAATTCAAAATTTTGATCAGGGAGATTTTATGTTTTGTGGCATCCATATTCTCACTCCAGAGATTTTTTCCTATCTCGACTTAAAACCTAGTTGTATTATTCAAACCGGATATAAAAGAATGCTTGAGGCTGGGAAAAAAACGCAAGGATTTGAACTCAAAACAACCTGGTATGATTTTGGAACACTGGAACTTTACCGTCATCATCAATTTAAAATTTTATCCCAATTGAGTCAGGAAAAAATGATTTTAAGAACTCAAAAAAGATTTTTTCCTGGATTACACGAATTTCAAGACAATATTTGGTTCCAAAGTGTGAACACTCAAGAAATCAACAGCAACCTGAAACTAAATGCCCCCATTTTCATGGGTGAAAAAGTCTTTCTTGGCGAAAATTGTGAAATTGGTCCTTTTGCTATTTTAGGTGGGAAATGCCGACTTGGACAAGACACAAAAGTTCACCACAGCATTTTATTTCCAAAAATAAAAATCCAGGAACATGAGACAATCTCACATCAGATACTTGGGTAAGAAATTTTACCTAAAATAGCTGACTTCAAAGCCCCAGTAACTTGTGGCAAGTGATTGACCTTCTTATTCAAACAAAGATAACCAAAATAAGCAAAGCTCACTGCCTCTACCGCATCTCCACTTATTCCATAATCATCAAAATAACTCACACGAATACCCCTGTTGAAAAGTTGCTTCGATAAAACATTCATGAGTGTTTTGTTATGAGCTCCGCCACCACAAAAGACTACTTCTTTGAGTTTACATCGAGGTAGAATAAATTGATCGTAAGATTTCACAATACTTCGAGCCACAAATTCGGTCACAGTAGAGATTTTATCCGCTTTTGACTGTAAATTTTTTATCCCGAGGGGCTCATTCGCAGGAGCTCTGGATAGGCTCCGGATCAATATTTCTTTTTTAAAATCTTCTAAAAATTCTTTTCCTAAAACCTCTATGCTGCAAGATTTTGGTGGTTGCTTTCTGAAAAAAGGATGTTTCATCCATTTTTCAACTGTAGTTTGGCTCACCTCTCCCTTCTTGGCTAACTCTCCATCTTTGTCGAAATCTTTCTTTCCATGGGACACAAGGCGCATAGCTAAATTAATAACATAATTGGCTGGGCCAGTATCAAAAGCAAACACAGATGATGCACTGTTCTTCTTTGGAATCACAGTTACGTTGCTAAAACCTCCTAAATTATGAACAGCTAAGTTTTCCCTATTTTTAAAGAATACCCAATGAAAATAGGGTGTTAGTGGGGCTCCCTCACCTCCAAGAGCGATATCCATAGGCCGAAAATCAGAAACGCATGCGAC
>JACOXK010000007.1 GCA_016182335.1 Deltaproteobacteria bacterium | reverse complement strand
AACTGCGCAAATGTTTTTATGGGCTTTGGCGATCGAATGAGCAAAAAGATATTGAATTCGGTTAGTATCTTGGTACTCGTCAATTAACACATAGCGGAATTGGTCTTGATACTCTGTGAGAACTTCAGGTCTGGTTCGAAATATTTCAACGGTTTGAAGAAGTAAATCTCCAAAATCCATGGAATTGTTTTTTGCAAGCTCTGATTGATAAAGCTCGTAAATAGAGCTCACCGTTTTTTCGAAATAATTGGAAGTTCTATTTGAAAACTCAGAACTCACAAAACCTTTATTTTTAGCTCGATTGATCTGCCCCAAAACTGCTTTGGGTTCGAGTTTGGAATCATCAAGATTAAGTGTTTTTAAGCATTTTTTAATCAGGGAGAGACTGTCTTGGTCATCAAAAATAGTAAAGTCCGTTGAGTAACCTAAAGAGGGTGCATGGGTTCTTAAAATACGGGTGCAAATACTATGAAACGTACCTATCCACAGTCGATCCACATTTTGTTGAATAAGGGAACCTACACGATGCTTAATTTCATTTGCTGCTTTATTTGTAAATGTAACTGCGAGTATGTTTTGAGGGTGGACTTTCTTTTTTTGGATAAGATGTGCAATGCGATGTGTGATAACGCGTGTTTTTCCACTCCCTGCTCCTGCCAAAATAAGGATAGGCCCTTCCTCATGCAAAACTGCTGTTTGTTGTTCTGGATTCCGAAGGCTCATTCTACAGTGACACTTTTTGCAAGATTTTTGGGTTGGTCAATGTCGGTTCCTTTGCAACGCGCCATATAATAAGCAAGAAGTTGCATTGGAAGAGCAAAAAGAAATGGGTTTAAATGCCAGGGCGTTAAAGGCAAAATAATGTTGTGATGAGCCATGGGAATGGGCCTTTGTGAAAAGGCAATGACAATTCCTTCCCGGGCCCGCACTTCTTCAATATTACTCATCATTTTGTCAAAAAAATCATCATCAGGGATGAGAGCAATGACTGGAAGATTGCTATCAACAAGAGCAATGGGGCCATGCTTCATTTCGCCAGCAGGATAACCATGGGCGTGAATATAAGAAATTTCTTTAAGTTTAAGAGCGCCCTCTAGTGCAATCGGGTAGAGAATATCACGGCCCATGTAGAGAGCGGCAATTTTCTTATAGTGCTTTGTTGCAATTTTTTTGATTTCTTCCGCTTGATGAAGAACTTGCTCCATGAAAAAAGGCAACCGTGTAAGGTTTAATATCTTTTCTTTTTGAGGAGTATTCTCCAAATAAAGAGCTAGGAGGTTGAAAATAAGAAGTTGTGTCGTAAAAGCTTTTGTAGAGGCAACCCCTATTTCAGGGCCGGCTTCTGTATAAAGAACTTCATCTGCCAAGCGTGCAATAGAACTTTCCTTAACATTACAAATAGCAAGAGTTTTAGCTCCTTTTTCTTTCGCAAGTTGTAAGGCAGCAAGGCTATCAGCTGTCTCACCCGATTGGGATGTGACAATAACAACATCGTTTTTGGAAAGAATCGGATGACGATAGCGAAACTCTGACGCTAAATCTACTTCAACTCTTCTTCGCGCTATTTTTTCAATAAGATATTTTCCAACAAGTGAAGCATGCCATGCGGTGCCACAAGCAACCAAATAAATGTTCGTAGTGTTTTTGAAAAAATCATTGTGAATGGGAAGCTCTACTGCATCTTGATTGGGGCTGAGCTTTCCAGAAAGTGTGTGAATTATGGCTTGGGGTTGTTCAAAAATTTCCTTGAGCATGAAATGTTCAAAACCACCCTTCTCTGCCATCTGAGCTGTCCAAGTAATTTTGTGAACTTGTTTTGAAATTGCAGTTCCATTTTTATCATAATAAGAGACCCTATTTTCCGTGATGGAAGCAAGTTCGTAATCCTCAAGGTAAACCACCTGATTTGTAAATTTTAAAAGGGCAGGAATATCTGAAGCTAGAAAACATTCTTTTTTTCCAAGTCCCAGAACCAATGGAGAGGCTTTTTTAACAGCCACTAATGTGCCAGGCTTTCTTTCGCTCATAACTGCGATAGCATAAGAACCATTCATTTGTTTCACAGCACAAAGAACTGCATTTTCAAAGCTGCTTGCTGTTTCAAGTTCGTTTTTAATAAGACATGCGATCACTTCTGTGTCTGTTTCAGATTTAAATTGATAACCTTTGGCTTCAAGCTCAGTTTTAAGAGCCGAAAAATTTTCTACAATGCCATTGTGAACAACCGTGACATCTCCTACTTGATGAGGATGTGCATTGATTGTGGAAGGTTTACCGTGGGTTGCCCACCTTGTATGTCCCAAAGCGATAGTTCCTTGGATATTAATAGTAGCTACGTGCTTTTCAAGCTCTGAAATTTTACCTTTACACTTTACGATATGTGTTCTGTTATTTTCGATCCAGGCGATTCCTGCAGAATCATAGCCCCGATACTCTAGTTTTTTTAATCCTTCTAGAAGAACTTCTTTAGGATTGTGTTGTGTTCCTATGTAGCCAACTATTCCGCACATAATTCTTTTTTTTTTGTCATTGCGAGGATTGCTACTGCAATCCGTGGCAATCTTTCGAGGGTTCGATATTTTCTTCCGTCTTCTTCCCCATCTTGTTTCTTATTTTCTTTGCATATCCTTCTAAATTAACCTGTTTACCTCTCGCAATAGCCAATGAACCTGCCGGGACATTCTTTGTAACTGTAGAGCCAGAACCTACATAAGAGCCCTTTCCAATACGGACAGGGGCTACTAACTGGCAATCGCTCCCCACAAATGCTCCATCTTCGATGATAGTCTTGTGCTTGGCAAAGCCATCGTAATTGCAGGTGATCACACCACACCCGATATTAACATCATTTCCGATGAGAGCATCTCCTAAATAGGCAAGGTGGTTTGCTTTGGAGTTTTTACCCAAAACCGTTTTTTTAAGTTCTACAAAGTTTCCTATTTTTGCTTTTTGTTTCAAATGGGTCCCCGGCCTAAGATGTGCCAGTGGACCGACACACGCCCCTTCTTCTAACAGACTTTCTTCAATAATACTTCCCTGCTTAATATGGCAATTTTGTGCAAGTTTTGAGTTTGAAATAAAGCAATGAGACTCTACTATACTTGAATTTCCAATGGATACGGTGCCCTTTAAGTAGGTCCCAGGGTAAATGGTGACGTCAGAATCTAAATGCACTTGCTGGTCAATTAAGATGGACTCAGCATCAATGAGAGTGACACCAGCAAGCATGTGTCTCTGGTTAATTTTTTTTTGAAGCGCTTTGCGTGCATTTTCTAAGTCTATTCTTGTATTAATACCAATGATTTCCTCGCAGTTTTTTATTTTTAAAGCACAGGCCTTTTGGATTAAAGACACAAGGTCTGTGAAATAAAATTCTTTTTTGTGATTAGCATTTTTAACGCCAGAAATTTTTTTTAATAACGCAGGTTCAACGCAATAAAATCCGCTATTCACCTCGGTTAGATTCTTCTGATCTACACTTGCATCTCTAAATTCAACAATTCTCTCAACTTTTCCCTCTGCTGATCGCACCACTCGTCCCAGTTCAGATTCAGAATTAAATTCTGCGCTGACAAAGCTGATATCGGCTTTGTTATGATCATGAAATTGCAGCAGATGTTTCACTGTAGAACTTGAAATCAAAGGTGCATCACCACATAAAATAAGCACTTTTTTTGTATGGGTTGGAATTTTCTTCAAAGCAGTTTTCACAGCATCAGCAGTTCCCAGAGGTTTTTTTTGTTCTACAAATGTTATAGTTGTGTCATTCTGAGGGCGCAGCCCGAAGAATCTCCCGACTTCTCTCTTATAAAGTGGGTGAACAACAACAATTATTTGGGTAATTCCAGCATCTTTCAGTGCTTTAATTGGATAGAAAAGAACAGGTTGTCCGCAGAGAGAGTGTAAAACTTTTGGAGTTTTGGACTTCATACGGGTTGAAAGCCCAGCTGCAAGGACGATAGCGGTTACATTTCTCTGTGACATAAGCCCGAAAAGTATCGTTCCTTTTGCAAAGCGTCAATGAATCCCGCAGCACAAAAAACTATCCTATTTCATAGATAACCTTACCAACACGCTCAATATGGGCGCGCAGCTCTTTTTCATCAATACGAGCCACATCGACAAGATCAATTCGATATGGAAATAAGATGTCCTCTAACTGTAAACGAAGAGTGAGAATATCGTCTAAATTCAAATCGTGAGCATCAACAGCTAAATCTATATCAGAGCCCTCACGATAATGTCCTAAGGCGCGAGATCCAAAAACACGCACTCGTTTTATTTTTTTAGCTTGAGAAAACACAGAGTGGATTTTATGAACCATTTCTTGAGGTAAGCCAAAATTAGTCATGAGCAGACATTTTTTCCTTACATAATCTCTCAACGGCGTCCTTAAAGACTGGTTCATATTCAGTTTTAATTAAGAAAGCGATTTCTTCTGCCGTTTTCTCATCGTAACTATGAACTGTCATATTTCGGCTTAAAAGCATTTTATGCCAAACTTGTGCGTTATGTATGAGACCATCGTGAAAGGCCTGTTCAATAACAGGTCGAGGTCCCATAGGCCCCTGATAGCCTCTGTTTATGAGTAAATCTTGAAGGGTTTTCCAAATCAGTTCAAATGTAAATTCAAAAGTTTGAATCAAACCGCTGCGTTCAAGTTTCGAGTATTTTGAAAGTTTACAAGCGTTCGTTAGTTCAGAGAATGCCTTTTCAAGGTTGTGTAGCCTCTGTTCCCATCGAATGTCTTTCATGCAGTGCAGTTTATATAATTATTATTCAAAGCCAAGCATCATTTTCTGCTTTTTGAAAACACATGAAGAAGGAATATTTTAGTCCCCAAAAGCTCTTGCAAAAAAAATAGCAGATTAGGGTTTATTTGACTTCGACTGTTGGTTGTCGAAGTATCTTAAAAGGAGGCCAAAATGAAAAAGTTAAGTTTAATCATTGGTGTCATCTTAATGGTGACGTCGAGTGCATTTGCCACAGATCTTAGTCGATTTGCAGGTAAATGGGTTTGCGAAGAAGATGGACAAAAAAAAGGAAACATTACCATCACATATGATAAGGAAAAAGACATTTTAGCTGTTCCCTTAGGAACCATTGAAGATGAGCCATTTATTATTCAAAATAAAGGTCAAATTGTGGTTGGAGGAGCAGTACTTCGATTTACTTCCGAAAGCTACGACGACGATGATCTTTTAATTTCTGCAATATTTGATAGCACAGAGGGCATTCCTTTGCAGATGCTTAGTTCCTTAAAGCTTGTGGAGTCCGATAATAAATTGCGCGTTCAGTTTACAGCTGTGGAGTATTCAACAACAAAGGGTTTAGAATCGCAAGTCGACACGCAATTTTGTACTAGAGAAAAAGAAAATAAAGACAATAAGTAATTCTTAAATTCTATATTTTGAGACTATTGCTCACACGCTTTCAGTTTGTGGGCAATGGTCTTTAAAACCCGCCACCAATATTCAATATTTAGAGGAAGAAATTAAAAGGGAAGGTCGTCGTCAGTAGCACCGAAGGCCGAAGAATTTTGTGTATTGCTTTGATCAGCAACCTCAGGAGAGACTTGAGAATCTCCTCCTCCTGTGGAAGCCGATGCAGAAGAGCTCTGCTCGCGAGAGCCTAAAAATTGAACGTTTTGGGCTACGATTTCTGTTGTGTAGCGTTTTTGCCCTTCTTTATCTTCCCAAGACCGGGTCTGAATACGCCCTTCTATAAAAACCTGGCGTCCTTTTTTGAGGTATTGGGAACACAATTCCCCCATTTTGCCCCAAACCACAATACGATGCCATTCGGTTCGTTCTTGCTTGTTGCCTTCTTTGTCGTTCCAATTCTCGCTTGTTGCGACACTGAAGTTTGTGACAGAAGTTCCATTGGTTGTATAACGAACTTCAGGATCTGTTCCTAATCTGCCGACAATAATGACTTTATTAACTCCGCTCATGGATACGAAATCAGTAACAAGGGGTTTTCGCATTGTCACGCTTTTTTTAATTGAGGTTGATTAAAACGCTGATAGAGTAAAATCAATGAGCGCACAGCAGTTTAAAGAGTTAGAAAAACTCCTCAAAGTTTACCGAAAACAACCACGGTCCAAAATTTTTGCACCCTTAGCAGAAGCTTATCGACGGAATGGACTTGTCGAAGAAGCCCTTGCTTTATGCGAAAAAGGACTCTCTTTTTTTCCGGACTATGCTGGAGGAAAAGTTGCCTATGCTAGATCCCTTATGGATGCAGCAGATTTTTCTAGGGCTCGAATGATTCTTGAAGAAACGGTATCTTTTAATCCGCAGAATCTTCTAGCGCACCGGCTTTTAAAAAAGTGCTATGAAAAACTCAATCTTTCCAAAGAGGCTGCTGAAATCCAAAAAAGAATTACTTTCTTAAATCCTTATGATTTAAGTGTTGTAGAAGACACAAAACCTCAAAGAGAAGATTCCCCCTTTGAGGGGTTCGAACTTAAGAGTTTGAAATCAGCCTTGTCAGTCACAGAAAGATCAAACGAAGAGAAAAATAATACTCAGAAAAATTATGTAACCCTCTCTTTTGCGCAGCTTTACGAAAAACAGGGGTTGCTTCAAAAAGCGTTGGAAGTTTATGAGGCCTTGACTAAAAAAGAACCTGAGAATCAGCTGATTCAAACTAAGTGCCAGGAGCTTTTAAAAAGAATAGGAGATCCTTCTCCTGCGGCTCGGGATGACAAAGGCAAAGCTGAGGACGAAAAAGTATCTATCTTGAAAAAAGTGCTTTCTGGAATTCAAAAAAGTAGTGAAATATGAAAATTCTTGTTCTTCATGGGCCTAATCTCAATCTTCTGGGAGAAAGGCAAACAGATATTTATGGGAAAAAAACGCTAGAAGAAATCAATTCACAGCTAGCGCAGTATGCCTCCATACAAGATATTCAAATTATTGCTTTTCAATCGAATCATGAGGGAGAACTCATTGATAAAATTCAAGAAATGCGACATTCTGCAAACGGAATGCTGATTAACCCAGCAGGCTTTGCGCATACGAGCGTTGCACTTTATGACTCTCTACTTTCCTACAATAAACCTATTGTTGAAGTTCACATCACACAGCCCTTTCATAGAGAAACGATGCGTCATCCATTGATTACAGCACGGGCAGCCCAAGGTTATGTTGCTGGGATGGGCTGGAAATCTTACGTTTATGGACTTACAGCCCTTATCGACATGATATTAGCGAAATAGAAAGTGGCTGAAAAACAGCCTCTTTTATGCTACTAAGGACTTATGACGCATTTGAAAACGTTAAAAAAACTTATTAAAATTCTTGAAAGTTCTCATCTTCAAGAGCTGGAAATTGAAGAACAGGGCGTACGTATTAGGCTTTGTAAAGGGGCCCAACCAAACTATCAAGAGAAGACGGCCTCATATTCTCCCTTAAGCATTAATTCAAATCAAATTTACACAGATCAACCACGAGCAGAAGTTTTTTCTCCTGTAAAGGCCAAAGAAAAGGAGGATAATACTATCGTGGTGAATTCACCATTTGTGGGCACTTTTTATAGATCCAGCTCCCCAGAGTCTGCCCCTTTTGTTGAAGAGGGGGATGTTGTGAAGAAGGGGGATGTTTTGTGTATTGTGGAAGCCATGAAGCTTATGAATGAAATTGAAAGTGATGTGGATGGAAAAATTGTTTCTATTTTAGTGCAAGACTCTGATCCAGTTGAATACGGGCAGACCCTTTTTAAAATAGCTTCCGAGAACTCTAGTTTTGATGTTTAAAAAAATTCTCATAGCTAATCGTGGTGAAATAGCCTTAAGGGTCATACGAGCTTGTCGTCAATTGGGTATTAAGACAGTCGCTATTCATTCGACTGCTGACAGAGATTCCCTCCATGTAAAACTTGCAGATGAAAGTGTGTGTGTAGGCCCCGCTCCGTCGTCTAAAAGTTACCTCAATATTCCATCGATCCTGAGCGCTGCTGAGGTCACAGGCAGTGACGCTGTTCATCCAGGATACGGTTTTTTAGCCGAAAATTATGAATTTGCAAAAAGAACTCAAGAATGTGGAATGAAGTTCATTGGACCCAGTCCGCACAATATTGAACTGATGGGAGATAAAATTAAAGCTAAACAAATTGTTAAGGATCTTGGAATCCCGCTTATTCCTGGAAGCTATGCAAAAGTAAAAACTGAGAATGATGCTTTAGCTATCGCTTCCGATATCAGTTTTCCTGTCATTCTTAAAGCAGCACTGGGTGGCGGTGGGCGAGGAATGAGAATTATTTCTCATGAAAGTGAGCTGCGAAAATCGTTAAGTTTGGTGCGCAATGAGGTTTTGGCTCATTTTGGAAGTTCTGATATTTACATTGAAAAATATTTAAATAAACCAAGACATATTGAAGTGCAGATCGTAGCTGATCAAGATGGCCATGTGATTCATCTTGGTGAAAGGGAATGCTCCGTCCAAAGAAACTATCAAAAAATTTTGGAAGAGGCCCCCTGTTCCTTTATCTCAGATGATATGAAAAGCAAAATTCTTCAAGATGCAGTAAAAATAGCATCTAGCATTAATTATCAAAGTGTTGGGACAATTGAATTCCTTTTTCAAGATGATACGTATTACTTCATTGAAATGAATACCCGCATACAAGTTGAGCACCCAGTCACGGAGATGGTGACTGGTATTGATCTGGTAAAGACACAAATTCAAATAGCTTGTGGAGCTAAGCTCAATGAGAGTTTTAGCGATGTTCAGTTTAAAGGGCATGCTATGGAGTGTCGCATTAATGCAGAAGACCCTGAAACTCTGATGCCTTACCCTGGGGAGATTCATGATTATCACGTGCCTGGGGGGGTGGGTGTGCGTGTTGATGCCGCTCTTTATAATGGTTGCGAAGTACAACCTTTTTATGATTCTCTCATCGCAAAACTTATAGTGCACGGGGACAATCGAAATGAGGTCATCAATAAAATGCGAAATGCATTGGATGAGTATGTTATAGGCGGCATTAAGACTAATATCCATCTGTTTAGAAAAATACTAAAAGATCCTGAATTTGTTCAGGGAAACTTGAATACCTCCTATTTGAAAAGATTTTTGAAGGTCTAATATTTATTCAGCCTGCATAAGTTAACGGTTGTTTATTTATGTGTATGAAGAAATGGGTGAAATTACTTTGTATTTTTGCTTTATGCGCCATTTTTGGGGGTGTTTATTTAACAAAAAAATCAGTCTTAGAGGATAAGTTTCGAAATCTCTTATTTTCTTACATCCAAGACAATTATAAACTGAACGTTAGCTTTAAATCTTTGACATTTAGTTTTATAGGGCCCTCTATTTCTGTGCAAAAAGCACACCTTGAATCTTATGATCTTAAGTTAAATGCGCAGTCTCTTGAAGCCCGATTAAATTTTTTCGATCTCTTACGAGGTAAGATCACCATTAATAAGCTCTTTCTGACTTCAGGTGTTATTGAAAGCCAAAACCTTCACATCCCATATGAAGAAATGACTTTACGAGGTACGTTTAGAGAAACTACCCAGGAGCTTCTTATCGATGGTTTTGATTTAAGATATGGAAAAGAATGGATTTCTATAAGTGGAAATCTGGGTTTTTTCGAAAACAGCAATATTCATCTCAATGTGCAAGGTTATATGTTCACGCAGACATATCAAAAAATACTACCTAAGATTTCTTTTATTCACGGGAATGTTCATTATAAGGCGCTTGTAACAAGAAAGAAGCTTAACCCAAAAATTGAAGCTGATCTTGAGTTTGAAGATTTGATATTGGACAAACAGAGGCTAGACAAAACCACCGCCACATTAATATTTGATAACCCTCATGTTTACATATCGAAATTAAATTCAAAAACTCAAGCTATGGGAAGACTCAATGCACACTTTGATATTCTTTTAACGAAGCAAAAACCAAAGATCCAGGGAAGGGCACATTTAGAAGATTTTCCTCTGGAAGAAGTCTATTTATTTGAGAACTCCCATTTATATGGGAAAGCAAATGGAGGCATTCAATTTTCATACAATCAAAAAAATGACAGTATTATCATTCTTGATGGGGAAGTTGCCTTTTCCAAGTTTCAATCCCCTTTTAAAAAATTGCTGAGTACTCAAGAGTTTTTGATGAGGTCTCAAGTATGGATCGAACCTCGCCATATTTCTTTTCGAAATAGCATATTCACAAAAGATGATAAAAAATATGAGGTTGATCACTTCTCAATCGTGACAGATGACAACGTTATTCATTTAACTTCACAAAGTAAATTGTTTGATTTTTTTCAAACCCAAATAACTTATAGCACCCCCTTTTCTGTGGAAAATCCATCGCTTTCATTTCAGGGGTTTGCGACAAATGCACGTGTTCTTCAGAAAAAATTCAACAAAATTTCTTTTAAGGGAGAGCTTTTAGAGGGTCTTTTTAGATTTGAAGAAGTCAATGCCCTTGAGGACTCTGCTCAATACAAAGCTAAAGGTTTTATAAGTCAGAAAGATGAAATCATTGTTCAGGAGCTTCAGATAAAAACACCAGAACTTAAAGCGCAACTTTCTGCAAACCTAACGTTATCAGGAATGTTACCCTACCTTCTCAAGGGGGATGTTTTCGTTCATCAGATTACGTATCAAAAATATCTCGATTGGAGAAGTCAGTTATTAAAACTAAAACCACTCAAGAAAGTAATCAGTTCACAATCACAAAAAAAAGAAACGTTACAATTTGATCTGAATGTCACAACAGCAAAGAAATTTGTATTTGAAAATAATCTTCTTGAATTCAATGGCCAGGCCGGCATACACGTTCTTGGCAGTGATGTTCAACCCCTATGGAGTGGTAACGTTGATATCTCCAAGGGAATTGTGTTTCTCAAAGATCATCAGTTTTCTATACAGTCGGCACAACTTTCATTTCCTCAAAATTCTCCACATAATCCAAACTTTAATTTTAATCTTGCGGGCCATGTTCATGAATACGGAATTACAATTTCAGGATCTGGCTTCCTAGATCAACCACAATTGTCGTTTGTTTCTGATCCACCACTGTCTGAAACAGATATAGCAAGCCTACTAGCGCTTGGAGTGACGACGGCCGAATTAAAAGGAAATGAGGCATTGGAGACAACCTCCATGGAAGCTGCGGCCTATTTATTTAGTTCCTTTCAGGAAAGATTTGCGTCTCAGGCGCGCCAGAGCTTAGGGGTTAATTTCAGAATTTCTTCTTCCTTCTCAGACACAAAGAATGCAATAAGGCCAAGAATATTTCTTTCTAAAAATATTTCAAAAAATGTAGAAATTAATTTTTCTTCAACTCTCGATAAAGAAACAATTTTGGAAGATAAAACCGTGAATCTTGAATGGAAGCTGGGCAATAACATTTCATTTTTAGGAATGTGGGAAGATGAAGGTCAAGAAAAACAGGATGACCATTCAGGTTTTGGTCTTGATATGAGATATCGTTATGAATTTGAATAAAAAAGACATACTTTTTTTATTGCTTCCTTTCGTGACTTTCGGGGCAGATTTTGATGTTCAGCGTCATTATATCAGAAGCATTAATATTGAAGGAAATCAGAAAACAAAAGAACGAGTCATTAAGCGTGAGATAACTTTGCGAATCGGAGATATTCTAACGCCAAACTTGATTCGCGAAAATGAAAACATTCTCCTGCGCCTGGGTCTTTTTCAATTCGTAAATATAGTTATTAATGAAAAATCACAGAGTTCTGTATTTAAAGATCTCATCATTCAGGTCAAGGAGAGAAAGTCTGGATTATTTGAAATGGGAGGTGGGTTGCACAGTGATGATGGAGCAAAAGTTTTTTCAGGACTTTCTTATCGAAACTTTGGCGGATGGAATCGAACGCTTTCGTTGCATACAGAAATTAACCGAAAACTTGATGACTACAACTTTTTTGAGCGAGATGTTTCATTAAGTTTTCAAGAACCTTATTTATTTCATTTTCCGTTTATTATGAAGGGTAAAGTGTCACATACTAAAAAGGACCACCAATCTTTTGATATGGAAACCTGGGGTTCACAGCTATCCTTTGAAAACCGGTTATGGAAGGTTGTAAGACTTCTTTTTGAATACGAATTTTCTATGAGGGATATTTTTAGCGCAAACTCAACAGACGACCAAAAGAAAAACTTTCTAGGTCTTATTCATCCACAGTTTTTTTTAGATTTTCGAGATCATGCGTTTCATCCAACGCTTGGCTCCTTGCATTCTTTGAGTTTTGAATATGCAAGTCCATGGCTAGGATCAGATAATGATATTCAGTATTCCAAATGGACAGGGGCTACAAATTGGTACTTTCCGATGAATGAATCAGAGCGGGCCATAGTTTTAGCATTATCATTGAGAGCAGGTTATGCACGAAGCGGTCTTGATGAATTTGGAATTCCAGCAGATAAAAGATTTTATTTGGGTGGGAGATCTACCATAAGAGGCTTTAAGGAGGACGTTTTGGGTGCCTCTTACAGTGACAGAATGGTTAAAGAAACTTCATTTATCAATTATAAAACAGAGCTGCGCTTTCCTATCATGGGTGACGTGTTCGGGGCTGTTTTCTATGATGGTGGAAATGTTCAATTTAATGGATTCCAGCATTTTATTTTTAGAGAATCAGTCGGTTTCGGTGCTCGCTATCAGACACCTATAGGCCCCCTGGCTCTTGATATTGGTTACAAGCTTGACCCAAAGGACAACGAATCAAATTATCGAATCCATTTTTCCATCGGTATTTTCTAACCTTATAAGTTAAATTATAAAATTTCGTCAGAAGAACTGGGGTAGTCTTCAACATCCTCGACTGTAACCTCTGAAGTGTTCTGTGCCTCAAAAGATTCGGAAGGAGGTTCCGGGTCGGGCGAACTTACATGCATTGATTCAGAGTGCACTTTTTTAAGCTCATTGCGCAGCTTTCTTATAGAAAGCTGCGTTTTTAGGAACTCTCCAAAAAAAACAATCGTTGCCAAGAAAGAACCTAATAAAAAAGAAGTTCCCATAGCGATCCATAAAGGAAGCTCCAGAGAAGAAGCTAAATTTGGAAAGTGATTGAAAAAAGAGATCGTAATGATTTGGGTGTTTTCTGTACCAAACATGATTCCCAAAGAGAGAAGGAAGAGAAAAAAAAGAAAATAAAAAGTAAGCCGCAAAAATCTCATATCTTTCGATGCGTCTCCTTATGAAAGGCAGTTTGCAATTCATATTGAGCTTTTTCTAAATATTGGGAAAGAACTTTTGTTTCTCCAATAATAGGCATAAAGTTCGTATCTCCAGTCCACCTGGGGACGATGTGAAAATGAAGATGCTCTTCAATACCTGCGCCCGCAGCCCTTCCTTGATTAAGTCCAACATTAAACCCCATAGGCTTGATGCTGTTTTTAAGGACCTTCATGCTTTTTTTCATATATTTGAAAATTTCAAGCATTTCCTTCTCTTGAAGTTCTTCAAGACTGGATACGTGCCGTTTCGGGCAAATCATGAGATGACCGCTGTTGTAAGGGTATTTATTAAGAATGACAAAGGCCATCTCTCCTAGTTCAATAATATTTTCATTTGATTCTTGAACATTACAAAGAATGCACCCATTTTTCTTTTTATCACTTTTAATATACTCAAGGCGCCAAGGAGCCCACAAAACGTTCATTAATTAATAACTCCACTCGACTAAAGGTGAGTTTGAAATAAAAATCTTAGTTAATATCTTCTGCGCCCATTTCCCTTCTAAAACGTATTCTAAAATATTTTTTCCTTTTTCAGAAGGTTCGATGAGTTGAGGCTTGCCCTTTATATGTGCTAGTTTTGCAATTATTTCCAGGGCATCTTCAAAACCACCCAACTCATCCACGAGTTTTACACGCAGTGCCTGTTCTCCGGACATGATGCGTCCGTCAGCGATGCTTCGCAGATCTTTCTCCAAAAGTATCGGTCCCCTTGAGTTCAAAATGTCTTTTATAAACTGGTCATAGATATTTTCTATAAGCGATGTGAGTAATTGTTTTTCATCAGGTGTCATATTTCGATAAGTCGCCCCGATATCTTTGAATTTACCACTTGTTAATGCAAAGGGTTTAACTCTTAACCATTGGTAGAGCTCTTCTAGGTTTGCAAAGTTCATTTTGACACCAATGCTAGCTGTAAGACTGCCAGGATTGGCAATAATCTTACTACAAGCACTTGCGACGTAATAACCACCGCTCGTTGCAATTGTATCTAAAGAAGCCACAACAGGTTTACCCGTTTGAGTTCTATATTTGAGTATTTCTCGATAGAGCTCCTGGGAAGGAGCTACAAGGCCACCAGGAGAGTTGATTCTGACAAGAATCCCTTGAATTGTGGGGTTTTCCTGAATGTCCTTAATGGTGCGAACAAATTCTTCAGTATTACTTAAAACCCCTTCTATTCGTAACAATGCAATGGCATTTTCTACCTTGGATGCTTTGTAAGGAAACTCTTTTCGGGTAGAAAAAGTAGAATAAATCAGAAAACCTATAAGCAACACAAGGGCGATAAAACCAAAGAGAAAAGAACCAACAAGAATGTTCCATAAATAAGAGAGCTTCATCTAATTAAACATAATAGATCGTTGCTGGCCGCAACGCAACTCATACAGAAGCTACAGCTACAAATGTGTTTCAGAAGTTTTCTTTAGGCAAGGCAAAGAAATTAATCCCGCGTAGTTTGCTGAAAAACTCTTTTTCAGCAAACTGTTAGTCTTTGGGATCTTCTTTCATCAGATCACCCAGCTTCACTTTAGACTTCACACTCTGTTTATTCATGTAATTTTTCAGGTGACTTTCTTCTTCATCTTCCAGCAGAGTTTTTCTGCTCACCGCTATCTTTCGATCATGAATGTCCAAATTGACAACTTTACCCGTAATTTCATCCCCTACTTGGCACACTTCTTTTGGATCACTGACTCTTTCTTTAGCCAATTCACTGGTTCGAATGAGCGCTTCAAGCCCATCTTCAAACTCAATGAAGACTCCAAAATCAGCAATTTTAATGACCTTTCCAGTTACAGTCTGTCCTTGTGAGTACTTTGCAGAGGCCTCATTCCAAGGGTCCGGTGTTAGTTGTTTGAGACCTAAAGAAAACTTTTCATTAAGCTTATCTATTTTCAAAACAACAGCTTCAATTTCATCCCCTGCCTTGTAGTGCTCCGCCGGAGAGCTCACCTTTTTTGTCCAAGAAAGGTCGGAAATATGGATGAGACCATCGATGGGACAATCAGGCACACCCACAAACAATCCAAAATCAGTAACATTTTTTACTGAACAGTGCACACGACTGCCCTCCTGGTACTTATCCTCTAAAATATCCCATGGGTTGGGTTCTAATTGTTTAAGGCCTAATGAAATTCTTCTTCCATCGGCATCGACATCCAGCACAACACTTTCAACATTATCGTGAAGCTTAAGTACGTGAGATGGATGAGCAATTTTCTTTGTCCAAGACATTTCCGAAATATGGATCAACCCTTCAATTCCAGGAGCAAGTTCAACAAATGCTCCATAATTTGTAAGGCTTACAATTTTACCTATAATTTTCTGTCCGATCTGAAACTTGGATTCAACTTCTTCCCATGGATCTTTTGAAATTTGTTTAAGACCAAGCGACACACGTTCCCGTTCAACGTCATATTTTAAGACCTTAACTTTAAGTGTATCCCCAACTTTACAAATTTCGGAAGGATTCTCCACTCTGCCCCAGGACATATCAGTCACATGCAAAAGTCCATCAATACCGCCTAAATCAACAAAGGCGCCGTAATCCGTAATATTCTTAACGACACCCGTAACAATCTGTCCTTCCTCAATATTTTCAAGAGTTTTTTGCTTAATAGAATCTCTTTCGTTTTCAAGAAGAGCTCTTCTGGAAAGAACGACATTGCCTCTCTTCTTGTTGAGTTTGAGAATTTTAAACTGAAACTTCTTTCCGACGTAAGGATCAAGGTTCTTAGGAGGACGCAAATCAATTTGGGATGTTGGTAAAAATGCGGCAATGCCTACATCTACAGTTAACCCCCCCTTTACTTTCTTAAGAACTTTACCCTCAATAATTTCATCATTTTCAAAAATTTTATCAATATCTTCCCAAGCCTTAACAGTCTGAGCTCTTTCTTTTGAAAGCTCGATAGTTCCCATTTCATCATCAATGCGGTCAATGAACACTTCAATTTCTTGACCTTTTTTCAAATCTTGCGCTTGGGCTCCAAACTCATCCAAACCAATAAATCCTTCTGATTTAAAGCCAACATCGATAAGAACTATCTTTTGAAGGATATCAATGATCTTCCCTTTGACAATTTTCCCCTCTTGAAGGGTATTGTCTGTAAGGGTTTCTTCGAGGAGTTTTGCAAACTCTGCGTTGTTGTTATTTTTACTTGAACTGACCATATTAAGATTTTCCTGCATCAAGACATAACACCTCCTTACAGGATTTGTCCAACCCTCTTAACTCAGAAGAAGATTTTCTGTCAAGTTTTTACACTGTAAGGCAAGTTTATATTTCTCTTTTGAGTTTTATTAAAATACATGGCCTCATCAGCTATTTGAATCAATCCTTCTATTGTACGGGCATGATTTGGAAAAGTAGAGTGCCCAATGCTGACCGCAATGTTTGAGCTACGGCTTGCTCTAAGATGAAATGATTTATCCTCAATGGTGCATCTTAAGCGTTGCACAATATCTTGGGCCATGCTTGAATTGCTATTTTCTAAAATGATTGCAAACTCATCTCCACCATAGCGACAAACATGATCGTTAATTCGCAAACTTTTTCTCATGAGCTGTGCTGTTTCTCTAATAACGGTGTTCCCACAAAGGTGGCCATACTGATCATTGATTTTTTTGAGGTCATCGATATCAATCATGAGAAGTGAAAAACAAGTACCGAGTTTTTGAGAACGTTTCAGATTTTCTTCCATGAGAATATGAAAGGCCCTAGCATTGTGCAGACCAGTGAGGTCATCGATGAAAGCCAGCGCCTCGGAGTGGAGTGACCTTAAAGTAAGTTGCATTTGCCGAATAAAAAGAGACATTTTCTTTTTTAAGGTATCAAGATTCTGTTCTGTGGATATATCGGACATGACGATGGTTGCAAGACGTTCTTCACAACTTTCAATGGGGATGATGAGAAGAGTGCTGACTGAATAAATTTTCCATAGCTTAAGGGTCACCTCTTCAAGTAGGCACACTTCATGAATATTTAAAAGATGTTTTTCTAGACTGGAAAATTCGACAAGAGACAATGATGTTGTATGTCCTATGGAGTGAAAAGGCTTTGAAGAAATAGAAAGATTAAGAGTATCCCAATATTCTGTTTTTTCAGGATGAACAAACCAATAAGCAGCATGTGCACGTGACTCCTCTATGAGAGTCTCCAAAGCAAGAGAGAGATATTCTTTAAGGCTCAGGGCAAAAGGGCGCAAGGTTGATGTCTTAAGAACCATAAGTCACTCTTAAGCATTTTTTTTAAAGTTATGCAAATTGTGTTGGCATTCCTCAATCTGTTTGGCCGAAATTTTTAAGGCCTTGAGTACTCGATCCATTTTTTCATTCCAGCCATTAAGCCTTTGATAGGACTGCTCTAGCCGAGATGAAAGTTCAGTGATTTCAAGCTCTAAGACATCAATTTTTCGTTTTAAGTCAAGAATTCTCTTATCTTTAGATTGAAGCAATATCTGAGAGTCTCGTTTGAGGATTTCAATCCTGTGCTCAAGCTCTTGTGTTTCTTTTTTGGGATTGGGCTTCTTAAGAACTTCTTGTGCAATTTCATCAAAAATATTGTTGTCCAAGGAAGGTGTTGGCAGTTGAGGCTTAGAGAGAATAGCTCTTACCTCTTGGGCATTTGGGTGCGCCCGTAAAACAGAAACTTTCAGTTCTTGGTATTCCTCTGGGGTTTGTGTTACAAGACAGACAGTCGCATTTTGCAAATTTGGATGCCTCCCAACAATTCCTACAAGTCTTAAAATGTCTTTTTTTGACAAAGTATTTGAGTCTAAAATGATGAGGTCGGGTGAATGAATATGAATGCCATCAAGAGCATCCTGGGTGCTTTCAAAAGCCTCAACATAATGACCCTCGTTCTCTAATTTTTCTATGAGTTGAAAGAGTTCTTGGGACCTTTGTTCAATAAAGAGAATATTTTTCATCTAGAATTGATCATACCTTAAATCTCATTTGTAAGAAACCGATAAGAAGTTTGATGCTTAAAACAATAGTACTCACAAATGTGCTATTACTGATTTCTGCCCATGTAGGTTTTTCGATTTCCGGCTTATCATTCGAGGCATGGATTAATCAGCGTAAATACTTAGAAGCAACCCTTGCGGACGATACGATTGAAGCTCATATTTTTGATGAGAAACAAAGCTCTATAGAACCTGTTTCTTATTATTACCTGGACCGAGGGTACACATGCGGAAAAGATCTTGAAAAGTTGACTGGAGCTTCCTGCAAAAAGACATGTTTTCCGTCTTACAAACAAGAGGGAATTAAATTTACACTCAACACTTCATCTCTGAAGTTAAAGACCTGCGAATATAATGCTCATGAAATGCTCTACGAGGGCTATCAAGCTTATGAGGAAGAATATCGATGTCCTGAAGGTAGAATCATTATAATTCTTGTACCTGCATTACTTGAATTTCAAAAAACTCTTAATATTTCGGAGAACTCTTATTTTGAAGATATTTCATCAATAACCCGTAATTTGGGACTCATCGTTAAAGTTCAATTGGAAAAAAAAGAAAGATTTCAAATATTTAAATGGGTTTTGGAGTTAAAAAAAATGAAAAAAAGCAATATTCTTTCACCCCTGCGATTGCCCCAAGATTATTTTCAAGTACCTGTCGTTGAGTTTTTGGAGGATCGAGATAGGCACAATCAAGCTCTTCAAGAAAATGCAAAAAGGTCGCTTATTAAGAAAGTTCAACAACCTAGTTCGGCTCTGTCTCTTTCCATTCAGGCAATATACAACGAGTGTGGAACAAGATTTCCGGCGCAAAAAAATGAGATTTTAAGATGGGAAATCTGCAAAGCTTTAGATCCTAAATTGAAGGATGAAATACAAAGCCTCATTCAAGCCTGGCATCAAGATATTTGGAATAATGTAAAAGAAGAGATGCAAGCCCTTTTTCATGAGGGCACTAGAAGATATCTAGAGAATGTCTGTCACTGATTTATAAGATAAATTTAAGTCCCTGGCCACTCTTTCACAGGTAATAAAACCGTTATAAACGTTCACCCCCTTTTTAAGAGCAGGGTCAGTTTTAATAGCTTCATCAAACCCAAGTTGGGCGATTTTGAAGGCATAGGGAAAGCTTGCATTGGTGAGAGCATACGTTGCCGTATGTGGTACGGCACCTGGAATATTCGTTACAGCATAGTGAATAACGCCGTTAACGCGATAAGTAGGTTTGTCATGAGTTGTAGGTTTTGTCGTTTCAATACATCCACCCTGATCAACCGACACATCAATAACAACCGAACCCTCTTCCATTGTTTCAATCATTTTTCTTGTTACTAATCTTGGAGCTGTGCCACCGGTTATGAGAACAGTTCCAATTAACAAATCTGAGGTAGCTACACTCTCTTCGATATTTGTAATATTACTTCGAAGTGTTGTAATTCGGTTTCCAAAAATATCATCAAGGTATTCTAAGCGTTTGGCATTGACATCCAGAATCGTTACATTGGCACCAAGACCAATGGCTATTTTGGCAGCATTAGTTCCGGCTACACCACCGCCAAGAACGGTGACTTTACCTTTTTTAACGCCTGGTACACCGCCTAACAAAAGGCCTTTGCCACCTTCCTTGGGTTCTTTTTGAAGAAGATAGGCACCAACATGCGTTGCCATGCGTCCTGCAATTTCACTCATGGGTGTTAACACTGGAAGTCTACCGTCTGGAAGCTCAATAGTTTCATAGGCAATGGCTCGAACTTTTTTTTTCTTAAGACCTTTTGCGATTTTTGGTGCAGCTACAAGATGAAGAAAAGTATAGAGAATTTGATTTTTTTGAAAAAGGTCTATCTCATCTTCAGAAGGTTCTTTAACTTTCATGATGAGCTCTGCGTTTTTAAAGACTTCTTTATTGGTAGGAACAATCTTTGCGCCTGCAATTTTGTATTCTTCGTTGGAAATGCCGCTTCCAAAACCTGCATCTTTTTCGATAATAACCGAATGTCCTGCTTCAACGAGTGCTCGAACACCCGCTATGACAAGTGCAACTCTATTTTCGTTGATTTTAACTTCTTTTGGACACCCTACGATCATGCTCGGGTTGTACTTTTAGGGCGGGATCATGTCAACTTGAGGAAAAGGAAATAGCACCTTCCTCAGATTGTTTCCCCAGGGCTTCTAACGTTCTCACACTATATAATATACAATATTGTATATTATATTAAGTGCTGTGATGGTGGTGGGTTTTCACTCAGTGCGTTGGTTGATCAACTGATTCAAACGGTCCTTGAGTGCAGCGGGCACTGGTGCTCCTTTGTCTTTGAGATCACTGCATAATTTTAGTAATAGGCTGGAATTATTAATGTGTTGGGCGTTGTCGACAAGAGTGTCCAATGAATATTGAACTTTATCTATTGGATCCCCAGAATATAAAAAATGATCGATGAATTTCATGAGCCCTTTTGTTAAAACACTTTTATCCTTTTCGCCAAGTGCTTTGTCAGTTAAGGCATTTCTTACATCAGTCTGAATATCATTGAATCGGGGATGTGTCGGAGTGGATCCTTCTAAAAGACCTATGGTAATTAAACTTTTTTCATCTTTATAATCTGTGTCCATCCAAAATCGACGGGCTAACAAATAAGCTTCATTACGCATGTCATCATCGATATTGAAAAGAGATGTCAATCTTTGTGCAACGAAATTTGGAATGAGAAATTTGTAGGGATTCGCCAAAATTAGAGTGCGTCTTGATATCTCAAATGTATCGGTTGTTATTTCGGGAGCAAAATGGCCCGAGGCCTTATTGAAATCTGTCCAACCAGTGGCTTTCACGAGAACGGATTTCCACTGGTTATCTTTTGTTCTATAAATCTGCTTGAGTGTTGTTTGGAGTTGCTCAGACTGGTCCTTCGTGTACGCTCTCATGGTTTTTAGCGATTCTTGTGCGCTTTGCAATTGGTCCGTTTGAAATATTTTCTGTATTTCTACCTCTATTTTTTGCAGAGCTTGAGAATTTTTTCTATCTGTTTCAAAGGCCACCATTTTTTTAAAAACATCTCGTGAGTGATTTGATAAATAGTCCTCTAACCCATTATCCAAAATAAATTGATTAATTTTTTCGACTGCTGTATCAGCGGAGACATCATCTCCTTGATACGTTGTTTGTTCCCGTTGAATAAGCTGATAAAGTTTCATGAAAGCTGGCTGTATTTCCATGGAAAGAGGTTTTTTGAATGCCTCCGTCGGATTCACGCCATGTTTTTGAGCAAGTTTCTGTATTTCATCACTGTAGTTCTGCTGGAGTTGCACTAAGCGTTTTGCGTTGGTTGTACTCTCAGGAGATGCAGAGATTTCTCTTTGGCAGAGCACAGCAATAGATAAAAATGCAGTAAAAATAATGTGTTTTTTCATGCCAGCCTTCGCAGATAAACCCTCTTGATAGATGGAATCGCAAGTCTAATGCCAGATGTAAAATTCAATATTATCAAGCATTTAAAATGAAAATCCCAGCAACAACTTGTATAACTTTTAGGCAATAAAGTATTGAACAAATACCTTTCAAAGAAACACTCAGATGTGTTAAAAAAGTTTTAAGAAATGATATCTTACCTCTTGCGCAGACTGCTCTATGGCATCCTTGTTTTGTGGGTTTTGCTTTCAACCCTTTTTTTTATTTTGAGATTTCTTCCCGGTGGGCCCTTTGATACGGATAAAAAACTACCCCCAGAAGTTCTTCAAAATTTGCGTGTCAAGTATCATTTAAACTTACCCCTATGGCAGCAATATACGATTTATTTAAAAAATGTTGCGTTGCATCTAGACCTAGGCCCCTCATTAAAAAATCCGGATCGATCTGTTAATGAAATGCTTATGTCGTCTTTTCCTATTTCTTTTCAGTTAGGAGTTTTGGCTTTTATCATCTCTTATTTGATAGGCATACCTTTTGGCCTTTTGGCCGCTTACCGTCATAATACTTCTGTTGATAGATTTCTTATGATTTCTGCCATTAGTGGAGTGAGTTTGCCGTCTTTTCTGACAGGAAGCCTTCTGATTTTGCTTTTTTCTAAAATTTTATCTTTGCTTCCAGCTGCAAGGTGGGATGGCTGGCAACACATGATTCTTCCGGCAATAACGCTTGGTTTGCGGCCGGCTGCAATTTTAGCAAGATTGATGCGAGGCTCAGCGCTTGAAATTCTGAAAGCAGATTACATTAGAACCGCAAGAGCCAAGGGGCTTTCTGAAGTAGACATCCTTTTTAAGCATGTTTTAAAAAACGCATTTTTACCCATCCTTACTTTGTCTGGGCCTCTTCTAGCCAGTATCATCACAGGTTCCTTCATCGTTGAGTTTATTTTTGCCATACCAGGAATGGCAGATTATTTTGTTGATGCTGTATTTAACAGGGATTACACGCTGATTATAGGAGCTACTCTTTTGTATGCTGTACTTCTGGTTTTAGCTAATATTCTTGTGGATGTGCTTTATACTGTTTTGGATTCGAGAATTGTGTTAGTTAGAGGTGAAAAATAATGAGTGCTGTTTTAAAGAGAAATAAAATAGCAGTTTTCAGTATAGTCATTATAGTCTTCTTTTTTTTCGTGGCAGTGTTTGCCAAATGGGTGAGCCCCTTTTCTTTTGAAGACCCAACAGGCATAGCCCTTGCAAAACCATTTACGGGAAAACATCTGATGGGAACAGATTTTTTAGAGAGAGATGTTTTAAGTCGTCTCGTTTATGGCGCACAAATGTCCATGGCCGTTGGGCTGATCACGGCTTTGTTTTCGCTTGTTTTTGGAACACTATTCGGAGCCATTTCTGGTTATGTGGGGGGAAGGACCGACACCATCATGATGCGAATTGTTGATATATTTTACACTTTTCCATCTATTGTTTTGGCAGTTCTTATTATTGTTATGATGGGAAGAGGTGTTATGGCTATTGTATTAGCCCTCGTCATTACAGGGTGGGCAGATGTTTCCCGCGTTGTTCGAGGACAAGTACTTCAATTGAAAGAAGAAGTGTATGTTCAGGCTGCCAAGGCTTTGGGGGTAAGTCATTTCCCCATTATTTTTAAACACATTGTGCCTAATCTCATGGGAATTCTTATTGTCACACTGACGTTTCAAGTACCCAATGCTATTTTGGGGGAGAGTTTTTTAAGCTTTATTGGCTTGGGTCCTCCGCCTCCTTTTGCAAGTTGGGGCACTTTAGCTCATGACGCATGGAAAAGTGGCGCTATGCGCCAAGTTCAATATTCCTATCTCATTCTTTTTCCATCGATAGCTATTTTTCTGTCTATGCTTTCATTCAATATCTTTGGAGACAGTCTGAGAGACTACTTAGATCCCAAACTGAAAAGTAGATAAAAAAGTGTCTGTTGATTTTAGGATGTGGTTAGAGTATTGGGTTCGTC
>JACOXK010000094.1 GCA_016182335.1 Deltaproteobacteria bacterium | reverse complement strand
GTTGCTTTGCAACCCTCGCAATGACGTAGGTAGTATAACTAAAACAAGGCCTCGGGAGTGGGGTATTTGTGTACAAGTTCGTGAGTAAGAGATTGATAATCTTTCAAAATCCCCTCTTCTTCGTATTTCATGCGAGCAGACATAAGATCCGACATCACTTGTGAAACTTCAAGCTTACAAAAAAGAATCTCATACAGTCCATTCGTAATCGGCATTCTCATTTTAAATTTCTGTGAAACTTCATGTACTGCCTTAATCGTGTTCACACCTTCGACAACCATTCCAATGCACTTAACGGCTTCTTCCATGCTTTTCCCCTCTGCAAGCAGCCTACCAAAACGATGATTTCTGCTGTGGTGAGAAAAGCACGTCGTAACCAAATCGCCCACTCCGGCCAGCCCAAGAAATGTCTCAGAGCGAGCTCCAAAAAAGCTTCCGTACCGCAGAATTTCCGCAAGCCCTCTTGTCAAAATAAATGATTTTGTATTGTTTTCTAATCCAAGACCGTCTGCCAATCCACAAGCAATAGCAATAATATTCTTCAAAGCACCAGCTGTTTCTACGCCCTGAACATCATTACTTCCATAAACTTTAAAATGAGAAGAATTCAAAAGTTGCCATACTGATTCAATCACTTCCTCATATTTTGAGGCAATAATTGCGGCAGAGGGTTGCTCCTGAATGATTTCATTCGCAATGTTTGGGCCAGATAAAACACCCATTTTTTTGACACACGTTTCTTCACGTAAAATCTGACTCATAAATTTATATGTCTGTTGTTCAATCCCTTTAGTTGCACTGACAATCATTTGATTTCCGCGAACAAAAGAGCCAAGCTCGTAAATAACTTCCCTAAACGACGTAGAGGGTAAAACTATAAACATAATAAAACACTGCTCTGACATTTCTTTTAAAGAATTTGTTACCCTAATATTGGCGGTGAGTATCAAGTCACCCGTATAAATTTTGTTTTTTCGTGTTCTATTGATTGATTCGACAAGAGAACTATCACGCCCCCAAAGATAAACGTGATCACTTTTTTTGTTATGATAATAAAAAAGAAGCCTTAAATCCCCTATTTTTAAAAGATCATCCTCGCGTTTTATCACCGAATATCGATGATACACAGAAAAGTACTTCAAAGCATTATTAAGGATTTCTTCATCTGACTTTTCTTTCAGGCGAGCTGAATACATGATGCGATCCTTTTGAGAAAGAAACTCAAGTTGAGCGCGGGCTTTATCCAGGTACAAGAAAAAATCAGAAACTTTAAAAGTATAGTAATCCTTCCTAGTTCGAAGAAGAGAATAAATATCTTTTCCGGAATGCTTCATCATCAGCATTTCATAAAGAACAAAGGCTACAAGATGGGTTGAAAGTACTCTATTATTTTTGTGAAACGCATCGATAATACTTTCTGCAAGCTCTTGAGTGTAATTTTGATCACGATTTTTATCGGGATATATCCCTGATTCATTTTTGACATAATCTGCAATATCAATAATTCTTCCGTGACGATCTATGGATTCCCCCGTAGATGTTACATCATTTCCAAATGGATCCAGGGGTTTTCCAAAGTGAACAAATGTTTTAGATTGTAACCGAATGTGGTTTTTAAAATAAGAAATTATTTTCTTACCCTGTGAAAACTCATCGTCCTCAATAATGTAGCGACTTTTACCAGAAGCTTGTAAAAAATCGTCAATCAGCGTTTCAGCCTCAAGCGTTAGATGAGTATTGATATTCACAGGAATGATATAAATTGGCATTAATTTTCTCATAAAAACGCTAAGCCCCGTTCCTAAGAGGCCCATTTTAAGTTTTTTTTCGACAGTTCCAGACCGACTTCTTGTGCCTCCTGGAAAAAAAAGGTTATGAAAACCCATATCCAAAGCACAAGTGGCATATTCTTTAAGAATGTCTTTGTATATCTTGTGCACACGCAATCTATCCACACGATAAGCTCCAAGATGATTCATAAAAAAACCAAGAAAAAAATTCTTAAATAGATTGATCCCGGCTCCATACATCACAGGGGGTAATCCTGTATAATAAAGAGCAGTTCCCATAATGATGGAATCCACATGACTTGAATGCGTGGGAGTGAAAATAAGAGTGCCTTTCTGGGCAAGCAAACGAATCTGCTCTGTGTCACCTGTAATCGTAAGATTTTCTTTAATAAAATAATTTTTTGAAAAAAGCTGAACAATAGATGTTGGATTCAGAAGTAACCCAAGAAACCTGGGAATCACATGAGTGGAAAAGCGATAAACGGTGGGATTAAAATTACCTACAATATCTTGAACAAATTTATGGGTCACTTCAGACAAAAGGCCGTGTTTTTCCAAATCATGAGTTGTAGAAAGATAACGACTAGAAAAATCATTCCAATAAGAAAGTGTCTTTTCTTGTTTGTTTTTATTCTTGAAACTCTGCGCCCTCAATTTCTCCCAATAAATCATCTCTTCCATTAAGCCCTCAAGCTCAGCAGAAGGTATGGCTTTAAAGTTTTTCAGTGAATATTCGATAGTATTTCTAACAAGTTGAGATCGTTTTTCTTTACTAAATTGAAACAAATCCATTAGGCGGAACAATTCCATAAACGATGTGGATTGTCCAGAGAGAGCCCCTAGCTCTTACTATTACCCACAAGTCTATGATTTTGTGTTTCTATCTCAATTTTGTGTCAGTTGTCGAATTGGAACAAAGCGAACTACTGAAATCTGCTCTGGAAAATCTGTTTGACGTTTCAGTGATCTGTTTCAGCAGCTGTGGCAGAGTCTGAATGGTTATGAAGAGGAGCTAAAATCCTCTGATCACTTAGCAGCCTCTCTCTATCGCCTGATTCACAGACCCGTTGCCTGATACTGAAACCTTATTGCCCGACTGCCAGATTGCCTGTCGCAAAATGCGACATTTGCCGTGTCTACGCTGGCATTGAGAAAAAGCCTCACTTGGGTAATAGCAAGACCATAACTGTGGCATTACGGACCATGACGGGACGAAAGATGACAGAATACCACTGCAAGGCATATAAATAGAATCTATATGACGCAAGAAGTAACTATTCAAAAGAGAGTCAAAACAGGGCTTTTTTTTCTTCTATGCTTTGCTATCGGTTATGGAGCGACAAATCGTTTTCCAGTCTTTGATCCAAAACTACTGCCACTAAATTTTATCGATCAATACTTTGGTTTCCATCCTTGGACAGTGTGGATTTACATGTCTGACTATCTGCTCATTTTTATGCCTTTATTTTTCGTCCATGACGAAGCTTTCTTTAAAACTATGACTCGTGCCTTTGTTTGGAATTTTGTAATTCACTTCACTATTTTTTTCTTTTTTCCGACCACAATGATTCGCCTGGCTCTGGTGGAGCAGAATTTTACGAATACTGTTTTTAGCCTCTTGAGGATGATCGACAGTCCTGTCAATTGTTTCCCGAGCCAGCACGTAAGTCTATGTTTTCTTGTTGCCTGCTGCTTCTGGCACTACAGAAGAAACCTCAGCATTGTTTTTTTTCTCTGGGCAACTCTCATTGCTTTATCAACGCTCACAACAAAGCAGCATTATTTTTGGGATGTTCTAGGGGGACTCATCGTAGCAGCCCTGATTGATATCTTTGTATTTAGAAAAGCAAAAAACGATTGAAGTAAAATCAATGATTTAAGTCTTTGTCGGAGATGCTGTTTCTGTATATTTATCAATCAATCTATGACAGACTCACGTTAATAACCTTTAAATTGCTATGTCGGGAAATGAGAAAAAAATCTCTATCAAGAGTCAATAAAGATATCTCATGATCAATACATATTTGGGCAATATAAATATCGACCATTGAAATTCCTTGCCCAGATTGATAAATTTTTCTTCGTAAGTAACCTGCTCTTTCAAAAAAATCTACCATGATAGTAAGTTTTGGAATAGATAAAAGATGGACTTCAGCTTTTTTAGGTAGCTTTGGAGAGCTTAAAAGTTCGCTCAGAACAAACGGATTCATCAGCAATTGTTTTTGCACTAAGAAAATTGTAAATTTTTCCACACATGGAGTCTGAGAACCTTTGAAAAAATCAATAAAGACACTAGTGTCAGCGCAAATCACGCTTATCCTTTCTAAGACCTTTAACATCTAGTTCCAGGTCAAATGCGCCACGCATCTTACTGAGCTCCTGATAGGCACGAGCTGCAGCAACAATCTTAAGACCTTGACGGACCGTATCAGTAAAGTTTTTACCGGTTGCTTTGACAGCAGACTTCACAAGGCTTTCTTCCAGTTCAATCGTATATTTCTTATTCTGTGCTTTCATACCATATAGTATACCATATTCACCTATGGAGAAGCAATGAGCCAGCAGAGCGCAATAGTAGCCCTCAGTTATGAGGAATGTGATTATATAACTCTCGAAACTGATTTTTTATAAAATTTGCGATCGATTTAAAATTATCGTCATTGATATCTTTCAGTCGCTTCTCAATCACGTATAAATATTAGTAATATCAACGACTTAAGTCTGTATCTGAGGGAACACTTCTGTATATATATTAATCAAATACTATTAATGCTTTTTTATTGATGGGAGGAAATATCAATCCCCAAGCAAACTCGAGTCGATAGTGGAGTATTTAAGAAAATAGGTAGAATTTGATTCTTTGCAACTGATGAAGATTCAAACTCTACAGGAATGTAGTTTGGAGTGAGGCCTTTAGCCATTGTGCCCTTCACACTTTCAACAAGTACTTCATGCGTTTTTCCACAATGAGATTTATAAAAATGATGCAATCTTTCATTACTCAAACCAATTATCCGACTAACTCTTCCTTTTTTAAATTCGGGTGAAACTTGATCATCAAAACCAGCGGCTTTCGTGCCTGATCTCTTTGAGTACGGAAACACATGCGCCTTGCTCCACTCAATGGAGCCCAGAAACTTCCAAGTTTTTTCAAAACTTTCTTCATCCTCCCCTGGAAAGCCAACCATCACATCAAGCCCTATAAAGGCATTTGGAAATCGAGTCGTTATTTGAGATATGAGTTTTTCAAAATACCTTGTCGTATAAGGTCGGCCCATTTTATCTAAGATCACATCATCGCCACTCTGCAAGGGCAAATGGAAATAAGGCATAAAAATAGAGGTATCCTGCAAGCAATCTAATAGTTCATTCGTAACATCAAAAGGTTCAATGGAACTAAGTCTCAGCCTCTTGAGTTTTGTTTTGTTAGAAATATCGCAGATGAGTTCTACGAGTTTTCGATAGTCACCCAAATGAATACCAGTAAGCACTATTTCTTTAACTCCTTGATCGACAAGTCTGTTTACTTCATCAATAACAACTTCATGAGAAACAATTCGACTTCGTCCTCGTGTAAATGGGATAATACAAAAAGTACAAAACTCATTGCACCCATCTTGAATTTTCAAAAAGGCACGTGTGTGGGGCACGAAACTTGAAATGCTGTCGTAAATCTTTGGACATTGCTTCATGATGTTTTCGACGAAGAGATTGCCACGGCCCTTCGTGTCTCCCAATGACGAGATAATAATGTCTGGAATCAAATGCTGCATGGAGGTTCCCACAACATAATCAACACCCAGTTTATCAGCTACTTCAGTGGGTGAGAGTTGCGCGTAACATCCTGTTACAATAAATTGAGCTTGTGGGTTATGCTTCTTAAGTTTTTTGATTGCTTTTCTACAATCTCGCTCAGCCCCATCTGTCACCGAACAAGTATTGATCAGAATGAAATCAGGATTCTCTGAAGGGTTCACGATGGAAACATCTTTTTTTTTGCGGACCTGATCTAAGATAGAAGCTGTGTCAAAGGCATTAGATCTGCAACCTAATGTCACTTCAGCAATTTTTAATGGACCCATCCGCCCCCCACCAGCTGATTATCTCTGTAAAATACGGCAGCTTGACCAGGGGTCAGAAACTAATCTCTGGCGATATCTGGTTTTGACAGATAGGTTTAGATCTGCCGATATCCCCTGTTCAACGAGTGATGGATCCAACCAATTCATAGAGCCACATGTAAATTCATTTTCACTCAAAGATTCTCTTTGCGCTACTTCCACAACGTTATTGTACGTATCAATTTTTTTAACATACAAAGGCTGCTTCGCAGCTATTTTCAATCCCTTTCTCTGACCCTTTGTATAATTCATATAACCATCATGGTAGCCTAACACTTGGCCAGCTTCATCAACAATGTTTCCAACTTCTGACTTCATATAAGGTTTTAAAAATTTTTTATAATCATCATCTGTCACAAAACAGATTTCCTGAGATTCTTTTTTAAGCGCTGTCACAAACCCCTGTTCCAAAGCTATGGTTCTCACTTGTGATTTTAAAAGATCTCCCAATGGAAATAAAATACGACTTAAAAGCTGTTGCTGAATAGAAAAAAGAAAATAGGTCTGATCTTTGGATGAATCTGCAGCTTTATAAATTTTTGAAGATTGCCACGGGGTGTTCCCTCGCAATGACGGGGAGTGCACAATTTTAGCATAGTGCCCAGTAGCTACGTAATCAGCATCAAAACTCAAACCTTTTTTAAGAAGAACATCAAACTTAATCTTCTCATTACACATCACGCAAGGATTAGGAGTACGACCCTTCTCATACTCCCCTATAAAATAATTAATAACTGTTTCTTTAAAACTATCTTCTAGATTTAATACATAAAAAGGAATTCCAATTTTTTCTGCAACACGACGTGCATCTTCGAAATCTTCAGGAGAACAGCACCCAGAAGAGTGCTCCCTTTCCTTATGCTGGTAAAGCTTCATAGAAATGCCAATAACATCAAAGCCTTGCTGCTTAAGTAAATAAGCGGCAACAGAGCTATCGACACCTCCGCTCATAGCAACAACAACAGATCTTTTTCTTGCCTTTGTCATGATAATTGAATTGGAGAGTATTCTCGAAGCTTTTCTACTACTTTCGGGATCGTTTTCAAGGCCTCGCAAACATCTTCTTGTGAATTGCCCTTCCCAAATGAGAAACGAATGCTCGCTCCAGCCTCCTCACGCGTAAGACCCATAGCTAAAAGTACAGAGGAGGGTTCAATAGATCCAGAGCTACAAGCAGACCCAGAAGACACCGATATTCCTTTAAGATCTAAAGATAAAACAACACTTTCGCCTTCTACCCCTCTAAAACAGATATTACTCGTGTTTCCAACTCGGTGATGAGCATCTCCATTTATGTGTGAGTTTGGCACGGTTTTTAAAATATTGGATTCAAACTCATCACGCAGTTTTGTAATAATAGGTGTTTCATCTTTTAAACATTTTTGAATTCTCTCCATGGCTACCCCTAGCCCTACAATTGAAGCAAGATTTTCAGTTCCTCCACGACGTCCTTTTTCCTGGGTTCCACCTTTAATAACCGCCTGACAGGGAATTCCTTTTTTAATATAAAGAGCCCCAACCCCTTTGGGTGCATAAATTTTATGACCAGATAGAGAAAGCAAGTCCACATCCAAGTCTTGCACGTTGACGGGTATTTTTCCAACAGCCTGCACAGCATCTGTATGAAAAAGAACTCCCTTTTCGTGAGCTATGTGGCAAAGCTCCTTGATGGGAAAAAGAACGCCTGTTTCATTATTGGCAGCCATGATGGAGACAAGAATGGTTTTCTTGCGAAAACTTTTTTTATATTGATCCATATCCAGCCGACCAAGATGATCTACGGGAAGATAGCTTACCTGCGCCCCTCTCATTTTTTCCAAATACTGACAGGTTTTTCTGATAGCAGAATGCTCAACAGTTGTTGTAATGATATGGCTACCCTTTTGAATAGAGAGCTGATCAAAAATACCAAGAAGAGCGTTATTATCGCTCTCTGTTCCACAACTTGTGAACATCACTTCAGAGATCGCAGCCCCAAGACATTCCGCTACTTTTTTTCGGGCATCATTA
>JACOXK010000093.1 GCA_016182335.1 Deltaproteobacteria bacterium | reverse complement strand
GTTGTTTGTAGACAGACCTTCCAATGAGTCCATTGGCCCCAATAACCAAACTTATCTCAACCATTATTACTTTCCCACTGAGGATTAATTGCTCGGGCGGCTGCTGTTCTCTTACTATTTACACCAATTCTAAATACTCTAAATAGAGGATTGGGGAGTGTTTTTGCGGCGAGTTCGCACCGCAGGGCTGTAGCCCGAGGAGCGCTGTCTGAGCAAGCAAAAATATCTTCCCAATCCTCGGAAGATATTATTATTAACCTCCTCACCTATCTACCCTCTCCCACTTATAGGGAACCTTGCCCCCATGTGGGTCGAACCTAAGCATTTCACCTTGAGAGTGAGGAATGGTTGCACAATTGGCAACAAAAACTGTCTGCGTTCCTATATTTTTATAACCATTAATCACACCACAGGGAATTCGAATCAGCTGATAATTATCTTGGCCGGTAATAATCTCCATTAAGTTTTGATAGGTAGGGGATTCCTTTCTATTATCAAAAAGAACAAGCTTAATCATGCCTATAGGAACTGCATAGTATTGAACTTGAGCTGTATGTTCATGCCAACCCTTGATCACACCAGGATATGCAGTTGAAAAATAAATTTCTCCGAATTTTTCAAAATGAGAATCATCACTGCGCAACATTTGCAAAATCATCCCTCTTTCGTCACACATCTTTCGAAGGGGATACAGCGCAACCCCAGAAATATCAGAAGCTTTCAACTGATCCATTTTTTCCAAGGCGCTTGTCCGTTATTCCAAAGTTTTTCTAAATATTCTTTATCCCTTGTTGTATCCATACACTGCCAATAACCATGATGCTGATAAGTCATAAGCTCTCTATCTTGAGCTAAATTTTGAAGCATTCCAAACTCAAAATCACAATTTTCGTCGGACGTTAAATAATCAAGTACATTCCTATTGAAGATGAAGAACCCCCCATTGATAAAACCACTTGCTAATTGCGGCTTTTCAGAAAATTCAACCACCTGGTGACCTTGAATTTTAAGCTCACCAAATCGCGAAGGAGGGCGCACTGCTGTTAACGTTGCCATCTTTGAATGCTCCATATGAAATTTATTGAGTGCAACAAGGTCAACGTCACTGACACCATCTCCATAAGTCAGATGAAAGTACTGACTTTGAATATAGGGTTCTAACCTTTTAATTCGACCACCTTTTAAGGTTTTTTGCCCTGTATCAATGCACACAACCTCCCAGTCTTTTTCTTCTGACAAACTGTGAACGGTTAACTCTCTTGTCGGGTCCAAATGAATTGTAAAATTTGATGATGCAAACCGCACATCATAAAAATATTTTTTGATATATTCTGACTTGTATCCCAAAGCCAAAATAAAACGTTTAAAACCAAACACGGAATAGTATTTCATAATGTGCCATAAAAGTGGTTTGCCACCTATTTCAACCATAGGTTTTGGAATAAGTGCCGTCTCTTCTTTCAATCGTGTTCCATAGCCTCCACAAAGAATGATGACATCAATCTTGGCAAGTAGTGCATCTGACATTATAGAAGAATTTGAATAAGATTAACGGTACTCTGTCAATGACAGATAAGTAATTATGCGTTTCCAGTGGATTCATGACATAGGAGAATTTGAAAACTTATCTCCACTTTGGGATGAGGCGGCACTTCAAGCACAAACTAATAATCCATTTTTGCAATCTGATTTTATCTGCACATGGTGGAAGTATTTTTCGAAAAATCGATTACTGTGCATTCTTGCCATTTTGAAGGATAAAAAAATTATTGCTGGCCTCCCATTGTACGCGCAATCTTTTACTACATTTTACAGAAAACTTAGTTACATGGGAAACGTAGCAGCAAATTATACAGAACCTTTTTCACTGCTTCCATGCGAAGAGACTATTCCTATAATTTTCAAAGCTCTTGCAAATTTGCCAAAGTGGGACATTCTTGATTTAAGACAAGTGCGACCTCATTCTTCGCTTATTTCTTGTTTTCACAATTCTCGTTCAAACTACAATGTAAGCTCTACAAATACACACCTTAATTGGTCCATGAATATCAACTTGGGAGCTTCTCCCAATATTTCAAAGAAACATCATCGCGATTTGAGATCTAGACGCCGCAGAGTAGAAGCAGACTTAGGCCCTCTACGACTCGTAAAAATTGAGGGCAGCCAGAGGGTTGCTTCTTCCTTTGACGAATTTATGAAGCTTTCTTCGCAAACATTCACACGGCGAAAAAAGGCAAGTATGTTTTCAGATGTTAAACTTTCACTTTTTTTTAAAGATTATTTCACTCAACTAAGCTCTAAAAATAAAATTCATGCTCTAATGCTTTATGCCGGCAATCATCTGTTAGCAATAACGTATGCCTATAACGTGCCTCAAGAGTTTGGATGGGTTCTCACATCTTTCAATGATGACTTTAAGCATTATCGTCCCGGTTACTTACTTATTGAGGAGCTCATTGGATATATGAAAAATCTAAATATTTCATTTTATAATTGGTATGGCCATGAAGCCCTTTACAAAAAACAATGGTGCAACGAAACATTTCCATTGACTCGTATCCGTATTTGCAAGAAAACTCTCAAAATGAATTTTGTCTCCTGGGTCTGCTCCTCCATCCATGGCAATTCAAAAACAAAAGAGGTTGTGAAGAGTTTTATAAAAAGAATCATCTCATGAAGATACAAGACATCATAAATCATCTCACATGCCCCACTTGTAAAAGTACCCTATCCTTTTCAGAGCAGTCTTTATCGTGCCAAAATAATCATCTGTACCCTTTTCTCAACGGGGTTGCACATATTCTTCCAGACGAATTCAATGTGCAGCTCAAATCTACATCGGATATCTATGGAAAGCTCTGGACAGAAGATTTTGATGATTTCACAAACAGCAAGCCCACTCATTGGCATTACCATGAAATGCAAAGAGTGTTATCACAGAAAATTGTTCAAGGAGCCTTAGGCTTAGAAATTGGCTGTGGCAATGGCTTTGATTCCCATTGTATGGCACAAGAAAATCCTGCCACAAACATCATTGGCATAGATGTCTCAACCAGTATTTTCTTCGCACAAACATATCAAAAAAAACGTGATAATTTATTTTTTTTGAGAGCCTCCACTACGAGCCTCCCGTTTGCTGATAATACTTTTGATTTTTGCTACTCTTATGGAGTTTTACATCATCTACCCAATCCTTTTGTCGGCTTCGAAGAAATGAAGAGGGTTTTAAAACCAGGAGCCCCTTTCTACTTATATCTTTATGAAGATCACCAGGGATCTGTCTTCAAATACTATCCTCTAAAGTTGATTTCATGGATTCGACACTTAAGCACAGATCTTACTCCTTCTCAATTGAAAATCTTATGTACACTACTCTCTCCTTTTATTATTGTGTCGTTTAGTTGGCCAAGCAAAGTTTTGAATTACTTTAATAAGACAAAACGCCTAGCATCAAAAATGCCTTTTAATTTTGGAAAAGGTCTCTTTTCTCTTAAAGGAGACCTATACGATCGATTTGGAGCGCCCTTTGAGTATCGCTTCAGTCAGAATCAACTATTAAACTGGTATGAAAAATTATCATTTGAAAACCACTTCTTCACACGGCTCGAAAAATATGCTGGATGGGTCACTGGGGCACATAAGAAGAGCCTGTAAGGGTAAATTAAATGTAGCTTTTTAGGCGATAATAAAGAATGGCTATATATTCATGAGCAATTGCCTTCATCTGAATCCACTTAGGCTTACTATTAAGAGACCCAAAAAAATAACTTTTATCAAGCGGCTTGAAAGAAACTGAGAGATTTTTTGGAAAAATTTTATGTGCCACCAACTGTGCTCTCCTCAAATGATAGGGTGAAGAAACGATAATAACAGTTTTCATAAGATTGTCTTGAATCAACTTTGAAACTCTTTTTAAAGTCTCATAAGTGTTTGACCCATCACTTTCAATCAATATTTTATTTTCTGGAACTCCCTGAGACATAGCCAACTGTTTCATGACATACGCCTCATAAAATTCATATCTATACCCAGAAGCAAAAATAAGGTGACTCGCTAATTGATCATGATAAAGTTGAACTCCCATAGCAACTCTCTCTTGATAACCTTGCGCCACTTCCCCTGTTTCCCCAACTCCTCCTCCCAGAACTACAGCCACATCAGAAGGTATTAAGTTTTGTGATTGAAAAAAAAGAGGTTGAGCAACAAACCACATCAGCGGCGTATGAAAAAGGATAAGATATCCCATCAGCAATCCTGTTATCCCATAATAAAACTGCAGCTTTTTTTTGATAAACATTTTTTTAAATCTTTGTTGCCACGGCGCCATGTTAGAATTTAATTTATCATCTAAGACATGTTGGATCAGTTCTTGCATTTTTGATATTTTATAAGACCAGCTCTGTTTATGAGCATGTTCAATACCTCGAATCTCTTTTTTATCAATTTTTTTTACTAAATCTCCCAGGCATTGGACAAAAGACTGGTGAGATGCAGCCGTTTGGATAGGAGCTCCCGTTTCCGATTGATAACGCACAACTTCCGGAATATCTGTTGAAATGATGGGAAGGTTCATTGCTAAATACTCATTCATCTTCGTAGGATAAACACAATCCGTATAATGACTACGTACATAGGGAATAAGGGCGATGTCACAGAATTTCAAATACGAAGGCACTTCTTCTTTGAGTTTCTTCCCTAACATGTAGATATTGGAAAAAGATTCCATAGCATCAAAGGATTCCTGACGAGGTCCTATTAAAATAAAAGATACGTTCGGAAATTTTTCTGCACACTTTAAAATAAGATCTTGATCCACATGTTTATGTAAACCTCCTAAGTAAACTGCCCGAGGGTGAGGAATGTTATTAAATTCAACTGGTGGCTTTAAATTTTCATCGACTCGAATTGACGCATACAACTCTTCATCATATCCAAAGGGAAATAAGTGAACTTCTTTTCTTAATTTTAAGCACTTGTCCTT
>JACOXK010000092.1 GCA_016182335.1 Deltaproteobacteria bacterium | reverse complement strand
AACCGCCACTCAGCAATGCGCTCACGCGCATCGCTTCGCTCTGGGCGGCCATTCATCCCTGGCCTTAAAAGGCCAGGGTTTTCTGGCCGATGTTATAAAAAAATGCATATTGATGGCATTCAAGAAATCAAATCTGTGAGTGGCTATGAGGTTCACTTGCTTCCGAGTGCACAGCAACACAACGAAACAAAAATTGAATGCCATACTCATCGAGATTTTGCATCATAAAATGAAGAATTGCGCGCTACTTCTCATTGATGTTCAGAAAGGGTTTAGAGATCCCTCTTGGGGAAAGAGAAACAATCCAAAAGCAGAAGATAACATGAAACTACTTCTGGAGGCCTTTCGAAGTAAACGCCTTCCCATAATTCACATCCAACACCTCTCGTGTGAGAAAGATTCTCCATTACGGCCAGGTCAGGAGGGTATTGAGTTTATGGAAGGCTTTGAACCTATGGCAGGAGAAAAGGTTTTTCAAAAATCTGTGAACAGTGCCTTTATTGGGACAGATCTCGAAAGTTGTTTAAGAAAAGAGGCTCTTCAAAACTTAGTAATCGTTGGGCTAACCACTGATCACTGTATTTCCACAACCGTCAGGATGGCTTCTAATTTAGGTTTTACTGTATATCTTGTTGCAGATGCAACGGCCACCTTTGAACGAAAAAGTCTGAGTTTGTGCTATTCTCCTGAACTTGTTCATGAAGTAAATTTGGCAAGCCTGCATCGCGAATTTGCTACTGTGACAACAGCAGAAAATATCCTCATGAACAGATAAGCCTCAATACTTTGGACAGTTTTTTTGCAATGACACCCTCAGCATCACTCTTTCGTTTGATCAAAAAAACATCCTGTTTTTGCTTGGCGATTTTTATGGATAAATCGACAAGTTTTCTTTCTTTTACAACACTCTTGTTGTGCAAATCGACAACAAACTTCGGAAGATAGGCAACAGCTAATCCATGCCTACATAATTCCATGGCTGATTCCATCAAGGTGACTTTGTATTTTTTAAGACGGGGATGCTCATGATCAGGCCAGCCATCGAGGCCTTTTATTTTATTGGGTGATCCTTCAACAGGGATGATTGGCACAACAAAGGGCATTTTTGAAAGTGGCATTTTCTTAAAATGGGGTCTTCCAAAAACAGCCATTTCGATATGTGTTACTTTAAGAAAATCAAGATCTGGATGAGGAATTGGAATATAGGTGATCCCGTAGTCAATAACTCTTTGTACTAATGCATTTTCAAGATGGCCTGGAGCGCATTCTAATAGTTCCAGAGCATAATCCTTGAAATAATCTTTCATGATGGAGCCTAAGAAATAGGTCGTAAAGACCTCGAAAGAGCCAAGGCGGAGAACTGGAAATTCATTCTCTTTTTTCTCTTTCTCAAACAACTCATCTGCGGCAACAAGAACCTTATCTGCTTTACGTGCCACTGCTAAACCGACATCGGTGATTTCAATGCCTCTGCCTACTTGTATCAAAAGCTTTTTATCAAGTTCATACTCCAAAACTTTGATAGATTTTGAAAGAGCAGGAACACTGATGTTGAGAATTTCAGAAGCTCGATGAAGGTTTTTTGTTTTTACAACCGTACAAAAATATCGAAGTCGATTAGTATCCATTGGTTCATGAATGTTAACTATTATTTTATTTCTTTCAATGAATATTCTAGTTAAAAAGAAAATCATAAAGGAGGTGCACAATGAAAATTGCACAAATGGTTATTGGATTGATTCTTTTTTTAACAGCAACAACAATTTACGCTGCAGAAGACAGCGATGACCCGTATCATCTCAAAGGTATGTATGACATGAAGATCACTATCGGAGATAAAGTCTTTGATGACATACTTCATTTTGATTCAGTGTCCGAAGATCATTTTTGCCATACTGATAGCGGAGTCTTCTGTGGAGATATTGAAGGAAAGTTAATTGTACCAGGAGTTTTCGAGGCAGTACTTGAAGTAGGCACATATTATGTAGATTATTCAAAACTTTCTGGACAACTTGAATTCCAATTTTATATTCTAGCGCAGGAAAATGGAAAACAATTCTACGTTCACTACTCAGGTGTGCAAGACAACGAAAACACGCTCATAGGTGAAGCGCGTCTTGCTGATGAGAGTCTTTTAGGAACCTTCACAGCTCACAAGAGAGAGGAAAAACCATGAAAATAGTCACATACATTTTTATGATATTTCTTGGCTTCTCAAGTCAGACATTTGCAGGGGATGAATTATTTTACTGCTCAACACCTGAGAATGAAAAGAAAATCAATATCACTGGCTATTTTCATATGACCGAGAAAAAATCTATTTCTTCTGGAAATGTCACATTTTCATTTCCCGGTGAGTTTAGTCAGCATTTTTATCACAAAGTACAATTTATCAGAGGCGCCTGGACTGTTGATCGTATGAATTTTCATCTACGAGGTGAAGATGGCAGTATGATAGCTGGGCTTATTATCGATGATTATTTTTCAGCGAAAGTTGGAGAAAAAATAAATGGGTCTCTCTATGGAAAATATGGCGATAGGGCCATGGCCTGTGAAAGAGAAGTGGCTCAGTTTTACACTTCGCCTGAGCAACCTATTAAACCCCCAGCTGACAATTGCGATCAGTGTTACAAAAAACCAACGTGGGATTGTTTGAGCCATTGTCCCGAGGAAGTGCAGTAAGCTGATGGATTTTTTAAAACTGATTGATCATCACAGATCAATCCGCAAATATAAAGCTAAACTAGTACCCGAAGAGATTTTGTCCAAAATTCTTGAAGCCTCTCTTCGGGCTTCCTCTTCTGGCAATATGCAGACATTTTCGATCATTGTTACTAAAAATAAAACACTTAAGAAGAGACTTTATAAGCTTCATTTTGAACAAGACATGGTTTTACAAGCACCGCTCCTTTTAACCTTTTGTAGTGATTTTCATCGTATGAGACTGTGGCTCAAAGAAAGCCAAGCTCCAGACAATTTCGATAATTTTATGAGTTTTATGATTGGAGCCATAGATGCAATTTTGGCTTCTCAAAATGCTGCCTTATCTGCTGAAAATGAGGGGCTTGGTATTTGTTATCTTGGTACGACCCTTGCCAATTGTCATAAGATTGGAAAAGTTTTGAATCTTCCAGAAAATGTTGTTCCTGTTGTAGGATTTACGATGGGATATCCAGATGAAGAACCATCATTACGAGATCGTCTTCCTCTCAAGGGAGTCGTTCACTATGAAACGTATAATAACTATGCACAAGAAAACATTCATGAAATTTATGCGGAGCGCGAAAAAAATGGTTTTGAGCGTTATATGTCTGTGCCTCATTTAAGAGAGAAAATTCTTGATTCTCAGGTCAAAAATTTAGCGCAGATTTACACAAAAATTAAATACACAAAGGCCTCTCATATTAAATATTCCAGAACAGTTTTAGACTGTCTTAAAGATCAAAACTTTTTTAATCAGTAAAGTGCTTGGCGTCGTTTGGAGCCCAGCCTGAGTTGAGATGACAATAATGCAGACGATAATGGGAACGTTAGAATAAAAGACTGAGAAAGTGAAACAAATCCTCCTGGCTTTACCGGCCATGCCGTAAGGCCCCGACGCTTGCGTCTGGGATAAAAGGCATCATTGCCCGGGGGTTTATAAGGGGGAGCGGAGCTACCCCTTATCCTCATAGGCCAGAGTATGCTAAAACGCGTGGGTGGTAATTTTTCGAAGCAGTCACGCTGTTTATGATTGTCGATATCATTTGGTTTGGTCAACAAAATATAGGAAAAAGATATTTGAGCATGAACACGAAAGAGAAGAGTGTAAAAAGTTGTTAAAAAGAGCGGCTGAAGAATATGGGATGAAAATTCTTACAATTGAGGTGGATGAAGATCATCTACATCTCTACATTGAAGTGCCTCCACAAATGTCGATAGGCAATGGAGTAGGGATATTAAAGAGCATCAGTGCAAGAAAGGTATTTCAAAGATTTCCATATTTTAAAAAGAAGCCCTGGGCCGGACATTTATGGGAAAGCAGTTATTTTGTGCGAAGTGTGGGTGAAGGTGTGACTGCTGAGATGGTAAAGCTATATATTGAAAATCATGGTGATCAAGTACTCTGGCCTGCGCAAGGCAAGTTGTTTCCGAAGGGAACAATGAAGCCGAAGCGCTAAGAGGCCCCGACGCTTGCGTCGGGGAGCTTCACTCTGGAAGAAATATCGATCCTTCCCTTCGGGCAGGATGACATTTCATTGAGTTCATCCTGAATTGAGTGAGATTGCCACGGATCGCTATGTGATCATCGTAATGGTGGGTACCGCGTAGTTACCTTGCTTTAATTAAATATTTTAAATGCATGGAGCATAAACCACGTAGACTGTGATAATTACAGATAAAAAAAGAGAGGCCTCAGGGTGGTGGGTTTGCTATCGATGATATGAAAATAAGCTCTATTTTTCCTCATTTTAGACGCACACTTTTATTCATTTATAAATTGGAAGACTGCGACACACAAGGCGGAAACGTATTATTCAGCTTTCAAATCCAGAGCTGGTAGCTTTTTGTCATCCTGAACGCACTGAAGGATCTGTCAATTTTGCTGGATTTATGGAGTGTATTTTTGGTTTTGCGAGAAGCAGACTGTGACGAAAATTGCGTTTTTTTGGTGACAATTTTCGGCATTTTCTCGTCTTCACCACCGCTCAACTTTATAACATATTGAAATAATTGTTTTTTTTTGCATATTTTATGGCCTAAAGATTGCTATTCCAGTTGCTGTGACGATGTGTTACAAATTTTTAAATAATAGGAGGATTGTCAGATGAAAAAGAGCATTTCAGTTATGGTGGTTGTATTAGGGTTAACATTTGTAAATAGTTTACAAGCACTGCCCGAATTAAAATTCTTTGAGCTAGATAAAACAAAGATAAAATCTGGAGAGACCGTTAAAGTAACAGCAAAAGTTGAGGATGATAAGGCTGGTGTAGCTGTTGTACAGATTTGGTACAAAACATCGCCAGTGCCTGTTGGTAGGGAAGGAATTTCATATGGTGTTTCGATGAGGCTTAATGAGGAAACCGGTCTTTATGAGTATGAATTTAAGATCAGTGAATTTGCTCC
>JACOXK010000006.1 GCA_016182335.1 Deltaproteobacteria bacterium | reverse complement strand
TCCTCCCGCTATGAATACCCCTTTCCCATTATATCTTACTGTTCCAAACATCTCATTTAAAATAAGCTCATCTCCCGCTTTTAATGAAAATATAACTTCACTTAAGGTGTTGCTATATTTCTTTAATATGAATTCTATATGATTATCATGATTAGTGGATGTAAATGTCAGAGGTATTTTTTTACCCTCGAGACTTGGCTTGTTTATCGAGACCATTACAGAGTGTCCGGGAATGAATGTAAAATCTTTGGGTTTTTCCAAAATTAATCTTTTTACATCTTTCATCTCGTGTTCAATTCTTGTTATCTTGACTATTCTTTTCATTTTTTCGATATAAATAGATTATCTTTTATGTAAAATCTTAAATCCACTTCCTTGGCGTTTGTTATTCCAATTCTCTTTGTTGCTATTATCTCTTTTTTTATGTGATATTCATTTGGAATTTCTATTTTAAGGGGGGATTTTGGGTCTATAAGGTTTATGCTGTTCAAGTCTCTATTTATTGATAATGCCATACAGATTTTTCCTGGTCCATTTGCTAAGTGTTTTATTTCCTTCGTTTTTCTGTTTTTTTGCATTGTTTTTATTCCTTTTAGTGGCTCTAGCGCCCTAATTAAAACAGCTTCTCCGATATTTTCTTTTTGTGTTACTATATTAAGGCAATTGTACATTCCGTATATATGGTATATGTAAGCTGTTCCAGCCTCTCCAAACATGGGAGAATTTCTTTTCGTTTTTCCTCTAAATGCATGAGATGCTGGATCGTTTGATATATATGCTTCTGTTTCTACAATTTTTCCTACAATCCTTCCTTGTGGAGTTTCTCTGATGTATTTCAAAGTACTGCAGTGATGAAATGGGTCTCAGACGACCAATATATTGAGGACTTTGATGACGAGTTTATGGAAGCCAATCTTGCCTCAGCATTGGAATCCAATTTATCTTTTTCATGGAACACCCCGTTTGGAAATGTTACAGCGCAAGGGTCTACGTATCAGGACCTCTTGAGTGTTGATCCTTTATCTCCCGATAATCATATTGTGCACCAAGTGCCACAGCTTTCAGGATCTTTTTTTCCGGTGATTCTTTTTGAAGACTTTCCACTTTTGGCAGCTGTCGATATTTCTTACTTGCATCTAACAAATTTTAGTAGTTTCTCGGGTTCTTTGTCAGACAACGTTAATTCTCATTACTTTGAATTATCCCCCAGGTTTTCTTTACCGCTTGATATAGGTGTTACGCAATTTATGCCACAGTTTGGATTGCGAGAGGCACTTCTCAATAACTCTGTGTCAGAACAATTAAAATCATCACTTTCTGCAGATGTTGGTTTTGAGCTATCAGTGAACATGCAAAAGATTTTTCAGACGCAGTGGGGTGGGGCTCTTTCTCATTTCATGGAACCCAAGATGAAATACAGTTTTAACTCTTGGCTTTATAATGAACCAGATTTTCTAGAGCAATTTCGACCTGTGCCCAGTCAGCATGAGTTTAGCTTTCTCATAGATAATGATGTTTATCAGAAGCAGTATAGGGTCAATCAGGAAAATTTTATCTTGGTTGATACAAAATATGTCAAAGTTTTTGAGTTTGATATCACTCAACCTTTGAATATGGCGGTGATAGCTGCAGGTGGGCTTAATATTTTTAATGATCTAACTAGTCATATGAATCTTTCAGTGTCACCCTTTAACTTTGGAACAGAACTTTCCATGAACACAAATCAAATGGCTTTGAAACAACTCACAGTCACATCAAGTTTTGGATATGCATTTCCTTTCTTGGGAGCGGGTGCAAACATGAAAATGAATGCCATGAATTTTTCACTTGATGAATTTGGCGCCAATATTGAGACGAGCGACCCATGGAGTAACTCTTATGCCGCTGCTTATAAGAAGACTAAAGATAAATCAGGTGATTTTGACTTATCTTTTGGCATGGGCTTTTTGGCATGGATGACTCTGAGTGCAGTTTCAACATATTCTCTCGATTCTGGCAATTTTCTTAAACATAGCGCTAAATTGGAGATCAATCCTTTTTCACGTTGTTGGAAATTGGGTGTGGATTTTGGTCATTCACTAGATAAAGGATTTTCAGTCAATGCAGCTTTCACATTGATATTTGGTGTGGAGCAACAATTACCCATGGTGGGGTACAAGAGTGAAAGTGGTGTAGGTGGCATTCAATGGTTTCCAAAGAATTCATCTTGATAAGGATGAAAGTGACTATTTGAAAAAATGGATGTCAGTAAACTTGTTCATATCATCGTTACACCTGATTTCGATAGGAGCTAATGGATCCGTTACTTCATACAAGCCAGTGTTATTTCCAAACAATTGACCGGATCTTACAAACATAGGGTGAGTAACACACCCCACACCCCTTAATTCTAGATATGTCGGGTCTTTAAGTTTTCTTGGCGTAAGGCCGTCAGTAAGTTGTATGGCTTTTGCATTGGATACTTTCCAAAGCGTTTTATTTTCACATTTGGCAGCTACGACGGTGTCTAGTCCTTCCTCGATTGTTTTTTCTATCATGCGATCGATAAGATTTTCTGTTCTGAAAGGAAAAGTCGGTTCCATGGTGACAATCAGATCAGAAAAATAATTCTGTTTTTCCAATTGTTCAAGTGTAAATTGGAAAACTTGAGATACATCTACAAACTCTTTTGAAAGCTCAGAATCTCTAAGAAATGGAACTTGTGCACCGAGGCTCTTTGCGATCTGAGCGATTTCTGGATTGTCAGTAGATACAATGACTTTTTGAATGTATTCAGATGTGAGGGCTTGTTCAATCGTGTACGAAAAAAGAGGTTTTTCTTTATAGTGAAGAATGTCTCCTCGAATGGGGATGATAGCCAATATTTTTAATTTATCAATTTCTATCATATGTCCTTTGCACAGGTTGAGTTCTTCTAAAATTTTAACAACTTTTGCACAACGTGCTTCATTTCCATTGTGATGAATTCCATGATGGTGGTAAACGCTGGCCAGTGGCTCATAACAAATTTTAAATTCATGCTGAAGAATTTTTTGGGCCCAAGCCCGATCTTCAATATTAGACAGTTGTTCATCGAAGGGAAATCGTTTCCATACGGATCTTCTGATCATGCTGTTAGCATTATGAAAGAAACTATCCTTGATTTGTATTTTCTTATCCAAGCCAAAGGCAATAGTTAGATCTCTCTTGTCCGAATCCGAGGAAAATGAGAGGGGCTGCTGTCTTCCATACACACCAGCAATGAGAGGATCATCAAAATTTTGAAGAAGATTGAAAAGCCATTCATTATGACCAGGGATGCAGTGTCCTGAGAGACAAACGATAAATTGAGATTTAGATTCTTGAATGCCAATATTGAGTGCTTTGCCTGGCAGGTACTCTTTACACTGCACAATCCTAACGTTTGAAAACTGACGTACTCGGGTGAGAGTTTGATCTGTACTCTCATTATCAACGAGGATGACTTCAAAATCTTTGAATTTCTGGGAAAAAACAGATTCAAGACAATGATGAATCCATCTTTCTTCATTGTGAGTTCTGATGATAATAGAAATAAGAGCGGGCATTCAACTTAGAAGTAAAAAGGAATAAAATTCTTGTCAATTGAAATTCCATTGCTTTGACTTCGAGGAAGTGTTTATTTAAGAGCACGTGAAACTGTCTGTGTATCCTGTTTTGTTGGCTTTTATCATTCGCTTTGCCTATCTTTTCTTTTTTAAAAACTTTAAACCAGAGTTGTGGGAATTAAATACCATGGCTCACAACATTCTGTCAGGAAAAGGGATGATTTATCAACTCTGGCACATTGATTACTACGCCTATTATCCACCTGTTTTGCCGTATCTTCATGCTTTTATTTATTGGATCAGTGCTGGCAGCATGGCCATGCTAGGGCTATCCATCCTTTTTCTTTCAGCTGTATCTGCCTATCTTGTGTACAACATAGCTCAAGCCCTTTTTTCTTCGAATAAAATTGCTTTTATTGCAGGCCTTTTATATGCCGTGCACCCTGGTTTAATAGTGTATTCATCCAAAGCATCTGGCGATAATTTTTTTATTTTTTGTTTTCTGTTGCTTGCATGCCTTTTAATTCGGCTGGATCTTAATAAAAAAAAACATGTGTTATTGTATGGTTTGACACTGGCAATAGCATTTCTTTCCAGATCTGTTTTTATTATCTTCGTTCCTCTATTTATCCTATATCATGTGCTGAAGTACAGTAATGTAAAAAAAACAATGAGCTCTTTTTCCATGCTGTTCGTTTTTTTTATGATTTTTATTCTTCCCTGGGGAGTGCGAAATCAAATCATCTTAAAAAAACCAGTTTTTACGGTAACAACTTCGGCACAAAATCTTTGGTTGGGCAATAATCCCAACTCTACAGGAACCCTTTTTGATCACCATGGAATAGCTATCATAGATAAAATTCCACAAGAACTAAAAAATAAATTGAAAAATAATAATGAAATAGACCATTGGCGGGCGTTTCAAGAGAGTTCAAAAGCTTATATCATGAAATATCCACTGAGATTTGTTGGAAGAACTTTAAAGAAATTTATTTATTTTTGGTCAAAAACGCCAACAGCAGGTCTTCTTTACCCCAAAACATGGTTGCACCTGTATCTTATTTTTTATGGCATTATCTTAATCTTTGCATTTTTTCAGGTTGTAAAAATGTGTTTAGGATATCGAAGCTGTGATCGAAACATTCTTATAATGATTGGGTGTATTTTCCTACTTCATTCTGGAATTCACAGTATTTATTATGTTGAGACAAGACACCGATTTGCCATTGAAGCTTTTATACTTATTCTTGCTGCCCCAGGCATTCAAAGTATAATTTCTAAAATTAAAATCACTTGGCTGCAGCCCGTCAATGGGTTACGGATGATAAAAAATATATTCACAGGTTTTTGAGTGAGAAAAATTACTTTTTGCAAAGCTATAAATGAGGCCTTGATTGCAGAGATGCAGCATGATGAGCGTGTCATTCTATTTGGATTAGATGTAACAGATCATAAGAGGATTTTTGGCTCTACCGTTGGTTTGATTGAACAGTTTGGCTCACAGCGTTGTTTTGCTACACCTCTGAGTGAAGATGCTATGACAGGCTTTGCTCTAGGTGCAGCGCTCAATGGGTTGCGCCCGGTGCATGTTCATATTCGAGTTGATTTTTTACTTCTGGCTATGAATCAATTAGTGAACATGATTTCATGTTATCGATATATGACAGCTGGAAAATTAAGTGTTCCATTAGTCATTCGGGCTGTGGTAGGTCGGGGATGGGGGCAGTCGTTTCAACATAGTAAGAGCTTACAATCTGTTTTTGCACATATTCCGGGTTTGAAGGTAGTGATGCCCACTACCCCTGCTGACGCCAAGGGTCTTCTCATATCCTCTATTCGTGATGATAATCCTGTTATTTTTTTGGAACATAGATGGCTGTACGATACTGAAGATGAAGTTGACGAAAATATGGATTCTATTCCTCTAGGCAAAGCCAATGTTCTTCTTTCAGGAAACGATTTTACTGTTATTGCTATCTCTTGGATGAATGTTGAGGCTTTAAAAGCAGCTGATGTTTTAAAAAAAAGAGGGATTCATATTGAAGTGATTGATCCACGCACCATTGTCCCACTAGATAGGGAAACTTTAATAGTGTCAGTTCAAAAAACAAGGCGGTGTCTTGTAGCTGACTACGATTGGTTGTTCTGTGGAGTGAGTGCTGAAATCTCTGCTTTAATTTCAGAAACGTGCTTTGGTCTTTTAAAGTCCCCAGTTCGTAGACTTGGCTTTGCCAATACTCCGTGTCCCAGCAGTCGGGTTCTTGAGAACGCATTTTATCCCAATGCAAAAGATATTGTTCGTGCTATTGAGCAAGAGCTTGCTTTGAAGCCCATGGATTTAAGTCAGGAAAGTTTTTACAGTTATGAACAAAAATTTAGAGGTCCGTTTTAATGATTGAAAATCGACCCATCAATAAAGTTCTTATTACGGGAATTACAGGTTCAGGGGGAAGTTATTTAGCTGAGTATTTGTTAGGTGCCCATCCTCACGTGCAAATTCATGGTGTAACAAGGTGGCATTCCACAACATCTCATGAAAATGTTCAACAGATTGCTCATAGGATAACTTTGCACGAATGTGATCTGAACGATTTTAGTGCCATTTATCAAGTTTTAAAAAAAGTTGAGCCGGATGCTATATTTCACTTGGCCTCTCACGCTCATGTTAGAGCTTCTTTTGTGACTCCCCTTTCTGTTTTGAATAATAATATTATGGGAACTGCAAACCTTCTTGAGGCGATCAGGGCTGTGGGAATAGATCCCATCATTCAGCTCTGCAGCACTTCAGAAGTTTATGGGCAAGTTGACCCAAAAGACGTCCCTATCAAGGAATTGTGTCCCATGAATCCTTCCAGTCCTTATGCCGTATCTAAGGCTACTCAAGATCTTTTAGGATACACTTACTATACGAGCTATAACATGAAAGTTATTCGAACACGTATGTTTGCCTATATCAATCCTAGACGAGAAGATCTTTTTGCGACTTCTTTTGCAAAGCAAATAGCAAGAATTGAAATGGGATTACAGAAAGAGCTGACACATGGAAACTTAGACTCTGTAAGAACTTTGATAGATGTGAGAGATGCTATGGAATCTTATTGGATAGCGACAACTCAAGCAACTGTGGGCGAGGTTTATAATATTGGAGGGGCTCAAACGATCCGTGTTGGTGAGTTTTTAGAGCATTTGAAGAAAAAGGCTCGCTGTACGATACAGTCAAAACTGGATCCTCAACTTTTGAGGCCTTCAGATGTGACTCTTCAAATTCCCGATACATCTAAGTTCGCAATGGAAACGGGTTGGCAACCAAAGTATTCCTATGAAGAAAGTGTGGATGCGCTTTTGAGTTTTTGGAGAAATAAGATGAAATCGCTTATTGCAATAAAGTGATTATTACCAAAACCCCACTGCGAATATCTTTTTTAGGAGGGGGTACTGATTATCCTGCGTGGTATGAAGAAAATCATGGTGCTGTTTTAGCTACAACAATCGATAAATATTGTTATATTTCTTGTCGTTACTTACCCCCGTTCTTTAAGCATAAATCCAGGATCGTGTATTCTAAAACAGAATTGGTAGGCAGTATTGATGAAATTCAACATCCATCGGCCAGAGAATGCTTGAGGTTCATGAACATACGAAATGGAGTAGAAGTCCACCATGATGCTGATTTGCCTGCAAGAGCTGGATTAGGGTCAAGCTCAGCCTTCACAGTTGGTTTATTGCATGCGTTAAATGCGTTGAATGGGAAAATAGCAACGAAAGAACAGTTGGGTTTCGATGCCATTCATGTCGAGCAGAAAATGATTCAAGAAAATGTTGGTTCTCAAGATCAAATATTGGCAGCCCATGGAGGGTTTAATCATCTTCGTTTTATGGGTCGCAACAAAATTGATATTGCATCGATTACCATCGACCCCTCTCGGTTGAAGGAATTTCACTCCCACTTACTTCTTCTTTTCACAGGTTTTTCCCGCACTGCATCTCATATTGCTTCTGCTCAAATCCTCAATATGAAGAAAACTCATAATGAACTTTGCAAACTTTACGAAATGGTTAAAGAGGGAATTAAAATATTGGGGAGTAAGGCTGATATTCAAGACTTTGGAAAGCTTCTTCACGAAGGATGGATGATAAAGCGAAGTCTTTCCCAAAAAATTACTTTTCCCATGATAGATGAGATTTATTCCGAGGCTCGAAAAGCAGGGGCGCTTGGGGGTAAACTTTTAGGTGCTGGGGGAGGAGGTTTCATGCTCTTGTTTGCTCAGCCCAGCAATCATGAGAAAATTCAGGAAAAATTACGTGCTTTCTTGCACGTGCCTTTTCAATTTGAAAATGATGGAAGCAAAATTATTTTTTATAAACCTTATTAGCGCCCTAGCTCCAGAAAAATTTCTCTCTAAAAACTTCATACATATACGCGCAACCCCATCGAATAATTTTAAGCTTTCTTTCATTGCCGATACGCTTGGGTTCATCAGCCGGTATTTCTGCAAATTTTAATTTTCTTTTAGCTGCTCGAATGGAAATAAGAGGCTCACATCCAACAACTGTTCGAAAAAGCTTTTCTTCAGTTTGATAGCTTGAGTCTTTGTTGATGTCTAATTCGTAGAGGAGGTTTTTGCGATAAATACGATACATCACCATCGCATCCGTATACGTGCCCCCGTGAAGGTGATTAATGAGGCTTGTAAAAAGCCAGTTGCCAAAGGCTGTAATAATATCATCATCTTCGCTTTTTGCATCGCCTAAGTAACGCGAAGCTATAACCATGTCGTACCCTTCATTAAATTTTTGTATCAAGGGAGGAATGATAGAGGGAATAGAATTACCATCCGGAGAAAACGTTAAGATGGCATCTCCCCGAATATGGTCGAGGGCTTCAATATAAGCGTAACGGATACCTTTCTTTTTTTGTATCAAAATTTCATAGTTCATGGATTTAACAAGTTCTATCGTGCCATCCGTTGATCCACCATCGACAAATAATATTTGATCCACCCATTCTCGTTGGACATGGGGCATAATCTGAGATACTCCGCTAAATTCATTAAGGGTAGGGATCAGCAATGTCACTTTAGTTTTTTTATTTTCGAGCTTGGACATGTGTGACTTTTTAAGTATAAGTATCAAGGGATGGGGTCAAGACTTGCTTGCAACTTTAAATGACATGCTAAGAAAAAAATTAAACCTCGAATTATATCAAAAAGTCTATCTTATCCGAATGGCTGAAGAAAAGATCAGGGAACATTACCATGAAAATGATATGAAAACCCCAACCCATTTATCGATTGGGGAAGAAGCTGTAGTAGCCGGTGTTTGTCAGGCGCTTGGTAAGACAGACCAGCTTTTTGGAACCTATCGAGGGCATGGTCTTTATTTGGCGAGAACTGGGGAGACAGATCTTTTCTTTGCAGAATTATTTGGAAAGCAGACAGGATTAGCGAGTGGCAAAACAGGATCGATGCATTTGCATTCTATTGAAAATGGCTATTTGGGATCATCCGCTGTTGTAGCAACAACAATCCCTGTGGCAGTAGGAGCCTCATATGCCAACAAGTACCAGGGAAATGGAAAAACCGTTGTGTCTTTTTTTGGAGATGGAGCCTTAGAAGAAGGTGCTTTCTGGGAAAGTCTCAATGCAGCCTGTGTCATGAAGCTGCCCATACTTTTTGTATGCGAAGATAATGAATTGGCTATACATTCTTTTTCAAAGACGAGGCAAGGATTTGCTTCTATTACTGACATTGTTTCAAAATTTGACTGTCATTCGCTCTATGAAAATTCCACAGACCCTGAATGTATTTATCATTTAACCCAAACTGCTTTAGACCGCATTCAAACAACATCTAAGCCCTGTTTTATGCATGTGAAATATTATCGATATTATGAGCATGTTGGTATTCAGACGGATTTTCAATATGAATATCGAAATGAAGATGAATTTAAAAAATGGTTTGAGAAAGATCCAGTACGACTTCAAAGGAGAAAGCTTATAGATTTATGTTGTAGCGAGGAAGAAATAGCGGGAATGGAAACGGAAATTATGGATCAAATTAATCGAAGTTTTTATAGAGCGAAAGAATCTCCTTTTCCTACAGCTCAAGATCTTTATAATGATGTTTACAAGACTTGACCCCAAAGTTCCGACGATGCTACATCTTTGAAAGAACATGAAAAATCATAGTAAGTTTAAGTATGCATTTGGAGAAATTGAAATTGGAAATCGTGCGCAGGCACTTGTTGCCGAAAGTTTTAAGAATCATTGGGTGTCAGGTGGCCCGCATGTAAAAACGTTTGAAGATCTCTTTCGTAAGACTTTTTCCTACAAAGAGGCTGTGGCTACCTCGAGTGGAACAACAGCTGGATTTACCATTCTTGCCAGTATTCATGACTTAGGAGCCAGTTGGGGAGATGAAGTTATAGTGCCGGCTCTTTCCTTTGTAGCTACTTCAAATGCCGTGATGGCTGCAGGTTTTAAGCCCGTCTTTGTAGACATTCAACGAAATACGCTGAATATTGATCCCAATCTTATTGAAAGATCTATTACAAAGAAGACAAAAGCGATTCAAGTGGTGCATACGATGGGAAAGCCTTGTGATATGCAGCCAATCTTAGAAATTGCAAAAAAATATAAATTGTTTGTATTGGAAGATTCTTGTGAAGCGCATGGCGCGCAATATCGAGGGCACACAGTTGCCTCCATGGGGCTTGCCGGCAATTTTAGTTTTTATACGGCCCACATGATTTGCACAGCTGAGGGCGGCATGATTGCTACGCAAAATGAAGATTTTTCTGCATTATTGCGATCTGTACGCTCTCATGGACGGCCTGATGGAACAGATTATTTTCAATTTGATCGGTTTGGCTTCAATTGTAAAATGAATGATCTTGAAGCTGCATTAGGTATTGAAGGTATTGAGAATTTCGAAAAGATTTTTAAAAAAAGAAAAAATAATCTCAATTATTTGCTCGACGGCACAAAAGACCTCTCCCATCTTTTTTATTTTCTAGAGGAGGGTGATCATGAGGTCATTTCTCCCCATGGGTTTTCCCTCGTATTTCGTGAAGATGTACTAAATGAAGGTTCCCATTTATCGAATTATCTTATCGAAAATGGGATTCAGGTGAAAACATTATTTGGATCATTACCGACACAGCATCATGTTTTTAAATTTTTGGGATATCAGGTGGGAGAATTTCCACAGGCTGAGTATGTAGGCCTTAAAGGTATCCATGTAGGTTGCCACCAATATCTTGAAAAAAGTCAGCTAGATTATTTTATAGATCATTTACATCAATACGTTCATCGTCACTTATAAGGAGATTATTCTGAATATATTTATCACAGGAGGTGCTGGTTATATTGGATCAGTTCTCGTGCCAAGGTTTTTACAGGAAGGTCATCATGTGACAGTTCTAGATAGTTTTCTCTATCAGCAAACTCCTTTTTTAGATCTGTGTCACCATCCTCGTTTTAATATCATGAGAGGTGATGCACGGGATAAAGCTCTTGTTGCTAGATTGATGAAAAATGCAGATGTGATCTTGCCTTTGGCTTGTCTTACGGGGGCTCCTATTTGTGATAGGGATCCGTGGGCCGCACATTCTGTTAATTTCGAAGCTGTCAAGATGTTGGTTGAACAAAGATCGAGCCTTCACCAGATGATTATTTTCCCAAATACAAATAGCGGCTATGGAATGGGTGAAAAAAATCTTCATTGCCATGAAGAAACCCCGCTACGACCTGTGTCGTTGTATGGGAGGCTGAAAGTAGAACTTGAAGATTTTGTATTAGCTCAAGAAAATACAATGAGTTTTCGGCTAGCTACTGTATTTGGAATGAGCCCTCGAATGCGTTTAGATCTGATGGTGAATGATTTTGTTTATCGAGCTGTTCGGGATGGTTACTTGATTGTATTTGAGGGTGAATTTAAGAGAAATTTTATTCATGTCAGAGATGTCGCCAAAGTATTTCTGCATGGGTTGAACCATTTTGAAGCCATGCATGGACAAGCTTATAACGTTGGGCTTTCTAATGCTAATTTAAGTAAAATAGAATTATGTCAGAAAATTCAATCTTATGTTCCAAAGTTTTGCTTTGAAGAAAAAAAGATCGGAAAGGATCCGGATCAGCGAAATTACATTGTGAGTAATTTAAAAATCGAAAAAACTGGATATCTGCCTGATTTTTCACTGGATGATGGTATTCAAGAGCTTTTGAAGGGATATCAGATTATTGACTCTCATCATTTTCGAAATGTCTGAGGTGCTCCTACCATGGATTTAGTTATTATTGCTCCTGGAAATAATAAAGTTATCTATCAAAGTTTAGCTAGGACTTATGCTGCTCTTGAGCCGCCCCTATGGGCGGGATTGCTAGCAAATGCCATAAGAAAGAAAAATTTTCAGGTTGCTATCATCGACCAGGAAGCTTTGGGATTATCTTCAGACGGTGTAGTTTCTGAGGCATTAGAATATCACCCTCAACTTGTTGCTATTGTTGTGTACGGTCAGCAACCCTCAGCTTCTACGCAAAACATGACGATGGCTCAAGAGATCTGTGAGAAATTCTATGATGCGAAGTCCAATGTAAAAACTATTTTGTTGGGTGTTCACCCTTCTGCCTTACCAGAACAAACTCTTCAGGAAAGTAAAGTAGATTTTGTGTGCCAAGGGGAGGGACTCCAAACAATTGAAACATTGCTAACTCTTGATAATTGTGAGGATGGGGTCTCTTTACAAAAAGTTCCTGGATTGTGGTTTCGTGATGGAAAACAATTAGCTCATACGACACCGGCACCCCTTATACCTCAAACAGAATTAGCTACGGTTTTGCCAGGGGTCGCGTGGGATTTGTTGCCCATGAAACAGTACAGAGCGCATAATTGGCATTGTTTTGAAAATATTGCTGAAAGAATGCCTTATGCCTCCATTTACACTAGTTTAGGTTGTCCTTTTCAGTGTTCCTTCTGTTGCATTAATGCACCTTTTGAGAAACACCGTCTAAGATGTTGGAATCCTCATTTTGTGATTCAGGAATTAGAGATTTTGGCTCGTGATTACAATATAAAAAATCTCAAAATTGCTGATGAAATGTTTGTGCTCAATGAAAAACATGTTTTAACTCTTTGTGATCTGATTATTGAAAGAGGGTATGATTTTAATATTTGGGCCTATGCACGCGTGGATACCGTTAAAGATATTTTTTTAGAGAAAATGCGCAAAGCAGGTGTGCGCTGGTTGTGTCTTGGGATTGAGTCAAAAAGTAAATATGTTCGGGATGGGGTTGAAAAAGGCAGATATACTCACGACAATATTTATCAAACAGTGCGAAAAATTCAGAATTCTGGAATCAATGTTTTAGGCAACTATATTTTTGGCTTACCCGACGATACCTATGAGTCCATGCAAGACAATTTGGATATGGCGCTTGAACTTAATTGCGAATGGGCTAATTTTTATTGTGCCATGGCCTATCCGGGTTCCAAACTTTACTCTCTGGCCATTGCACAGGGCTGGCAATTACCCCGGAACTGGCATGATTTTTCTCAACATTCTATAGAAATGTTGCCACTGCCCACTCAGGCACTGTCTGCGGGGGAAATCATTAGCTTTCGAGATCAAGCTTGGGACATCTATTTTAAAAATCCAAGATACTTGGATATGGTCCGTTCTAAATTTGGAGAGGAAACGTATCTGCATGTTTTGGATATGACGACAATAAAACTTAATCGAAAATATTGTGTACCCATAAAACAAGCACCCGCAGCTACTGTTTAAGATTTTAGAATGTGCTTCACTCGTTCGATGTTTTCAAACGTGCCTAAGTCGCTCCATTGAAAATGTGCTTGAAGCATTACGGCATTTTTTGTTTTTTCCATAACGGCGTAATCAATAGAAATTTTTTCAAAGGACGGATAAATGATGTATTTGTTTTGCTCTGTCAAAATGGAAAGTTTTTCAAAAATGGATGGTTTGTGCATTCTTATTTCGTGCAATATAGAGTTAGACTGCCACATAAAAGTGCCTCCATTCCAATTGTAATGTGGATCTTTCATATAAAGCTGTGCCATCTCTTTGGAGGGTTTTTCAACAAAGTTATTAATAGAAAAAATATTATCGATTATGTGTTGTCCGGCTTGAATATACCCATAGTCAGGACTGGGCCATGTGGGTTTCATTCCTATTGTTAAAAGTGCACCAGGATGCTTTTGAATATATAAAAACCCTTTCGCAAGGTCATCACAAAAAAGTACCGAGTCATTGACCCACTGATCTGCGGGAAGAACAAGCATGACGGCATCGGGATCTATTTTTTGAATTTCAAGTGCTGTCCAACCGATGCATGCTGTTGTATTTTTCATTGCAGGCTCCAGAAGCCATTTGTGAGGATCCAAGTGGGTGGCCTGTTTTTCTAAAAAATGCCTATATTTTTCATGAGTTACAATCCACATATTTTTGATATCAAGAACATTGCGTTCTAGGAGGGGTGTTAAACGGTCAAGAGTTTGCTGAAGAAGTGAGAGGTGAGGATCCAGAAGATTTAAAAACTGTTTGGGGTGTTCAGGTGTGGAAAGTGGAAAGAGTCGCGTACCAGCGCCTCCAGCCATTATGACAACATGAAGCATCAGAGGGTTACAACATAATATTCATTGGACGTCCAGGTGTTGTTTTGAATTGACATGAGTCGAATAAAAAATAATATTTGTCTTGCTCATGAAGTCTTTTATTATAGCTGAGGCCGGAGTTAATCATAATGGAGATCTGGAAGTAGCAAAAAAAATGATTGATGTAGCTGCAAACTGCGGTGCTGATGCTGTTAAGTTTCAAACCTTCATAACTCACAAAATTGTAAGCCAATGGGCGCCCAAGACGGATTACCATAATAGAAATACACCGGTGTCAGAATCTCAATTTGAGATGATCAAAAAACTCGAATTAAGTAGACAGGACCATGAATGTTTACTGCAATACTGCAAGACTAGGAATATTTTATTTCTATCCAGTCCCTATGATTTAGAAAGTATTGATTTACTTGATTCGTTAGGAGTTTGCTTATTTAAAATCCCTTCAGCAGAGATTATTAATCTTCCCTATTTAAGAAAGATTGGGATGTTAAAAAAACAGGTTATCATGTCAACTGGCATGGCTCATCTTCATGAAATTAGAGAGGCTCTTGAAGTGCTTATGAGTTGTGGAACGCTCAAACAGAATATCACTGTTTTACATTGTAATTCTCAATATCCAACTCCTCTTGAAGATGCCAATTTATTAGCGATGCTTACCCTCAAAAAAGAATTTGGTGTTAGTGTCGGTTATTCAGATCACACCCAAGGAATAGAGGCTTCTATTGCAGCGGTTGCCATGGGTGCTTGCATCATCGAGAAACATTTTACATTGGATCGACATATGAAAGGTCCCGATCACAGTGCTTCTCTGTCTGTAGAAGAGTTAGGTGAAATGGTGATGGCTATCCGAAATATAGAAAAGGCTTTGGGTAGTGGCATAAAAAATGTGTCACCTTCGGAATCAAAAAATAGAAATCTTCTTCGTAAAAGCATCGTAGCTCAAAAAGATATAAAAAAAGGAGAACTTTTGACAGCAGAAAATCTAGGCATCAAAAGACCCGCTACGGGTATTAATCCCATGAAGTGGGATGAAGTTCTCAATCAAAAAGCCAAGAGAAATTTTAAAGCAGATGAGTTGATAGAAGTATGACGAAGCTGCAGGCCAAAAAACGCTGTAGGATGTATACATACTTATGAAGTCCTTAGTATATCTCATAGGCGCAGGCGGACATTCTAGGATGCTTGTGAACTTGCTTGAATTAAATCATGTAAGAATTGGTGGCGTTTTTGACAATAATTTCACACCCCATGAGAGAATTAGCGGATATCCACTCGTTGGAAATCTTCAGGCAATCCAGGCGCATCATACCCTCATTTTGTCTATGTCTGATTGTTTTAACAGGGATCGTTTTTTTAAATTATATGATTCTCAAACTTGGAAAGAAAATATCTTTCATCCAAGTAGCAGCATAGAAAACAGAGTTGAATTGGGTCAGTGTAATCAATTTTTTGCTGGAGCTTATGTGGGATCCCAAGTGAAAATTGGTAACAATAATATTTTTAACACGCGAAGTGTTGTGGAGCACGAGACAACCATTGGAAGTCATAACCATATTGCTGTTGGAACCATCATTTGTGGAAGGGTTTTGATTGCAGATCGATGTTTCATTGGCGCGGGTGCCGTTATTATAGACAAAATCAAAATAGGTAGTGATGTGATCATTGGAGCCAATGCAGTTGTCATTCGAGATATTCAAGAGCCTGGAACTTACGTTGGGAACCCTGCTAAGAGGATTCGATGATCTATGTTTCTATTTCGAGTTTAAGTCATTTAGGTCTTAAGAATGCTATTGATTTGGTGTGTCGACATGGCATAAAAAATATTGAGCTCTCCGGCGCCTTTCCCTATTATGATGGAATTGATAAGGATTTAAGAACACTTCAGAAGTTTCATCGCCTCAATCTTATATGTCATAATTATTTTCCCCATCCAAAGATACCTTTCATCATCAATTTGGCATCTCTCAATGATAATATTTATCAAAGAAGTTTGAGTTTTCTTAAGGAAGCCATTGCTTTATCCAAAAAAATTGAATCACCTAAATTTGGCTTTCATGCCGGTTTTTTTGTGGATATAACAATTGATGAAATTGGAAAAACAGTAAAGTATAAAGAATTATCTGATCAAAAAAAGAGCATTCAGCGTTTTACTGAGGCGTGGGATGAGTTACAGGCTGAATCCGATGGGGTTGAATTATACATAGAAAACAATGTGCTTTCGTTTAATAATTATAAGACATTTCATCATCAAAACCCACTGATGTTGACGACACTTGAAGAATATCGGGAGCTTAAAAAAAATATAGATTTTGAATTACTCTTAGATGTTGCACATTTAAAAGTAAGTGCGCATTCACTCGGTTTGAATTTTATAGAGGAGTTTCAAGGACTAATATCTCAAACAGATTATGTGCACCTTAGTGACAATGATGGGTTCTCAGATCAAAATAAATCTTTCAACCAATCTAGTGATTTGTGGAATCTTTTAGATTTAGCTGATTTAAATAAAAAAACTATTACATTAGAAATCTATGAAAATATTAATAATATCAAGAATACATATGACCTCCTCAGTAAGTGAAGGGGGGGCGTGATGAAAGTCATTATCATTGGAGCGGGGTCTTGCGCTACAATAGTTGCAGATATTTTACTCCAGGATAGAAACTTTAAATTATGTGGTTTTATCGGCATCCCTCAAGAAGAAAAGCAACACTTGGGAGAAGAAATTTATGGAAATGTCCCATTTCTAGGAACGCATGACATTTTAGACCACCTTAAAAATGATAATATTTTTGGTTTTGTAGCGGCTATTAAAAATAATGCACTTCGTGAGAAAGCTTATTATAGGGCCATGAGAGCGGGGCTTATTCCGATTAATGTTATTTCACCTCATGCTGTTCTAGATCCCTCTGCTGTCCTAGGAAAGGGTGTTGTTTTGAGTGCTGGATGTATTGTTTCTCATGGAGTTTCTATCGGAGATAATACTATTTTAAATCCTACCACGGTGATTGGTATTCGTTCTAGAATTGAGGACCATTGTTTTTTTTCAACAGGAACAATTGTTGAGGGCCGATGCCACATTATGAAAAACGTGTTTTGTGGTGTTCGGTCTACTCTTTTAGCAGGGCTTACAATTGGAAAAAATCAGCATATAGAATTTGGGAGCATTGTTAAAGAATCATTGCAGAATATTGCTCGAAGTCAGTTTGAGGTATGAAGCACAGGGGCCAGCTTAATAAAACAATTTTAATTACTGGTGGAGCTGGATATATCGGCAGCTTTTTAGTGCGGGATATGCTGGCTCAGGATTACAGAGTCCGATGTTTGGATCTGCTCATCTATGGTGATAAATCACTTCAAGAGGTGATAAGAGATTCCCGTTTTGAATTGATTCATGGGGATATTCGTGACAAGAAAATTGTTCGCAGAGCTTTGAAAGATGTTGATAGTGTTATCCATTTGGCAGCGATTGTGGGTGATTCACCCTGTCAGGCTGCGCCTAAGTCAGCTGTAGAAATTAATTTTAAGGGTACAAGAATTCTTGCAGAGGAAGCCTGCACAATGGGGGTAAATCGTTTTATTTTTAATTCGACATGCTCCAATTATGGCATCATGAAGTCCTCTGAGGATGCAGCAGAAGAAAATCACGAATTTAATCCGATTTCACTGTATGCTGAAACTAAAATTGATTGTGAAGAGTTTCTTAAAACGCTCAACGGCGATCAGTTTTGCGTAACTGTGTTGCGATTTGCTTCCGGTTACGGAATTTCGTATAGAACGCGTTTTGATTTACTTATCAATTCACTGGCTTTTGAGGCATGGACTAAAAATGAGGTAACTCTTTTTTCGGCTGATACGTGGAGGCCTTATGTGCACGTTGCTGATATGTGCTTGATTATTAGAAAAGTTTTAGAAGCCCCACTTGATAAGGTAGCGGGAGAGATATTTAATGCTGGCTCTACAATACAAAACTATACAAAAAGAATGCTTATCAAGATACTTCAAAAACGCATGCCGCAGCTTCGAGTGAGATTTATTGATACTATTGATGATCGCAGAAACTATAAGGTTGATTTTAATAAGTTAAAGCAAAAGCTTTGTTTTAAACCTACTAAAACTATTGATGACGCTTTTGAAGAGTTTTTGGATTCATTTAATAGAGGACATTTAACGAAAGATGATTTTGCCCTGAATAAGATTGAAACGCTTGAAAGCTTTTTTAAAGAGAAGGAACAAGATTTACAAAGTTTAAATTAGATAGATTTCTCTATAGAACATGATTCAAATTAAAATACCTTGGGCACAGCCTGATATTGGTGAGGAAGAATTAAATGAAGTAGTGGATTCTTTTCGATCAGGGTGGCTGACGATGGGACCAAAAGTCAAAACTTTCGAGAAGGGGCTTTCTTCTTTTTTAAATGTTCCTTATGCACTTGCCGTGTCCAATGGAACTGTGGCCTTGGATCTTATTTTAAAATCCATGGGAATAGGGCCGGGGGATGAGGTGATTGTTCCAGCAATGACTTTTTTTGCTTCTACATCGACTGTGAGTTACCAATCGGCTGTCCCAGTATTTGTGGATATTGATCCTCAAACTTTCAATTTAGATCCAAACTGTATAGCAGAGGCTATTACAAAAAAAACAAGAGCTATTCTTTTTATAGATTATGGGGGCAATCCAGCCGATTATGATAACTTACTTAAAGTGAGCAAAAGACATGGCGTTCCTCTCATCCAAGATGGAGCCCAGTCTTTGGGGGCGGTGTATAAGGGGAGGCCTGTTGGGGCACAGGCACAGGTTGCCTCAATGAGTTTTCATATGGCTAAAGTTATGACGACAGTGGAAGGTGGAATGATATTTTGTCGTAAGAAATCACTCTGGCACGATATGTTAAAGAGAAGAAACCATGGGGAACCTGCGGGCAAGAAGTACACTCATGCAGTGTTGGGAACTAATGCTCGAATGAGTGATATTCATGCTGGTATTGGTTTAGCACAGTTTAATAAGTTGCCGTTATTGATTGAAAAACGAAAACAGGTTGCCAAGCTTTATGATCACATTTTTTCATCAAAAAAATCTAAGATTCAAGTGTCCACAACTCCCTATGAAAATTCGTCCAATGCTTATTTTTTCTATCCTATTCTTATAGATCAAAGAGACAAGATTTCTCAAAGACTTCTTCATGAATATGGAATTGATACGCGGATTGCTTATCCCATGCCATTATGGAAACAACCAGTCTATCGCTCTAGCAGATTGTCATTTCATAAAATGAAATGTCCTGTGGCTGAATATGTAACATCGAAGGTTCTGAATCTTCCTATCTTTCCTTCCATGACCACAGAAATGATAAACTATGTGGGACAAGCTGTTTTGAATGAAGTGGAAAGATGCTGAATGTGAAAAAAAAAGTAAGATCTCAGTTCTGGGGGAGACAAGGCCGCAGGGAGGAGGGCGACATAGACGTACTGAACCGTACGTCGAGGAGCCCGACGACTGAGAACGTAGTATCGCCCAGAACTGGGAACTTACAAAAAATTGTCTATGTTGTTCACAGTGTGGATACGGAAGGTCCCCTAATAGAGACTTTAGAAGGTACTTTTGAGCGGCTCTATGAAATTTTTCGTGAGCGATTAGATCCCTCAAAGGAAAATTTAAAAAAAATCCAAAATAGAGAGCTTGATTTTGGAGAAAAAACTGACGAAGTCGCAAGAGTTTTTAATGACTACAATTTAAATTATCACGATTCCTGGGAAAAAATAGATTCCATGTTAATGAATATGATGTCTTTAGATTTTAGAAATAAATTGAAGGATTCTTTTGGTGGTGGATGGATTTATAATTGGCATTGTTTAGATCATGTGGGTTATGAATCGAATCCGAGGGGGCGTGACTTAGGTTTTCATAAAATTTTTGATCACTATCGACACATGATTGAAAAGACACAATCCTATCAAGATGGACTTCACTGGCATTTTCATCCGATGTCTATTTATAAAGAAGCTCATCGATGTGCTTCAAGCTATGTCAATTCGCCACATCTTTACGAGATTCTTTGTAGAAGAATTATAGAGCGGAATTGGTTTCCAACTGTTTTTCGACCTGGGTTTCATGTGGAGCGCCCAGATAGTCATTGGTTTTTGGAACAATGGATTCCATTTGATATTGCGAATTGGTCTCATAATAAAACAAATCGTTCTGGTGCTCATCAGTCTGATTTGGATGACGGTAGATTCCGTGATTGGAGGCTTGCCCCTATTGATTGGTCCACCTACCATCCCAGTCATGACAACTACCAAGTTCCTGGCACTTGTAGACGATGGATTTGTCGAGTTCAGAGCATTACAGTTCGGGATGGAGGTCTCACTCAAGATGAAGTTGATAAGGCCTTTGCGAGGGCGAATGAAGGGAAACCCACGATTATGGCTATCACGAACCATGATTTTCGAGACATGGCAACAGAAGTAGATTTTACCCGTGAATTGATTTTTAAGGCATCCCGAATGTATTCGGATGTTAAGTTCAAATTTAGCGAAGCGGCAGGTGCTTTTAGAGAGGCTCTCTATGATGATCATAAGATACAAGATAAAATCAAACTTCGTGTCTGTCTGGAGTCTTATCAAAAAAGTTTAAAACTCATGGTTTCTCAAGAACAAGGACAAGTTTTCGGTCCCCAACCGTTTCTAGCGGTGAGAACTAAAACAGGACGTTATATTCATGATAATTTTGATTTTGATGTTTCTTTAAAAAAATGGTCGTATACGTTTGGTTTGGATTCAATTCATGCTGATGACATTGATGCTATTGGTGTTGCTGCTAATGATAAGTACGGACATTGTTTTATTAAGGTTTTAAGACCCTAAGATGCAGATAACCTATCGTACTAGTTCTATTCAAGAGTATTGGAAAGAGAGATGGAGAAAGGTACCTGTTGATGATGCCATGTCGAATGATGAGGTTTATCCGCTCAAATATGCAAATCTTGCCATCAAAGCTGGGAATGGAAGAATTTTGGAATTGGGTTGTGGGCCAGGTCGTTTGTTGAAGTATTATCAGAAAAAAGGCTTTGATATTATCGGGGTGGACTATATTGAAGAAATTATCCAGCGGTTGAAAATATCAGACCCCACTTTAAATGTAGAAGTGGGGAATGCTACAGCACTCCGTTTTAGTGATGGCTTCTTTGGATGTGTCCTCGCTTTTGGTCTCTATCATAGTTTGAGCGTCAATGATTTGGAACTTGCACTCAAAGAAACCTTTCGAGTGATGAAACATTTGGGTACATTATGTGCGTCATTTCGAGCGAACAACTTTCAAAGAAAACTCTTAGATAAACGAATTCATAAGCAACAAGAGAACGATCAGAAAATAAATTGCTTTCATAAATTGAGTTTCGAACGTGCAGAATGTGAAGACTTACTTAAAAAGGTTGGATTTGAAATTAAAAATGTCTATTGTGCGCAGAACATGCCGTATTTATATAAGTATTCTTTTTTTAGATCGAAAACCCATAAAGTTTTTAATGAGAATTTAGGTAGAAAAGAGGGGTATAAGCTGTCTATTTTTGGTTCTGTTGTTCAGAAATATGCCATGAAATTTTTTCCAGAAGTGTTTTGTAACCTTTACGTTGTTATCGCTCAAAAGAAGAGTTAAGGATTAAACTATGGAGAATAGGTACTATTTGGGTATTCATCGGGGCCACAATGCCTCTTGTGCTTTGATGAAAGCTGGGTCCATCATTTATGCTGCTCAAGAAGAGCGTTTTAATCGTCAAAAGAATCACATCGGTTATCCAAAGTATTCAATAGATTACTGTTTGGATAAAGCAGGTATTAAAGGCCGTGATCTGACTCAGGCTGCCTTCACGTCGATCAATATTTCAAGTATTTACAACAAGTCCCAACCTGTGACGAGTTTTTCTATTCAAGATTACTTCGATTTCTATGGGGAAAAGTATTATTTAAGAAAATTCAGAGGGGACAATTGTCTAGATTATTTAAAATGGTTACGTGATGCTGATAGGTTTAATAAAAATGAAAATCACTTTGATTTTTCTTACTTAACAGATGAAGTGCTCTTAAACAGAGAAAAGGACTGGGAGCTCTTTCGCTCCGAGTGCAGAAGAACGGTCTTGCAACATCTTAATATATCTGAAGAAAAAATTATTTTTCTGGATCATCATACTTGTCATGCTTATTACGCCTATTTTGGAAGTCCTTTCCGTGATAAAAAATGTATTGTGCTTACGATGGACGGATCTGGGGATCAACGCAATCAAACAGTTTGGAAGGTTTGTGGTAGCAATTTTGAGCTTATTGCAGAATCGAACCAGAATGACCTTGGGCATATTTACAAATTAGCAACGCTGCTTTTAGGAATGCGTCCTGATCAGGATGAATACAAGGTCATGGGGCTTGCTCCCTATGCAAAGGCTAAGGATGTTGAGCCTTCTTATAGGGTGTTGAAGGACATATTACAAATTGATGGCATGCGGATTGTTCATAAAAATCGCCCAGAAGATCTTTTTTCTTACTTAAAAAAAGCTTTTGAAGGTCATCGCTTTGATAATATTTCCGGCGCTGTTCAATTGTACATAGAAACAATTGTGCAGCAACTCATTGAAAATATTTATAAGAAAACAGGAATTTCTCAATTTGTTTTGGGTGGTGGGCTCTCAATGAATATTAAAATGAATAAAGTAATCGCGGATCTACCCTTCATTTCATCTTTATTTGTTTGTGCCTCAGGAGGAGATGAAACATTAAGCCTTGGTGGCTGTTATTATTTAAATCGTGAAATGAAAAATAATCAATCCCTTCAAAATATGTATCTTGGTTTTGATATTTTTGATGATGCCAATAATTTTGATTGGGAAGATCTGGCGAAAGACTATATTGTTGCTCACAATGTTTCTAATGCACACGTCGCAAAACTCATAGCTCAGGGTTACATTGTTGCAAGGGTTCATGGAAAGTCAGAATTTGGAGCTAGAGCGCTTGGAAATCGAAGTATTTTGGCGGATCCTAGCTGCATCGATTCAGTTCGACGCATTAACAAAGCCATTAAAAATCGTGATTTTTGGATGCCATTTGCGTGTTCTATTCTTGAAGAGCATGCTCACACATACATCCACAACCCTAAAAATCTTTTGTCTCCCTTTATGACGCTGGCCTTTGATACGCGACCAGAGTTGTATCAGCATATCCGTTCAGGAACTCATCAGGAGGATAAAACAATTCGACCTCAATTAGTTTCTAGGGAATTCTCACCGCAGTACTACCACTTAATTGAAGAGTTTTATAAGCAAACAAAGATTCCTGCTTTATTAAATACGAGTTTTAACTTACATGGAGAGCCTATCGTGAATAATATTCAGGATGCATTGAGAACATTTACACTTTCTGATTTAGATTATTTATTTATTAATGACACACTTATATCCAAGAAATGAACTCCTTGGTAACCAAAGCCATTATTTTAGGTGCTCAGCGGGGGGTGTGTCGATTAGATAGTGCGCAGAGCTATCCCCGTGCCTTAGAGGCAGATAAATATGGGAGGTCCGTCCTCGATGTGCAACTGTCAGCTTTTCGAGCATGTGGAATTAAAGAGATTATTTTCGTTGGTGGATATCACATTGAAAAAATCATAACTAAATACCCTGAGTTAAAGTTTTATTACGACTCCGCTTGGCAAACTCCAGATCCCATAGCCTCATTGTTTTGTGCAAAGCAAGAATTGAATCAAGCGTGCCTCATTTCTTATTCAGATATCGTCTATCGTCATGAGGTCATTCATCAGTTGATGTGCTCCTCACAAAAGATTCGAATTGCAATTTCTCTTGCGACTTCTGAGACTCAATCATTTTCAAATAGGGAGTATCTCACCATTGAAAATGGAAAAGCGTGCTTTACAGGACTTTGTTACGTGCCTCAAAAAATGATTTCTCAATTTAAAAGCGATCTTGAGTTGCAACATCGGAGCACACACAAAAAAACTTTCATACAATTCTTGATGGATACTAAATATCCAACAGAGATGTGTGATATTTCAAATCAATGGACTAAGATTCAAGACTCGTTAAGCTTAGCCAGATTTATATTTGGCACCAAAAGTCAGACATTGGAGCGATTGCAGCATATTGTAAAGGGAGTCAAAATCCTTGACCAAGTCCGTTTTAGTGTTGAAGAATGGCATCGCCATCGAGAGTCTCTCATAGATAAAATCCAGGCTTCAATTCATTCCGATCAAGTGATTGTTCGAAGCAGCGCCTTAAGTGAAGATACCTGGGCCTCTTCTTCGGCTGGTCTTTATCGAAGTGAATTGGGAGTTAGACTTCAGGATAAGAACCTGTTGAGGGAGGCCATCGATAAGGTCATTTTCAGTTTTCACAGCCATTCCTCTGAAAATAATCTCAACCAGGTTTTTGTTCAGCCCTATGTATCCGCTGTTCAAATGTCCGGTGTCATTTTTACCAGACATCTTGAGTACGGCTCTCCCTATATCATCATTAACTACTCTACGATATCCAATAAGACAGATGCTATTACATCAGGCCATGGAGGGAGCACAACACTTATTGTTTATAAGTACCACCCCTTTAAGGGGAATGAACCACATATTATTAAATTATTAAATTTAGTTGAAGAGTTGGAAAAAAAGACGAATTTTGATTGTCTTGATATTGAATTTGCTATTGATGATCAGGGAGAGTGTATTCTGTTTCAAGTTAGACCTCTGACGTTACCCGCGATTCGAAAAAAATTTTCAGATTGGAATCCAGCTGAAATGATTGGGGTTACTCCTCGTCCGTTGGCATTGAGTCTTTATCAATATCTCATCACCGATACGGTATGGGGGAAAAGTAGATCTAAACTTGGATATAAAGACACTTATCCAGAGCCGCTCATGGTTTCACTTGCCGGAAGACCCTATATTGATATGAGAACAAGTCTCAATTCATTTCTGCCTAGTGAACTTTCTCATGATGTTTCAGAGAGACTCATCAATCATCAGATCGAGCTTCTCGAAAACAACCCTGAGTTATTTGACAAAATAGAATTTAAAGTAGCGATCACCTGTGTGAGTTTTGACTTTGATGAGCACAGAAGCCGCCTTCTTACGGCTGGTTTGAGTGAAAGCTCAATCAATGAACTTCAATCAGCTTTATCGAAGTTAACTAATAATATTCTCAATGAAAGATGTATTCATTTTGAAGAGCAGTTTCGCTGCCTCACATTACTTTCCCAAAGAAGACAAAATGCTTTATCATTCAATGACCAAAGTTCCCAAGGAATTCTTAAAACTATTCGATATTTATTAGATGATTGTAAGCGTTTTGGGACGCTACCTTTTTCCAATTTTGCACGCTGTGCCTTTATAGCTACTTCTTTTTTAAAATCTCTTAAAACAATCGGAATTATTTCAGATTATGAACACAATGTTTTTGTGCAATCTATTTCAACTGTTGCTGGAGAATTGGCTTGCGACACAGTTAAAATGAGAAGAGGGCTTATTTCACAAGAGTGTTTTTTATCTCAGTATGGGCATTTAAGACCTGGAACTTACGACATTCTTTCACCACGATATGACGAAGCTGCAGATGTGTATTTTTCCTATACGGAGGAAGATGCTGAGGAATATTGTAAACCAGGCAGCTTCATTACAGAGGCAGACGCTAAAGAATGTATATTGCAAAAATATGCTTCTATAGAGAGGGCTCTGAAAAAAAATGGAATTGATTGTTCAACGAAAAATTTAGTTGAGTTTATTTGTAAGAGCATACGTGCCAGGGAATACGCTAAGTTTGAGTTTACAAAAAATGTCAGTGAAGTTTTAAGGTTGTTAGGGCAACTTGCACAAATAAACGATCTATCCCTCGATGATATTTCTTTGAATTCTATTTTTTATTTTCTTTCACTATCGACAGAAAATTGTACCAGTGATTTTAGAAAAAATATCAAAGTGAATGCCAGACGTAATTCTAAGCGATACATGTTAACTCAAGCCATTCAAATGCCACCACTGATTTGTGCACCGAAGGATTTAAATTATTTTCAACACAAAGTGATGCAGCCCAACTTTATTAGTTCAAAAAAAATTACAGCACCCTTATTAAGATTGGGTCATGTTGTTCAAAATAAAATGAACTTGAATGGAAAGATTATTTTTATAGAAAATGCAGATCCAGGTTACGATTGGATTTTTGGATTCAAGATTGCAGGGCTTATTACAAAATATGGCGGTGTGGCTTCTCATATGTCCATTCGAGCTGCAGAATTTGGTTTGCCAGCTGCTATTGGATGTGGGGAGATTTTGTTCGAAAGATTATCGAAAGCCTGTGAAATTGAATTGAATTGCGAGACACAGCAGATTCATATAGTGAAAGAGCAATGAAAGTAGGTATTACTATGCGTGTCACTCAAGAGTCCTCCTACTATGAAGAGCGTGATACGGTGAGCCATGATTGGTTGAGCTTTTTGCAATCAATGCGCTGTGAGATACAGCTTATTCCAAACATCATTCCTTATACTAAGAATCTGAAAGTAGATGCTTTGATTCTAAGCAATGGTAACGATATTGGGCTGAACAAGATGAGAGATAATGTTGAGTTAAAACTTTTTGAGCATGCTCTTGAAAAGAAGATTCCCGTTCTTGGAGTGTGTCGAGGGATGCAGTTTATGAATTCTTATTTTAAAGGGAGGCTCGACAGAATTGGAGAAATTGGTTTCCATGTGAATCAAAATCATCTTGTTCATATTGCAGATAAAAAATTTGAACACATAATGGGTTCGCAGCTGTTTGTTAATTCTTTTCACCACTATGGGGTTTATTCTAAGAATGTTTCTAGCACTTTAAAAATGTTTGCGTGCCATAGGAGGGATGATGTTTGTGAAGGGCTGTACCATCCAGAGTTGCCGCTGTTAGGTATCCAATGGCACCCTGAACGGGTTGTCCCCGATGATCAAAAAAGTAGAAAACTTATTGATTGTTTCCTGAAGGGTGATTTTTTTTGGATGGAACGCTCATGACTCAATTGATTATTCTTGCTGCTGGGAAAGGTGATCGATTAAAACCCCTGACACAGGATAAACCCAAATGCCTTGTTGAATTACATGGTCGAAGTCTTCTGCATTGGAACCTCCATGTAGCCTCTAAGTTCAATATAGAAGACATTATTATCGTAAAAGGTTATCAGCAGGATAAAATTCAATTGGATCATTGTCGATCCTGCATTAATGAAGATTTTGAAAACACAAATATGGTTCATACATTGTGGTGCGCTTCTTCTGAATTTCAAAACGATGTGATCGTTTCTTATGGAGACATTGTTTATGATGAGAGTGTCCTTGAATCAATAATTCACTCCGAACATGATATTTCTGTTGCTATTGATTTAAGTTGGTTGCCCTATTGGCAACGTCGATTCTCAAATCCACTCGTTGATGCTGAAAGTTTGCAGTTAGACTCGTCGAGGAGAATCATTGAGATAGGTCAGAAGCCAGATGATTTATTTAGTATTCAGGGTCAATTTATTGGGCTTATGAGATTTCAAGGTGAAGGAATAAGGACGCTGTGCGGGTTTTATGATTTATCCAAAAGGGCTTATTCTCAGGGGAAAAATTATTTTCGATGTCGCAGACCTTTTCGCCAATTATACATGACTGATTTTTTACAGGGAATGATTGATTTTGGATATGATGTCTATGCAGTGCCAATCCAGAGAAAATGGTTAGAAATTGATACTGTCTGCGATTATGAATTAGCGCATGATATGACATCGGTAGAAAACTTGGAGCTCAAATTTTTATTATGAATAGGAATGGAAAATCGTAAGATGGTTGTTTGGCTTATTGGCATGTCAGGTGCAGGTAAAACTGTTATTGGGCAAGAGGTTTGTCGACAACTTAAAAAAAAATATGCACACGTTGTTTTTTTTGATGGAGATGTAGTTCGTAGTATTATGGGGAATGATCTGGGCCACTCCTTGGAGGCCAGATTGGAAAATGCCAAAAGAATCAATAGATTATGTCATTATCTTGATCAGCAGGGAATTCATGTTATTTGTGGGATCTTATCTATCTTCCCTGAATCGCAAGTGTGGAATAGAACGAATATCAAAGACTATTTCGAAGTGTATATTAAAACATCATTGGAAACGCTTTTGAAACGAGATTCTAAAGGTCTGTATCGCAAGGTTAGAGAAGGGCATATATCAAATATAGTAGGTTTTGATATTCCTTTTCCAGAACCTCTTCATCCTGATCTTGTAGTAGAAAACAATGGAGATAAATCTATTGAGCATGTTGCTCATGACATTGTAAGTGAGCTCAATTCGAAGAATTTTTCTCTAGGTCCATGTGTGGAATTTTGAATCATGACCGCATATGCATATAGTCAGAATATTTTCGATAAACCTCATCACTATACGTACACGCCCTTTGATGGGATGGAGTTTTTAAAGTCTTATTTTAGCGCTCGGCAGTTGTGCATTCAGATTCTTTCTGACTCAGAAAAAAAAAATAGAATATTGGATAGAGTTAAAGTGCAGCCTTCTCTTGATTACGAACAAGCTCACAATTGGTTAGATAGTGTGAGATGCACAAAAGAAGTGCCATTGGCTGATATTTTAAAAAATTTATATTCTGCACTTATTTTTGAAAACCCAAGATCTGAAATGGATAGAAAGCAATTTTTAGACGTCTTTTTGAAGAAATATGAAGTGTTCAAGCAACTCTATGCGTTTTACAATGGGCTAACCTTAAGAAAGATTGGAGCTGAGCCAGCAGCTTTATCCTGTTATATATATCTTTCAATGCTATGTATTATTTCTTACGTGAAGTGTGGGAGTTTAAAGTATTTAAACTGCGCATTAAAAATCAATGACAGGCTTTGTGGCACTATTCAGCAGTGTAAGTCCGATTTATCTGCTCCTTTATTATTATCTGCATTACAATTAGAAACCCAAGAAATATGTTCTTTGATGAGGAAAAAGGGACTGTGAGTAAAATTCAGTGTGTAGGAATGTTGCTTGTGAATTCTTCCAGATCAAGAGCCTATCTTCAAATGCTCATTAAACATCATTTATTTCCAGCTCATGTTATTCTGGTTGAGAATAATATAAAAAAGAAAGAAAACATTAAAAAATTTGATAAAGATTTAGTTGAAAAATATTTTGATATTTCAGAAGATATTCTTGATACCTTAATGAGCCACCGTTTATCTTATGAAATAGTTGTGAGTCAAAATATGAATTCGAATGAGGTCCTGCGTGCTCTAAAAAAGAGGGATGAAAAGTATTTTATTTATTCAGGATGGAGTGGTGAAATATTGAAGGGGGATATTTTGAATACAGGTCAGAATTTTATTCATATGCACGCAGGGCGTCTTCCTGATTTTCGGGGAAGTACCACAATTTACTACAGTATTTTGAAAGAAAATACATGTACTGTAACGGCTCTCTTTTTAAATGAGAACATTGATGAGGGACGAGTGATTAAAACAAAGGACTTTCCAAAACCTGATGATGTTGAAATCATTGATTATGTGTATGATTCTTTTATTCGAGCTTCTGTGCTTGTTGAAGTCATGAGGGACTATGTTCACACAGGATTTTTTGAAACAAAAGCTCAATGTATTGACAATGGCGAAACCTATTTTATCATTCATCCTGTTTTAAAACATATTGCCATTCTTTGCTGCTGACCATGGGACAGAAGAAATTCATATTTCAAACGACACCTTTTCGATCCGGAGCTACTTTGCTCTCTCGGATGCTAAATGCCCATTCTCGTATCGGTGCCCTCAATGACGATGTTAAGTTTTTTCGATTTTGCTACAATCGATACCTGCCTCTTAACGAGGAAAATATTGCAAGAATGCTAGCAGATGAGGCTTATCGCCTCTTGAATCGCTTCAATATTAAACTTGATGTCAAAGAATGTCTTGAAACAATAGCGCGGCATTCGCTCAGTCATGATGTTATCTACAAAACTATTTTACTTCAACTCTTTCAGGGCAGAGAAAATGACATTATTATGGATAAGGAGACTTTAGCATGGTCTAAAATCCCGTTATTTCTTGAGTGGTTTCCGGGGTCCAAAGCATTATTGATAGTGCGAGATCTGCGAGATGTTGTTGTTTCCTTTAAAAAACTGACTTTTGCACCGAGATTTGATTATCTGATAGCTTTATTCAATGTCATGGATGCTATGGCTGCTTCCATTGAACTAAAGCAAAAGTATCCAGATCGATTTTACTGTGTGCGATTTGAAGATCTTAAAACTCATCCAGAGCAGACAATTAAGAAAGTTTGTATTTTCTTAGAGGTTGAATTTGAGCATCAGATGCTAGATGAAAATTCGTGGACGGAATATAACGGAGAAAAATGGATCAACAAAAGACATTCTGCTTTTTATACTGAGGGTGATCATGAGAATCCCATGGGCCGCTGGCGCAGACTCATTACTGAGGAAGAGCTTTTCCTCTGTGAATGGATTGGAAGAAAACACATGCAACAATTTGATCTGAAATTTGAAGACCGAAAAATAGCACAAAAAGTATTTGATAAGGCTCTGGAAATGATCACAAGCAGTGACTTATTGAGGGAGTGTTTCAAAAAATGGTGTGAAACCGGATGCGGTGTTGAACGCTATCCGTTAGATGCAACGAATCCACAGTATTGGGATAAGAAGCTGATGTTTAATCCAAGCGCCTTTCCTATGAGCTGATCTTGTCTCATGTTTCAGCGTCCCAAAATAACTTAACTCATAGGGGGCCTCTTTATTGCACTGAAACGGGGGGGGGTCTTTTCGATGGGGTTTTAAAAAAGTTATCAAAATGGGTGCATTTTTTAAATATCCATCGCTTCCATTATTCCATAGGAATTGGAAGCTTTGGTCAGGGATTCATCAATTCTATTCTGCAGGAGGCACAAAAATTAACTTTTCAATTTCGTGAATCATGTCCAGAAAAAGAATTGATTGAGAGTTTTGGGCATCAATTGTCTAGCAATTACTTTCCATTGTATTGGGAGAAACACATCTTCGTGAAAACATGGAAAGTTATTCGCAATTATCACGGAATTATTAACAACTATGCTTTAGACTCCACTGTTTATGTTCCAAAATCGTCTTGTGAGTCGTTTGTGTTCAAACATTATGTCTCCAAGGTGGGGCATCATCTTAATATAAAAACTTTTTCCAACCGTTTTGGACTTCTATTTATATATTCTTTGTATTGCTTATTCTTCATCAAACAGATTCTGACTAGAGGCTTTAAAATAAAAAGTCCCAAACAGAAAGAAT
>JACOXK010000005.1 GCA_016182335.1 Deltaproteobacteria bacterium | reverse complement strand
CAAGGGGCTTCCATTTTAGACGGTTGTGACGGAGAGGTGGCAAAACTTAAAAATAAAAAAACAAAAATAGGAGCATGGCTTGATACCCTTTCTGATAATATTATTTACGTCTTTTTTCTGCTTTGTATGGGGATTGGTTTTTACGAGTGGCAATCACAGAAATTCTATCTCTATCTTTCGATGAGTTCCCTTGTTTTTCTCATATCAAGTCTTGGATTCATGTATTTTTATTTAAAAGATCAAAAAGAAGAGGGATCTCTTGTTTGGGTGGAGCGCTCAATTAATCAGTTGGGAAAGAGTCGCCGAATTTTTTTAAGTTTTATTCCAAGGCATTTGAGTTTTGTTGCCAAGAGAGATTTTTTTGCATTAGCTTTTTTTATTTTAGCCCTTTTTGAGATGTGGTTTCCGATCAGCGTGTGCGTTTTGATTGGGTCAGCATTCGTATTTATTTACTCTGTACTTCTTGTGATTCACCGAAACAAAGTAGGCAAGCCAAATTGGATGTCTTATAATGTTAACCCCGCTTAAAAAATATTTTACACTTCATAACTTATTTTTAATATCGGGCTTCGTTCTTTTTTTCTATTTATGCTACACATTGGGATTTAAAAAAATAGGCGATCTTATCGTTTCATTTAATTATCGCTTCATTCTCATTTTTGCGCTTTGTCTCTTCTGGCACGCTGTGAATACGCTTTCTTGGTGGCTTATCATTCCTCCCAACAAAGGTGTTTCTTACCCTAAAGCCTATTTTGTGAAAATGTATACAGATGCTCTCAATATCATTCTTCCTTTATTCAATATGGGTGGGGAAGGATATCGTCTGATGTATTTGAAAAAACATTTTTCAGCAAAAACATCTCTGAACGGCATTTTTTTGGATAAGGCTTTACATTTTGGCAGTGGCTTTATCTTTGCTTTTTTTGGCTGGTATTTTTTAAATGAGCAGGTGCCATTGTTTGCTGAAAAAAAAGAATGGGTCATAGGTGCTGGGATTTTTTTTATGGGCCTCACTTTTGTTTTGGGTTGGGGGCCAGTATTATCAAAAAAATATAAGAAACAAATCGATGTTGAACAGGCCATTGTACCTAATATCGCCCTTTGGAGAGTTCCCTTAGCGCTTTTTTTTCGCCTTGTTGGTTGGTTATTAGGAAGTTTAGAAATTTATTACGTTCTTCATAGTCTTGGGCACCCCGTGGTCTATGAAATGGCTTATTTTATTACTTCTTTTTTGGTTTTCTTGGGTCTTTTGTCTCTTATTATACCTACGAATTGGGGCATTCTGGAAGGTAGTATGGTTGTTCTCTTTTCCAAGCTGGGATTGATTCCTAGCGTAGGTCTTTCTCTTGCCTTAATCCGGCGAATGAGGCTTCTTATTTTTTCGGTTTGCGGACTGATTTCAGGCTATTTTTTACAAAGACAAAAAAAACGGTTAAACTCACCTATGTGTTCTGGACCAAACTCGCACGGTTTCAAGAAAAATATTATGGATTCGTCATCACAGGTGCCATAGTCTTATCTGTCGTTTCTTTTTTTGCCGTTAAGACATTTAAAATTGATACAAATCTAGCAGCCCTACTTCCTGAGGAACACCCTTCGGTTAAAGGGTTGAATCGGGTGATTGATAAACTAGGGGGGCTGGGTAATTTTATTGTTCTAGTCGAGAATGAATCCCTGGAAGCCAAAAAAGAATTTGTAAAAAGTGCGGCCACTGTTATTGAAAGTAATCCTTTGATTCGTTATGTGGACGTTGAATACGAAAAAAACTATTTCCAGGATCACCTTCTTCTCTATATTGATCTTCAAGATTTGAAAACCATTAGAAAAAGACTCAAAGAAAAAATAGATTTTGAAAAAAAGTCGTCTAATCCGTTTTTCGTCAATATTTTTGAAAAAGAAGTAGACCTTACTTTTGAAGATTTAGAAAAAAAATATGAGCGTAGGTTTGGTGTTAAAAAAGGTTTTAAAAAGAGAGCCTCCGCAGAAAGCTATTTTCTCGACCCTGAAAATCAGACGATTGCCTTTATTGTTAAACCCCGTGGAAGTGAAGCTGATGTTGGAAGTGCTAAGGAAATCTATGCTTATCTCCAAAAGGCTTTAGAGAAGCTCAACTCAGAACAATTTGGGGGAAAGTTTCAGTTCGAAATTGCAGGACCCTATCGTTATAAAGTGGATGAGTATAGAACGGTTGTGAGGGACATAAAATCGACAGGTTTTTTTGCAGTTCTTGGAATTGTTCTTATTCTGACACTTCTGTTTAGGCAATATGTTGCTGTTTTCTTCATAGCGATTCCACTTTTCATAGGTGTTTTATGGACTTTTGCTCTTGTGTCCCTTCATATTCAAACCCTCAACCTCATCACTGCATTTCTCTTTGCAGTTCTTTTTGGCTTAGGTGTTGAATATGGCATTCATATGCTGCATCGTTACTTAGAGTGTCGACACGATGGTAAGAGTATCCACGATTCTTTGGTAACAATTCTTACTCATACTGGGAGAGCTTCACTGACGAGTGCCGCTTCTACGGCTGTTGCTTTTTATTCGTTGATGATTACCGATTTTAAGGGCTTTAGTGAATTGGGTTTCATAGCCGGCACGGGTGTTCTCATAACACTTTTTTCTATCTATATCGTTTTTCCACCTCTTCTTATTCTTTGCGAGAAATGGAAACTCATTCGGTATAGAAAGCAAAACACTCAACGAACACCTAAAGCAGCTCTCCCGTTCGCAAAAATTATTTTTATTGCTGGAATTGCCATCACTATCTTGTCAGTTCTCACCATTCCAAAAATTGAATTAGAGTATGATTTTACGAACCTACGGGCCAACCTGAAAGAAACGCAACCTTTGAGAGATAAGATTGGGACTATTTTTACGCGTTCCCAATCCCCAGCCGTTGTCATTACAGAGAACTATGAAGAAGCATTGGGTGTGATTCAGGCGGTAGAAAATATTATCGAAACGGACAAGGAAACCCCAACAATTGATAGTGTGCTTTCGATTCCATCAATTTACCCACCCGATCAAGACGAAAAATTAGAAGAAATTCAAAAGCTGCGAGTGTTACTTGCCGACAAAGCTTTGCAAAGAGTGAAAGATAAAACCGTTAAAGAGCACTTAGATGATTTTAGAAAGGCTGCTGACATAAAAGAAAAAGTCGTCTATGAAAAAGTTCCTAAAAATCTTGTGCGTCAGTTTGAGGGAGTAGACGGTACACCTGGATATTTTGTGTTTATTTTTCCTTCTGTTCAACTCAGAGATGGCAGAGAGGCCATTCGATTTGCCGACGACATTCGAGTTATTTCGGCGGACATTAAAAAAAATGGGGAGTCTTTTAAAAAAAATTTTTATCCATCAAGTGATTCGATAGTATTTGCAGACATGCTTTCCATCATGGTGAAAGATGGCAAGAAATCTGTTCTCATTTGTCTATTTGTTGTTTTTCTGTGTTTGTTGGCTGATTTTAGAAGCTTTAGGTCTTCGCTTCTTATCATTTTACCGCTTCTGTGTGGGCTTTTATGGATGTCGTTAGCGATGTTTATCGGTGGGCTTAAACTAAACTTTTTTAATATCGTTGTGATTCCATCATTAATTGGCGTTGTGATAGATGGTGGCGTTCACATCATGCATCGATATAAGGAGGAGGGTTTGGGTTCTTTGCGCCGAGTTGTAATATTAACGTCCATACCTATATTTCTCACGGCTTCTACAACGATTATAGGTTATGGTGGGTTGCTTTCTGCTTTTCATCCTGGGTTAAGATCACTTGGAACGCTTGCAATTTTGGGTGTGACCACTTGTTTTATTACTTCTGTGACACTTCTCCCTGCCCTTCTTCAGATATTGGAAAATCGACGATTGTCATCGCCAGACCCATAGGGTCGTGGCGATCTCGAATTTATGAGCGTGAGAGCCGATAAGGATCGAATGCCATAAATTCGCAAGCGCTATTAATTCCCACAAATCACAATTTCAGAAATCCCAATGCCTACATCATTTGGGTCGTTTGTATTATTTTGTAACTTTAAAACCTTTTCAAATTCGAGCAGAAAGCTTGTGAGGTTTGTTGCAGCCGCTGGGAAAAAATTAATCATCTGTCCTGTGATTGTTCCTGGGTTTTGATATGTATCGATATAACTTCCATAATAAAGATTCAATTCTATAATAGCTCCATTTACAAAATTTTGAGAGTTTGCCCCACTTGAAGCTGAAAGGGGCGTGACAAGAATTCTAATTTCAGTAATAGTGACAGCTCTATTCCAGGAAATTTTCCAAGGATTATTAAAATTGCATGATAGGTTTGGATCTGTTGCTGTCATTCCTCCAATATAATTGGGCGGGGTTGGACATGAGCCAATGGTTCCTCTAAATGTGGAAGCATAAGATGTTGGATTAAGATCTGTAAAAACTGGATAAGTCATTCCTAAATGAATGTTCGTTTCTTGGGCTAAGTTTGTGGTGCCTGCTGGACACAATAAATTAAAATTTGCAGGTCTAGTTAAGTTTGGAGGCGTGCTCGTAGGAGTTGTTAATATAGTTCCAGTGTTAGTGTTTTGGCTAGTGCCAAAGTGGTGCCCAATGGTATTGGATGTTGGGTTTGTCGTCATACCTTGGTTGGACGTTAAATTTTGGGACGTAGCTTTTTCTTGAGAATCCCCTGGGCTCCAGAAATTGATATCAGGCATCCCTGGCATCCCACAAGACGTTAGAATAAGGCATGCTATCGTCATTGCGAGTAAGCGTGGCAATCTATCCCCTCTGTCATTCAGAGGCGAAGCCATTTCTGGTTGAGCCGATGAATCCATATTTCTCATTATTTCCCCTCTTAACTCTTATATAAAGCAATCCCCATGCCATACACAACATATTGTTATTACTGATATTATTAATTTATAATCAGTTTCATTTTGTTCATCTTTTCGTCAAATTCTGCCTAAGGATTTGACGAAAAGCGACAATTTGCGTTACTTAAGCCCTTTGAACAAGTTTTAACTCATTGATAATACGTGTGTTTTTTTATTTAATTTGTGGTATGGGATGTGCATCATCTGTCGTCATTATGAGAGAGACTCAATCCATTATTCGAATAATTATAGTTTTGCTATTTTGTGCTCCTTTTTTCACCATTTTTGGCGCGAAACTGACTATGACAGGAGAACAACCCACTGAAAGTACTGCGAGAAGGAGTGAAGATATTATTCCACTTCAAGAAACAGCTCAATTTCGGGCATTCAGATCTGCACATGTTATTGCTGAGTTACTCAAAGGCGAGAAACATGATTATGATAAAGACCTTTTGCGAGGGTTCTTTGATAACAAGCTTATTCCTGGTTTTAGAATCACACCGAATATGCGTGCTAAGATTCGAGCTTATGCGCCTTCGGTGGGTCTGACATGTGTTGGATTCTGTGCTTTAGCAGACGCAGTTTTCGGTTATTCAGGTTTTTCACTTCCTATCAGATATTTCATTGAATTTATAGGTGGAGGATATATGTTTTCTGTGGGTTTGGCGTACGCCCTCCTTCCTCCTCCATTTCTCCTTTCTCCTCCACTTAATGTGCTCAAAGAAAATTTTAATCTTGAAGAAATCAAATTCATAAAAAAACAGGCTCAAGCTTTGATAGCTTTAGAACTTGAAAAGTTTGGCATAGTGGTGCCTGCAGGTGATAGAGAGAGATTTTTTGAAAACCTTGAAAAAGCTTTTACTGGCATCAGTGTTCCTGAAAGCAGACAAGCTTTTAAAGATGAAATTAAACGGATCAAGTTGGCATTGGCTCAAGCTGCAAGTCAAGTGGAAAGTGGACACCCAGATCAGGCTGCCATTTTAAGAAAGCTTATCAATGAACTGCCCTCTTCTTTAAAATTGCTTACTATGGGTGCGAGAAACAGAGCACTTGCAAAACTCTTTAAAATTCAAGCAGAGCTTAGAGCCTTAGCTGAACAGGAAGGGCATGGAACGATCAAAGAAGCTTTGGAAGTCAATGGATTGCTAGCTCATTATAGAACATTACCTGCACTGGAAGAGCGATTTCCCATTCTTAAAGTTGTGAATCCAAAGGATATGCAGACATTGTTTTACCTTATTCATTCGGGTGAGAAAGTTATTAACGAAGAAGCGCTGAAAGCTTTAGCTCAACAGAATGCTCGTTTAGAAATCAGTTTAAAAGTTGAGCACACTGGGGGCGATCTTTTTTCTGTCCAAGTAGATGGTAAGATTCTCACAGACGATGGCAGGGCTCAAGTAGTAAAAACTTCAGTTGAAGTTCATTCTCAAGACAGAAGTGCAATAGACATACTTAAGGGGATCGATTCTAAAATTGTTACTCATAGCATTTCGTCCCATGTTCGACTAAAATTGGATTCTTTAACAGGACCCCGAGAAATAAATATCGAGCCGGATTCTGTCTCTGTGAAGGCAAGGGTCGAGGCAAACAAGCAACCTCAGGACATAATCAAACCCACAGAATTTAGCGAAGAACTTGCATCTCCAATTGAAGGCACAAAACTCTACATCGATCGCTCCCATGTTTTAGGACAATCAAACTGCACAGTTTATGCGGGGTTTTTGGAGGACACCGAAACAGGACGAGGAAAAAGAGTGGCCATTAAAATGGGGAAAAAACAAGAAGACGCAGCGCATTTGAGACGACAATTGCAAGTTCAAGGAAGTCTGCACCACAAAAATATTATTAAAATACATGGCATTTCCTCAACTGAAGCGGGAATACCCTACCTAGTGATGGAAGTTGTAGAGGGTATAACACTGAGAGATTATATTACAGAGCTGGGTCTAGAGACGAGTGATACATTAACTCCTCAAGTAATCAAAAGGGCTAGAAAAGTGTTCTATATTATTGAACAAGTAGCCCTTGCTTTAGAAGCTGCACACAAACACGGAGTCATTCACAGGGACATAAAACCTGAAAACATTCTTCTGACACGTGACGGACGCGTGAAGCTTACTGATTTTGAATCGATGTCGGAAGGTGAAGGCGGTGAAGAGCTATGGCACTCTCTGCGTCGATCTCTGGAAGGTTCTGAAGGAGTTAAGGGGACGTTAGCCTACATGGCGCCTGAGGCAAGGGTACCAGGACGCCCTATTACAGCGGCAGCTGATGTTTATAGCTTGGGTATTGTTTTTTTTGAAGCCATGAGAGGCGAAGTGCCTGAAGTTGCAGACGATAAACTACCTTCTGCCATAGATCCTGTGTACCGTGAGATACAACGTAGGGCAGAAGTGAGAATGAGTGCTGGGCTATTTGGCTGGAACATTCAAACACATTGGGAGACTATACTGGGTGGAAAACCTGCGTCAGACGATGAAATTACGAGGTGTCGGATGGCTGTTGCATCCAACGTTGAGCTTTTATCGAACGCCCCACAGCCAACAGCTACAGAGGTTGCTCCACTTTTGAGGTCATTAAAAGATAGGAGTGATGGGAAAGAAATAAGAAATATCGATCCGGAGCCTGTCCAGATCGACCGCGAAGGAGCCCCTCAGGATGGCAGTGAGATTGCCACGGCTGACACAGGAGGAGAAATATCGATCCCTCGGCAAGCTCTGGATGACAAATCTGAAGATCAGGATGAAATGAAAGTGGATCCTTCACCTGCGCTTCAGGATGATAGAGAAGAGATTGCCACGCCACTTGCAGCGGCTCGCAATGACACGAATAACGACATTCGAAGAAGGGCTGAGGAGCGTGCAGAGGATACATTAGTTGAAGATGAAAGGTTTGAAGAGCCCAGAATGTATGAAGATGAAGCTGAATCTGACTACGCACAACGATGCGAAGATGCGCGCAAGTCGTTTGATGCTCAGAGAGCTTCTCGTGGTGAAGTTGGAAAAAGACCTTCTCTTGAACGTGTAGTGAAACGCGGTGGAAGGGCTTCGCCCCGGCCATAAACCTGCCTGACGGTTTTCGGTTCAAAAACCATGCCAACCTATGTTATCTTTAGAGGAGAAACGCAAGTTACGAAAGAATATTGACGTGAACCAGTTTGATATTTTTCTCTGAGGCTTCTCGAATTGTAAACTTGAAATTTTCATATTTGAAAGTTTTTCCAACTTGGGGAATTTCGTGAATTTCACTGATAATAAACCCACTTAACGTTTCATAGTCTTTTTTTGGTAAGGCCCACTGAAGTTTGTCATTTATTTCATCGATTTCCATTCTTCCAGAAAGCAGATAAGACGTATCCGATATTTTTTTATACAGAAGGTAGTAGTCTTCCATCTCATCAGCAATTTCACCCACAAGCTCTTCAAGCACATCCTCAAGTGTGACAATTCCAGAGACTTGATTAAATTCATCTAAGACCACAGCAAGTGAAATACCTTCCTTTCTCATTTTCAAAAGCAGTTGAGGTAAAGAAACAGCTTCTGATACAAAGAACGGTTTTTTCATGTACACAGATAGGAGGTCCTGCCCACTCGTTGCTCTAAAAAGATCATGAAAGCTTACAAGACCTACGATATGATCCGAGTTATCCTCATAAACAAGAAGTCTAGAATAGCCTTCCGTATGTATTTTTTTAACGGCATCAAAAACTGTAGCATTCGTCGGAAGACTTGATACATCGACGAGAGGAATGAGGGCCGATTTCACATGGGCATGCTCAAATTTCTTGATTTTTTTCAATAATGTCTCTTTCATCTTTGATTTCTCCGACAAGCTCTTCAAGCAGATCCTCCATAGTGATAAGCCCAACACTCTTTCCTTCAAATACTATCAAAGCAATATGCTTGCGTTCCTGTTGCAGCCTGGAAAGAGCTTCATGTGCCGATTGATTCGGTTTTAAAAGCAGGGCTACACGTAATAGTTGGGATAATTTTTTATGTTTAAAATCTTCGACAAAACAGGCATTGAGAAGGTCTTTAGCATAAACAATGCCAACAAGGTTTTTCTTATCATCTTTGTAGAGTGGAATTCTTGAGTATCCGCTGGATTTTACGTCCTCTAAAACATCTTGGCAGGCACTTTCAATATCGAGTGAAAATATTTTATCTTGTGGCGTCATAAGAGACGCAAGAGATTTTTTATTAAAGGCTTCAAATCGCTCGATCATTCGCGCTTGATAGGGCGAGAGGTCCTCACAGGTAGGGTTGCCCCGCACAAAAGAAAAAAACTTAGAAATTTTCTCAAACATCTGCTTAAGCGGCATGAACTTTAAGATGAGGTAATCTTGAATGGCGCTTAAGAGCTTGTTTCTTGGGATTCAACAGTGCTATTTGTAGCACGTCGTCAATCGTTTTTGCAAATTGAAATCTGATTTTCTTTTGTACTTCAGGTGGAATTTCATCAATGTCTTTTTTATTTTTTTCTGGAATTATCACTTCTTTAACTTTTTGTCGCACAGCCGCCAGCACTTTTTCTTTAATACCACCTACGGGAAGAACCTTACCCGTTAACGTTATTTCACCTGTCATGGCTATATCTTTTCGAATTTTTTTCTGTGTTAAAAGTGAAATGATGGAAGTAGCCATCGTTACGCCTGCGGATGGCCCATCTTTTGGTATAGCGCCAGCCGGCACATGCACGTGAATTTCATTGTGATCAAAGAACTTTTCATCGAATTTCAACTGTTTTGCATGAGACCTGGCATAAGCGAGCGCAGCTTGGGCTGATTCTTTCATGACATCCCCAAGTTGACCCGTAAGAGTTAAGATATTCTTACCTCGCATTTTGGATGATTCTACAAATAATGTTTCACCCCCTACCTCCGTCCAGGCAAGACCGGTTGCAACACCTATCTCGTCCAGCAACTGCTCTTCTTCACGTAAATACCGAGCAGGTCCTAAGTATTTTGGTAGATCTTGCAAGCTAATGACCGATTTCTTTTCTATTCCTTCGGCGCATTTTCGAGCCACTTTTCTGCAAATGCTAGCAATCTCTCGTTCCAAGTTTCGAAGTCCTGCTTCACGAGTGTATTGGCTAATGATCTTATGAACGCAACTATCTGTAAATTCAATATTTGAAGCATTCAGTCCATTTTCTTCGATCTGTTTTGGAATAAGGTAGCGTTTACAGATCTCTATTTTATCTTCTTCGCTATAGCCAGCAATTCGAATAACTTCCATTCTGTCTTTCAAAGCATGGGGAATCGTATCCATCACATTAGCTGTTGCTATAAACATCACATTGGAAAGGTCACACGGAAGATTCAAATAGAGGTCCACGAAACTATTGTTTTGTTCTGGGTCGAGAACTTCAAGAAGAGCAGAGGAGGGATCTCCTCGGAAATCGGATCCTAATTTATCGACTTCATCAAGCATGAACACAGGATTATTGGATTTACATTGCTTGAGTCCCTGAATGATTCTTCCAGGAAGTGAGCCTACATAAGTTCTTCGATGCCCTCTGATTTCAGCCTCATCTTTGATGCCGCCAAGAGAGATACGAACAAATTTTCTTCCCATGGCTCTAGCAATGGAGCGCCCCAAAGACGTTTTTCCAACACCTGGAGGGCCAACGAAGCATAAAATAGGGCCTTTTGTCCTTTGCTTTAATTTTCGAACGGCAAGAAATTCTAGAATTCTCTCTTTTACTTTTGACAAATCAAAATGGTCTTCATCTAGAATTTCTTTGGCTTTTCTAATATCGATATTGTCTTTTGTAGATTTACCCCACGGCACGTCCAGTATCCAGTCAAGATAGCCTCGGACCATCGATGCTTCAGTGGCTTCAGGATGCATTCTTTCAAGTCTGGTCAATTGTTTTAAAGCCTCTTTCTTAATAGGTGGGGGCATTCTTGCCGCTTCGATTTTGGCGTGTAGCTCTTCCATTTCATCCACTTCACTTCCGTGCTCACCTAACTCACCGCGAATGGCACGCATTTGCTCCCTTAAGAAATATTCTTTTTGTGATTTTGTCATTTCATCTCGAGCCTGGGAGCGAATTTTAGCTTGCATGGCTAAAACCTCAAGTTCTTGAACGAGCAATGCATTGATTTTTTTTAGTCTTTCAAAAATATCAATGGTTTCTAGTACTTTCTGAGCGTCTTCAACTTTCAGATTTAAATTAGCTGCAACAAGGTCTGCAAGGCGATACGGATCTTCCACTTCGTCTAACACCATGAGAATATCGGGCGAAAGGGCTTTTCCTAAAGAGATAATTTGTTCTAGGTTTTCTTTAATGGTACGGATAAGCGCCTCTGTTTCGCCACTGGTTTCTTTAACAGGCATTTCTTCAATTTTTTTAACTTTTACCTTCAAATAAGGCTCTTTTTGGACGTAATCAAGAATTTCGGCCCTCGTCATGCCCTGAACAAGAATCTTAAGCTTGCCATCGGGTTGTTTGCGCATTCTCATGATCATGGCGATGGTGCCCGTTTTATAGATTCTTTGGGGAGTGGGGTTTTCATCCGCTATCTCTTTCTGGCTTGCCAGGATGATGAGCTTGTCTTGTTTCATAGCCTCCTCAACTGCTTTGATGGAGGACTCACGACCCACGAAGAGGGGAAGAATTGTTTGTGGGAAGACAACAAGGTCTCTTACAGGAATGAGAACGATTTCTTCTGGAATTTTTACAACCTGATCATCATAAATATCCATAGTTTAAGTCCTTTTTGGGGGTTGCTGCCGACACTACTCTTGTCGGTGCCAAAACCTTGGGACTTTAACTTAGTTGATTAATGATCCTATGGGTCGGCTTATGCCGTTTTAAGCAAAGGCGCGCTCTTTTTGTTCCTGCTCTTCCTTGCAGCCAATGCAGAGCGTTGTCACAGGGCGAGCTTCAAGGCGCTTTCTTTCAATTTCTTCGCCACAAGACTCGCACACTCCAAACTCACCTTGCTCTATTCGATCCAGTGCATCTTCAATTTTTTGCAGCAGAACTCGTTCACGGTCGCGCAGACGAAAAGCAATAGATTGGTTTACTTCGTTAGAGGCAAGATCTACCTCATCGGAAAGGTCTTCGGCAGGAAGTGTAAGATCTTGATCAACGGTTTTCTGAACACTTTCAAGAAGTCTCTTTTTCTGCCCTTCGAGAATTCCTTGGAATCGTTTGACCTCAACTCTTTTCATAGAACACCTCCTATTTACCTTTCAACACCTTATGACCTCATACATGATGTATGAGGAGCTTAAAACGTAACTATAAAATCCTATATTTGCAAGTTGTTAAATGAAAAAAATATATGGTTTTCTTAACAAATGATTTTTAATTTATTAATAATAGGAATTAATTAACTTGAATAAATTGCTTATTCTTGAACTGAAGGAGAAAAGTTTCTTTCTCTGCTTGTCCGTTTTCTAAGAAGCGAATATTTCCAGCAATTCCAATGTAGTTTGTAGCGGCTAAAGCATTTCTAAATTCTTCACGTGTAACAGCTGTACCGCTCATGCTAATGTTTTTCAAAATGCTCATCGAGTCATAAGCTTGTGCAGCAATGTTAGTAGGCATCAGTTCAAATTGTTTGTAGAACTCGTTACGAAACTCTTGCACAGATGCTTTCATGCTTTCCTCAAAAAAACTATCTGTCATGTAGGAGCCTTCCAGAAGTTCTGCAGATTTCTCTAAGAGGTCGTGAGCCTTCCAAGACTCAACACCCAGAAGAGGCACTTTTTCCAAATTGCTGTACTTAAGATGAGGAGCAATTTGAATGAGTGTCTTAGAAAAATCAGGAACGAATATCGCGTCAAAATCGATAATAGGGGATAGTTCTAAGTCTTTGATTCGAGCAGATCGCTCATAGCGGGCTTGGAAAAAGCGTTTTTGCAGTTCAGATTCGATCAACCGGTCAGCAAGAAAAAATGTTCCAGAGATTTTAGCAAACTCTGCTCGAAAATCAGTTTGTGTGGGTTCATAATATTGAAGGGCTGTGACCGTGCCCCCAAGGCTTACAACTGTGTCATAAAAAATTTTAGAGAGTGACATTCCAAAATCATTTCTGGGATAAAGAATGGCAAATTTTCGATAGCCAAAAGAATCAATAGCCTTTTGAGCTATGTACTTAGTTTGTGATTGATATGTATCAGTAGCTCTAAAAATATAATTTCCGATATCAACAAGGTCTTCTTTGAGAGAAAGTGTTAATAGGGGTAGCCCTAAACCTTGTGCATGCAGTGCGATTGTTCTGGCTTCATCAGGAAGCAAGCCACCTATAGCTGCTATCACTTTTCCCTCTGCAACCACTCTCTCCACATCCTTCTGGAGTTCAACAGATGTTTTTTCAGAGGAATCTACTAAAACAATCTCTAAAGAATCGGCAGCAAGTTTAATTCCATGAAGTGCTTGTTGGGCTAAAAAGGCAATCTTCGGGCTGGTCAAAGGCAGGAAGACAGCAATTTTAGAAGACTTGGCTTGGTAAGAAGCATCCATTTTTTGAGACCACTCAGAAGCTCTTGCATAATAAGAGTGATTCGCTGGAATTTTTGAAAGATAGTCCTTAGATTTTTCAAAATTGCGCTGTGAAAAATAAATCTGAGCTAATCTAAAATAGATATAGGGAGCTGGAAATTCAGAATTTGATTCGTTAAGTAATTGATCAAGTTCTTCTAAACTGAGGCGCTTTTCAATATTATCAATAATTGTATTCTGCACGGAGGTCCTGTCATTTGCAGACGTCAAAATCTCTTGAAGTTCAATGTAAGAAAATGTTGCTTTATAAAACTGTGCTTTTTTTTGTAACGAATTTGAATAAAGATAAAGGAATTGGCTCTTCTGATCAGTTTCAAAAGTGGATGTGTTTATGTTTGAGAGAAGATCAATCGTTTTTTCAAACTCATCTGCTTTGTAATGAGAAAGTGCTAAATTCAAAGTGGCTTGAATTTCTGGGGTTGCTAGTTCTTTCTTGGCCTCCTCTTTTTGTCGTGGTGTGCTAGCACAGTGTAACAAGGTAAAACTTGTGAGAAGTAAAACAAAAATATTTTTGACCTTGTCATAAAAACTCTTCTTAAGAGGGCCGGAATCTTCCCCGCCTGCTTCGGCAAATTTTCTCAATAAACCTGATTGCTGTGAAGAAAGATTTGTAGGCACCTCAAGTTGGATTTTCACATACTGATCACCTTTGTCGTAAGAACCTAGTACAGCAATTCCTTTGCCTCGAAGCCTAAATACTTTTCCAGGCTGCGTGCCATTGGGAATTTTCATTTTAATTTTTCCTTCCAATGTTGGAATATCTAAATCAGCCCCCAAAGCGGCTTGAGAGAAGCTTATGGGAACTGTACAGTAAATATCAGACCCTTCGCGTTCAAAAAGAGAGTGGGGCAGAACATTAACAACAACATAAAGATCGCCTAAGGGGCCGCCTCGAATTCCTTGTTCTCCTTCGCCTTTAAGTTTTAACCTTTGGCCAGTGTCGATACCTGCTGGTATGGATACAGAAAGTTTTTTAAGTTGTTGAGTTGTTCCCTTGCCTTGACAAGTATGGCAAGGATATTTGATGAAAGTGCCTTCTCCATGGCAGCGACTGCAGGTTCTAGAAATAGTGAAAAAACCTTGTTGAAAGTGCGATTCACCAGTCCCATTACAATTGGGACAAACTTGTGGTTGTGTCCCATCCTGAGCGCCCTTGCCAGAACACGAAGGACAGGTTGATTCCTTTGGAATTTCGATTGTTTTTTCTGCACCAAAGGCTGCTTCTTCGAAGTTAATATCAAGACTGTAACGTAAATCTGCCCCTCTGTTAGCTTGCTTTCGAGATCGAGTGGTTCTTCCACCTCCAAAAACATCTCCGAAAATATCTCCAAAAATATTTTCAAATCCGCCAAAACCTTCAAACCCCCGATTAAAGCCCCCGCCCGCGGCTCCACCCGTTGCTGCGTGTCCGAATTGGTCATAAGCCTGTCTTTTTTTAGAGTCGGAAAGCATTTCGTAGGCCTCGGACACTTCCTTGAAATGTTCCTCAGCCTCTTTGTTTCCAGGATTTCTGTCAGGATGATATTTAAGAGCAAGCTTTCGGTAAGCCTTTTTTATTTCATCTGCAGGTGCATTTTTGGAAATGCCCAGAATGTCATAGTAATCTCTCTTAGCCACTCAGTATCCTTACAAAGTTGTTTTCGATGGATCTTACTCCCCCCCTCTCCCACAAGGGGTGAGGGGGGTAAGATAGTTAGACTTCTTTGTATTCTGCATCAACGACGTCGCCATCACCGTCTTTTTTATTTTTTTTATCAGTATCCTTCGAACTTGGTTCTGATTGCTGGTTTGACGCTTGTTGCTTTGAAGCCTCCTTATAAATCTGCTCTGCAATAACGTTGGAAGCCTTCGTAAGTTCTTCAGATGCGGCTGTCATTTTTTCCGTATCATCGGATTCCAAAGCCTTCTTAGCAGAAGCCAGTGCATCTTCGAGATTTTTCTTGGCCATTGCTTCAACTTTTGAGGCGTGCTCTTTAAGAGTTTTCTCAGAAGAGTAAATAAGGCTATCTAGATTATTTTTGGTAAAAGCACGTTCCTTCTTTTTCTTGTCTTCATTAGCATGAGCTTGTGCATTCTTAACCATTTTTTCAATTTCTTCTTCAGAAAGTCCGCCGGAGGCCTTGATTTGAATAGATTGTTCCTTACCTGTACCCAGATCTTTTGCATGAACGTGCAAGATACCATTGGCATCAATATCAAAAGTAACTTCAATTTGAGGAAGCCCGCGAGGTGCTGGAGGAATCCCCACAAGTTCAAATCGGCCTAGACTCTTGTTATCTGCTGCCATATCTCTCTCTCCTTGAAGAATATGAATGGAAACAGCAGGTTGATTATCTGCAGCAGTGGAGAAAACTTGACTTTTCTTTGTAGGAATTGTCGTGTTTTTTTCAATAAGCTTTGTAAAAACTCCGCCTAAAGTTTCAATGCCTAAAGAAAGAGGTGTAACGTCGAGCAAGAGAACATCTTTCACATCTCCCATGAGGACTCCAGCCTGAATAGCAGCACCAACGGCTACGACTTCATCAGGATTCACTCCTTTATGAGGCTCCTTTCCAAAAATCTTGCGAACTTTTTCAATGACTTTTGGCATGCGTGTCATCCCGCCGACGAGGATAACTTCATGGAGATCAGATTTCGACAAGCCTGAATCCTTGATGGCAGTTTCACAAGGGCCTACAACTCTTTCAATGAGGTCAGCTACAAGAGATTCCAATTTAGAACGAGTGAACTTGATATTCAGATGTTTAGGGCCGCTTTGGTCTGCAGTAATAAAAGGAAGATTGATTTCTGTTTCCATAGATGATGAAAGCTCAATTTTAGCTTTCTCAGCTGCTTCCTTCAGACGTTGTATGGCCATTTTGTCTGAGCTTAAATTGATACCCTGATCTTTCTTAAATTCAGAAACGAGATAATCAATAATTTTCTGGTCGAAATCTTCTCCACCTAGGAAAGTATCTCCGTTTGTGGACTTTACCTCAAAAACACCATCACCCAGTTCCAAAACAGAAATATCGAATGTTCCGCCACCCAAATCAAAGACCGCAATTTTTTGATCCTTCTTTTTGTCTAAGCCATAAGCCAAGGCTGCTGCTGTTGGTTCATTGATAATTCTTTTAACTTCAAGACCTGCAATTTGTCCCGCATCTTTTGTAGCTCTGCGCTGACTTTCATTAAAGTAGGCGGGTACTGTAATGACCGCCTCTGTGACCTTTTCGCCCAAGTAATCTTCAGCCGTTTGCTTCATTTTTTGCAAAACAAAAGCTGAAATTTGAGATGGACTGTATTTCTTGCCGTCTATTTCGACCCAAGCATCACCATTATCGGCTTTGACAATTTTATAAGCGCACAGAGCCTGGTCTTTTTTAACTTCTTCTGTGTCAAATCGTCTACCAATCAAACGTTTGATAGCATAAACAGTGCGTAGAGGATTCGTAATGGCCTGTCTTCTGGCTGTTTGCCCCACAATTCGACTTCCATCATCTTTAAAGCCTACAACCGAGGGAGTAATACGACTTCCTTCAGAATTTTGTATGACTTTTGGTTCCCCCCCCTCCATGATGGCCACACAGGAGTTTGTTGTTCCTAAATCAATTCCTATAATTTTTCCCATAAATCCTCCACTTTCGTCTTGTCATTGCCGCCTGTTAGGCGCTCTATTCCTTCCCTTTGTCTACTGTAGCCACAACAACTTTGGCAGGCCTAAGCAATCGATTGTTGTAAAGATAACCTTTTTCATGAACGGACACGATGTCTCCAGGTTTTACTTTATCAGAGATCTCTTGTGAGATAGCCTCGTGATAATGCGGGTCAAAAGGTTGTCCCACATCCTGAATCTCTTCAACACCATTTTGTTTTAAAATGTTCTTTAATTCATTCAAGGTCATTGTGACTCCAAGTAGCAAATTCTCCTTATCTGCACTCTGTGCATGAAGGCAGGCATTTTCAAGATGGTCAGCCACAGTTAAAATTTGTTTTAATATTCTTTCGTTACTGAATCTAAAGAAGTCCTCTTTTTCTTTCAGATGCCTTTTTCTAAAATTATCAAATTCAGCCCTTAGATAAAGAAGATTTTCTTTAAGTTTGATGCTTTCGTCTTGAGATTGTTGAAATTTTTCTTGAAGCTTCTTTATTTCGTCATCTTGGGCGCGATCCTTCTCATCTTGTGACTTTGTTAGATGGGGTATAGGGTCATGCTTATGTGTAGGATTATCAGACATTTTTCCCCTCTTTATTTAAAGTTCTCGAAAGAGTTTCGGCACCGAACTTCACTTCGTTGATGACGTTTTCATAATCCATGCGTTGGGGGCCAATCACTCCTAAATAGCCTTTTGCACCTTCTGAATTTTCATAAGTCGAAGAAATGACACTACATTCTTCCAGGCCTTCAATAAGATTTTCACTTCCAATATAAACGTTTAAGCCCCAACTCCATTTTTCTATTTTTTGAAGAAACTCTTCTCTGTCATCCAGGGCCATAAAAATCTTTCGAACGATTTCTAAGTTACTAAATTCAGGATGGTTGAGAATGTGGGATTGGCAAGAATAAAACAATTTTTTTTCCTGTCTCTTTCTCTGCAATTGAGGAAAGGCGATAAAAGAAGTTTGTCTTGTTCTGTTTCCAAGAAGATACGATACATACTCCATCAAATCCTCTCGATCATCAAAAGAGGGTACGAAGCTAGACCCAGAAAATTTGTTTTGTTCTTGTCTTTTCTCAAGAAGACGTGAGACGTACTGCTTCAGGGCAGAGGCTGACGGAATTCTACCTGCCGAAGTGTGCGGCTGACAGAGCAAACCCTGGTCTTCCAAGTCTGACATAATATTGCGTATGGAGGCAGGGCTTAAAGCAACGGTTTGTTTTTTTGCAAGAATTCTGGAGCCTACAGGCTCTCCTGTGATCAAATAAATGCCTATTATTTGGTCTAAAATACTATCTTGTCTTAAGATATTTCTTTCTTTCATATAAAAAATCAGGCTTTTCGCGGGCCCTTCTTAGCACTCCTCGTTTCAGAGTGCCAAACTGTATGTATAGGCGCGTGGTTTAACCATGTCAAGAATCAGTGTTTAAGTTTACGAAATCAATGAGGATTTCATCCAAAAAAAGCCTTCCTTTGTCTGTCAGGTATAGTTTATCGCTGTCAAAGTTGAGCAAGCCCAAGTTGTGGTGTTTTAAGAGGATGTCGCGAAGTGTCTGTGTAATTCCCATGCCAAAACGTTCTTTCCAGAGGCCCAGTGGCAAGGGTTCTAAGATGCGAAGCCTTCCTATCAAGTAGTCGGTGAAGGCTTGATCATTCGTGAGATTTTCAAAATTAGCACAGGCGTGCTGTTGGTCCTTAATAGATTTAACATAGCTTTCAGGTGTTTTAATATTCGAAAGCCTGATATGTCCACTGCAGGGATCTGATTGTGGAATCCATTGAGGGCAGGTTTCTAGATAAGAACAGGCGCCAGCCCCGACACCTAGGTATTCCTCCATGTGCCAGTATTTTAAGTTATGACGACATTCAAAACCAGGAAGTGCATAATTTGATGTTTCGTAATGAATAAAACCACTCTTGTGAAGGATGTTTTCTCCCTTTAGAAACATAGTTCGGCAATGTTCATCGTGAGGGAGTCGTGAAAAAAGCGGGTGTTGTTTGGGAAGAGTAAGATTGTAGAAAGATATATGTCGAGATTCTAACGATAGCGCCATTTTCAAATCATTTTCAAATTCTTCTAAGCTTTGTTCGGTCAAGCCAAACATAAGATCAATATTAAAATTTGAAAACCCGGATCTTTTAATATGGCTGACTGCTTCTATGATTTGATCCCTGGAATGAATTCTTGTGAGGGTTTTTAATTGTGATGGATTAAAGCTTTGAGCACCCAGACTCATTCGATTAAAACCGGCAGCATGAAAGTCTTTAAGTTTTTCAAAACTCAGAGAATTAGGGTTACATTCCATAGTGATTTCACAAGACGCATTGACTTTAAATTTTTTAAAAATGGAGGAGAGAATTTTGTCATGACTATTGGGTGTGTAAAGACTGGGTGTTCCCCCACCAAAAAAGATAGTATTTATCTCATGAGATAAAAACGAAGAAGAGGCATTTTCAATCTCGCGAATCAAGGCTTTCAGATAATGAACTTCTTCAAGAGCGTAACCACTGTTGAAATCACAGTAGGTACACTTATGCTCGCAAAAAGGAATATGTACGTAAATGCCAAGTCGTTTCATGTGAATTATAACATTCGTTATTAGTTTTTTGTTTTCCTCATGGACAAAGTTAAACCTTATTGATACCTGAAATGCAGTTTTTTTGAAATACAATTCATGCTGAAGAGATTTTCAGCCATTTTGTTCTTCGCTATCTGTTTCATATCGATATCTTTGACTTATGGTTCTGATGAGGTTTCTTACTATTTTAAAAAACTTGAACGCTATTCGCAGCTACGATTTATATTTCGTTTGCATGAGGAGGTTCGAAAAGAAAATCCTATCAAAGCTCAAGATGCACTTATTCATTTTTTAGAACTATGCGGAACAGATGAAAAAAATGCTTTGATTGAATATGCAAGCTTACAAGAAGAATTTAAAAATTTAACCCAACTCCATGTCGAGTTTGAAAAAAATCTAGATCTTTTTTTTCATGTAGCTCATCTTGCAAGAGATGGAGATAGAAAAACATTTGAGAAAATCTTGGAGACCGTTGAGCCAGGTGAATTTAAGGAAAAACTACTATTGTGTTGGGCTGAATTTCAACAGATTCAGAATGAAATCAAAGCTCAAGATCAGGGCTCGCAAGATCTCATATCAGCAAGTTTTCAAAAGGCTTATTTTAAAATATCAGACCCCTGGCGCTCGATGTATGGAACTCCTGAGAGTTTTTTCCCTCTTAGTCGAACATCCACTTCTCTGTCTGTATGGAGTATAGCTGTTGGAAGTGTATCTACGAGTCCTGTATCTTTAGGGGCTTGGCTCATAGGCCCAACATATACGGGTATTACTGTGATTTTCGCGGCCCTTCTTGCCGGAGCTCCTAATGTTGATCATTCTCTTTTTGGAGCCCCCGCACCTTTGGATACTTTACAATATAGATTTGCACGAAACGTTTGTGTGATGTTACCTCTTGCGGCTTTTTTCACCGTGGGGATTGAAGTATTGCCCGCTGTTTTCTTGCCAGCAGGTACAGGACTGATGGGGGCTGCTGCTTATGATTCTTTTCAAAATGGAAGATACGCAGAATCAGTTCTATCTTTAGTACCAGCAACAGCTTCTGGTTTTGCAACTTTTCGATATTTTCAACTCAGGTGGCGTTCCCCTCTCTATGTTTTTTCTGAAAACTTAACCGTTGGCGCAGAAACTTATTATTATGGAAACCCAGAGGGCTTATTTACTACGAGTTCTGTGAAGTCTCCATGGGGGGAATCTTGGAACGGGTCTTGGCTTGATTCAGGTCCTTGGGATATTTCTGTGTGGAAATCTCCACGTCCCTATTTTGATGGAGGATATGAAAATACAATCAGATCAGATCCTTATATTGTGAGTGGCGGATCACCTTCTTCTACATTGCCCAGAGTACAAGAATGGGGTGGTATTCAAAATTGTCATCCCGAACTTGCCCGCGGATCGATATTCATACCCTATGGATTTGCTCAAAGTAATATTCAAGTTCTTCCTGAAATAATCCCCACAACTGAAACTCTAGTTATTCCGTCATTAAAACTTGCATCAGGTGTACAAATGGGTGGAAAATATCGAGCCTTCATGCAGACTGCCCCTGCAGGGGCATGGGTTCAGGATGACAGAGGGGAAGATCAGGATAACACAGGTGCCACTCTCGAAGAGATCTTCGATGATCTCGTAGCAAAAACTCATAAGAACTTTATTTTAATTATTGAGCGCGATCCTCAGACGGGTCAAGCTCGGGCTTTTTACTTTGTGGATAGTGATTCTGATCTTCTTAAAATTGCTCAAATGGATTCAAGGCGGTTTCAGATCCTCAACTACGGTTCTACGATCGATAAAGCGTTAGCATCGTGGGACAGCAATAGAACTTCTAATTCAACCGGTTTTTTTGGTCCAGTTGGACCAAGTGTTCCCTCTCCAGAACCCATCTCATTTGAACGACTGAAGGATGAGCTTAAAAAAGCAATAAGCCTCAAAAACCCACAAGCTTTTAGAAACATACTTATGAGGGCGGAAAAGGGTGCTATTTTGGATTTGTTTAAAGCCCTTAAGATATTAGACTATGAAACGGGAATGAGAGCCTTGAGTTATTTTGAATACGCTTCTTTACCGTCTGAACTTTGCGTGCAAATGGGTTATTTTCTTCTGTCGTTTTGGTTGACTTCAAAAGATTTTTCACACGATCAAGCAAGCTTATGTGCAGTGGCTGAAAATCTTAGAAGAATTCATTTTACAAGTGTAGGAGATCAAGAATGGACTGGTACATTTGATAGGCTGTGTAAAGAGTTTGGTTTCCCAGATCTTTTTGTAACCCAACTTCGAATGCTTATGATTGCGGATCCCCTCAATGTTTCCGCGGGGAGACGGCTTCTTGAGGCAGAACAAGTGGCACAGGCCCAAGAGGCAGAATTGAATAGGTTATTTGAGGTGAAATTGAAACCTCAGGACGCGAAGGCGCTACCAACAGCAGCAGAAGCTTCATTAGGTTTCGAACAGCCTGGGGAAGCGGATGAACTACTCAATACATTGTTGAGTGCTGGGACAGAGCCCATCGAGGACAGATTGGCGGCTTTGGTAGTTTTGCTTGAAAACTATTCTCACGATCCCAGAGTGACATTAACTGTTTTGCGCTTAATCCGCGAAGATCAAAGGTCAATAATAGTTCATAAGATTTGTTCTCATCCAAAAGTTCATGAATTGGTAGTGAACAATGCAGAAATTATAGCTGAATTAAAGAGACTTATGACATTTAACAGAACTGCGCCTGTTCTTATTAAGGGAACTTCTGATGATTTTTTGAGAATGGACTCACACTACAACGACAGAGTTATTGCACTTGCGTTAAAACTTTTGTGTAAAGCGAGTTTTCAATCTCGGGATGAAGATGCGATTGCGAGAGCCTATGAAATTCTTGAAGAAGAAACTGGGCGTTCTAGCAAACTTAAGCGAGCGGCTTTGGAACTTCTTTATGTCATGGGGGAAAGAGGTGAGCGATTGATAAGAGTTCTCTGTGAAGAACTTAATTCTACTAACGAAGAGGTTGTTAAAGATTATGCTGCATTTCTCATAGGCAGACTCAGAGAATCAGATGAAAGTATTCTAAGACGAGTTCCTGTGGTGACAGCTTTGATAAGAGCCTATTCAACTAATAGTCCAAAAGAGGGACAGACAACTGAGGGAATTTTATTTGATAATAAAACGCGAGAACTCAATAAATATCTGACGCACGCATTGGGCCTTCAAGAATCTGATCTTGAGGGTTATTACTTGCAGCTGACGCCTTCATCACGCAGGCGGGTAGCTGAAATTCTTTTACAAAGATTTCTTAACGATGATGAAGCCGATGCTCTTAATTGTGCTCTTTCAGAATGGGATGAAGAGGGTAAAAGAATAAAACTCAGAGAAGGGGGGAGTTTTGTTGAAAATCCTAAACAAAGTATAAGCGGTGAGAACGAAATAGAGCTTATAGTGAATTCAGGACTCGCTGGTGTTGTTATTAAGTAGGTTGAATGTTTTTTGAACCGTTTCGAATTAAAGTTGTTGAACCCATTAAAAAAACAACGTTTGCCCAAAGAGAATTTTATCTTCGTGAAGTACATTATAATCTTTTTAATATTAGAGCTGAAAATGTCTTGATCGATTTTCTAACCGATAGTGGCACCTCTGCTATGAGCGCAAAGCAGTGGGGGGCTCTCATGGAAGGTGATGAGTCTTATGCTGGGTCTCAAAGTTACGAAAAGTTTGTTGCTGTAGTTTCTCAGATGACGGGAATGAATTACGTTGTTCCCACTCACCAGGGGCGTGCATCTGAGCGAATTCTTTTTCATGAAGCTGTAAAGGAAGGTGACATTATTCCTTCCAACACCCACTTTGATACAACCAGGGCTAATATTGAATTTCGGGGTGCGAGCGCCCTGGATCTTGTCATAGATGTGGCTAAGAAGACATCTTTTCTACATCCTTTCAAGGGCAACATTGATATTGAAAAGCTTAAGATTCTTCTTAAAAAAACGGATTCGAAAAAAATTCCGCTCTGCCTTTTAACTATTACTAATAACTCCTGTGCCGGGCAGCCTGTCTCTCTTCAAAACATAGCCGACACCAAAAAACTATTATCACAGTATGATATTCCTCTCTTTATTGATGCAGCCCGTTTTGCAGAAAATGCTTATTTTATTAAAATGCGTGAAGAGGGTTTTCAAAACCAATCTATTCCAGACATAGTGAGGAAACTCTTCTCTTATGCTGATGGCATTCTCATGAGTGCTAAGAAAGATGGATTTGGAAATATTGGAGGCTTTCTCGCATTCAAAGAAAAAAAATGGGTGGATCTGATCCGCAATTTCCTCATTATGACAGAGGGGTTTCCTACTTATGGGGGGCTTGCAGGAAGGGATTTGGAGGCTCTTGCCCAAGGCTTTAAGGAAGTGGTTGATGAAGATTATCTTGAATACCGTGGGCGTTCTTTAGAGAAGTTTGGAAGTTCTCTCAAGTCCGTAGGTATTCCCATCGTTGAACCAGTAGGTGGGCATGCTGTTTATATCGATGCCAAAGAGCTCTTGCCTCACATTCCTGCGTTACAGTATCCTGGACAATCTCTGGTTGTAGAGCTTTATCGGATGGGTGGCATTCGAACTGTTGAAATTGGCTCCTGCATGTTTGGAAAAGTAGATCAATTTACTAAAAAAGAAGTTTCTTCCGATAAAGAACTTGTAAGGCTTGCTGTACCCAGAAGGGTTTATACGCAGAGTCATTTGGAGTATGTGGTTGATGTACTTGCACAGATTTATAAAAAAAGAAATGCACTTAAAGGTTTTAAGATTATCCAGCAGGATCGTTACTTGCGTCATTTTACTGCTCAGTTTGAGCCTCTTTAGCAGTTGTTCTCACACTGCTGCTAGAAAAAAAGCGCGACTTTTGGTTCAAAACATTAAAACAGGCGAAACAACTCAGAAAAATATTCAAAATTTGTTTGGAAATCCAGATTATTTTGGTACTCGAAATGTCGAAAAAAATGGAGCTATGGTTCAATACACCTGGTGGTTTTACTCTTTTGTTGGAGGGGTTGGATACAAAACCTTATCGCTTTATTTTGATGAGGAAGGAAAAGTTGTTGATTATAGTTTTTCTTCACATCCGTGATATGCGCACTTTGGATTGAGTATGATGTTCTTGAATCTCTTGTCATTGTTATATATATAATTGTATTTACAATTTATTTGGTTTTTGATATTCTATGAAAGTCATGTGGGACAATGAAGATTGGGCATCCAGACATATTGCTAAACACCAGACAACAACAGAAGAAGCTTGGGAGGTTGTGTTTGAAAATGAAGATATAGTACCCATAGAGGCTCCTTATCAACTTCATTTTCCACCTTTTAGAAGATATTAGACAATAGGAAGTACAATGAAAAAACGACTACTCATGGTTGTGTTGGAACAACATCGTGAAATTAAGAATCTCATTACAGCTTTTGAGCCGTCGAAGGAGAAGATTAAAATTTATGAGCTCCAAACCAGAAAGAAAATTAAGTAAAAAAGATCAGGAAATCAATTGGGAAGAAACTGCTCATCTTTTTGAAGGCAATCGAGGTCTTGCAAACATGAAGGCAAGCAGAGTGCTAAGCAGCATTGAGAAACGAAAACTTCTTGGTCCGGGAAGAACAAAACTTATATCTGTAAGAGTCCCTGAGGACGATTTGAAGGCATTAAGAGATATTGCTGAAGAAAATGATAGGAAGTACCAACAGCTCATTATTCAAGCCATTGAGCGATTCCTCGAAGAATATTTCCTGACTTCCGCAATGCAACACCCAGTTAGTTCTGAGGCCCTTTTAGGGCTGATACTGAGGTTTGCTCTTTTTAGAATTCGTTCAAGTTCCTTGTAGATTGTATAAGCAACAAAGGCGATACAAATGTGCGCTTCAATGCGTTTTTTTCTGTAATGATAAATGGGTCTTATTTTCAAATCTGTTTTTGAGATTCTAAAAGCCTTCTCAATCTGCCAAAGCTCTTTGTAATTCTCAATTATAGCTTTTGAGCTCATCTTGGTATTTGTCACATAGCCTTTGAGTCCATCCCACTTGGCATCTTCTGTGATTTTTCCTTCATCAATGCTAATAGCTACTTCTCCATCAAGCATTAAAAATTTATTGTAACCTCTGTTATTGATATGCTGTTTATTCAGCCTTCCCGAAGCAACTTTTTTTCTAAGCTTCTTAAGCCCTCGCTCTCTATTGTAAGCATCTTTCTTCGCTCTTTTTATTGAATAAGAAACAAGAAGTCGAAGACCATCTTTTTTCTTTATAAAAAAACTTTTCCCATCATTGATATTTTTTGCATTCTTTAAAATCTTATTTTTTACAGATTCACTCTCATTTTTAATTCGTCCTCCCACAATAAATTGGTATTTAGCATTGGATAAATTATCCAGATTAGCCTTTGATAAAAGAGCGGCATCAGCAATCACTGTAGGACTTTTAAACCCATATTTTTTCTCTATATTATTTAATGTCGGTAAAAGAGTGTGCCCTTCAAATGTATTACCTTCATAAATATCATAACCAATAGGATACCCTCCAAGACCAACAAGAAGTCCAAGCATAATTTGTGGACACTGAA
>JACOXK010000064.1 GCA_016182335.1 Deltaproteobacteria bacterium | reverse complement strand
ATCATTACCTGAATTATTTTTTGTTCGCCCAAATATTTTGAAAATTGATACGTTTCTGGAAAAAGATACCCCTCACACGAAGGTCCTTTTACATTTATTTTTGTAAGCCATTCTTTATCAAAACAAGTTTTTAAAAAACCGTCTCTATCCACCAGTTGAAGTTCTGATAAACGATCTGCTATTTCGTAAATATTCCACCCCTCTGGAATGACGGCAGCATAGAGCACTGGATGGCCTTCGAGTAAAATATTGAGAACCTCTCTAGGCTTTGCATTAGAATAAAAAAGCAGTTCACCAGATTTTATTTTTGTGATAGCGCCATGCCACCTGGCGTATAAAGTAAAATAAAAAACGTTTGTAATAATATTTTCTCTTTTAAGAAGTTGAGCCACTTTTTTAAATGAAGTTTGTGGTGGTATGTAAATAATTCGCTCTTCACGAAGAGGACTTGGACGCGTATTTTTGAAAAGATAAATTTCTGAAATTACCAAACCTAAGACAATAATAATTGCAAGTGATATTTTAATAGAAGTCTTCATCGGATATTTTTTGTTTTTTCGCACAAATAGGATTGAAGAATCAAAACTGCTGCTAAGGTGTCTGATACGCTTTTTCTTTTCTTGCGACTTAAACCGGCGTGAATGAGAAATTCTTCAGCTTCTCTACTGGAAAGGGATTCATCCCAGAATACGATTGGAATATTAATCACTCCCTTCACGCTCTCTACTTTCTTCATTATTTTCTTGCCCTGGCCTGACACCGTTCCATCATCTTGGTACGGCATGCCTATAACAACCTTTTCGATGCTATATTCGGCTATCAATTTTGGCAATTCATCTAACAGATGGATTGTAAGAATGGTTTTAACGGGTTGCGCTTGGTTCCATCCCATAGGGTCGCTCACGGCAATTCCCGTACGTTTGTCACCGATATCCAAAGCAAGAATTCTCATTCATCACTAAGACAATCTTCGAAAACGGCAAGGGCACAGTCTGCATCTTCTTGAGTTATGACAAGAGAGGGACAAAAACGAATTGTCGTTGTGCCACAGCCTAGGATGACAAGACCCTTATGAAAGGCTTTTGTTACAATTCGATTTCTTAATTCTGTGGATATAAATTCAATACCAATCATAAGCCCACGCCCACGAACATCGACAATAATAGAAAACTTTTCTTTTAATTTTCCAAGTTTTTTTAAAATATAAGCGCCCTGCTGCGCTGCATTTTTAATTAATTGTTGTTCCAGCAGTTCTATTGTTGCCAGAGAAGCAGCAGAAGAAATTGGATTACCCCCAAAGGTTGAGGCATGAGAGCCAGGCTTCCAATTCATAATAGAATCCCTTGCAATAGTTGCACCCAAAGGCAATCCTGAAGCAATCCCTTTAGCTACACAAATAATGTCGGGCACTACACCAAAATGCTCGATAGCAAACATTTTGCCAGTTCTACCCATACCCGATTGAACTTCATCTGTTACTAAGAGAATTCCATATTTTTCGCAAAGCTTTTTAAGCTCTTTTGGAAACTTAAGCGGTGGGACAACGTAGCCACCTTCACCTTGAATAGGTTCAAAAAATACAGCCGCCACTTCCTCTGGTGGAACCAAAGTTTTAAAAACTGTTTTTTCAATGTGATCAATTACTTCTTCAGAACATTCATTCTCGTTATTGGAAGTATGTTTCGATGGATTGGGATAGGGAATATGAACAACACCTGGTACCAAAGGAAAGAAATTGTGTTTTTGAACAGTTTTAGAGGCAGTTAAGGAGAGCGCCCCATAGGTCCTGCCATGAAAAGATCCATAAAATGCTAAAAAATACTTTCTACCTGTTGCATAACGAGAAAGTTTTAAGGCAGCTTCAATGGCCTCAGCACCTGAATTTGAAAAAAATACTTTTTTAGGCTCTTTCCCAGGGGCCAGATTCGCCAGTTTTTCTGCTAATCGAGATTGAACATCATAATAGAAGTCGGTCCCTGACATATGAATTAATGTTTTAGCCTGTTCTTGAATGGCTTCCACGATGCGCGGGTGACAATGGCCAGTTGAGTTAACGGCAATTCCGGCGCAAAAATCTAAAAAAATATTTCCATCGACATCTTCAACATAGGCACCTTTGCCAGAGGCAACAACAAGCTGGCAATTCGGGTCTCTTGTATAGGACGGAGAGACAAACTGTTTATCACGAGCAATTATCTTTTTTGCTTTAGGACCAGGGATTTTTGTTTTGAGAATAATTTTCACTGGATCAACTATAACTTACGATAATCTCTATGTCACTCTGGGGATCGACTTTACTTCAAGATCTTGGCAATTCTTGACAATGCCCAGTCGATTTCATTTTTTTGAATAATGAGAGGTGGAGCAAAGCGAATGACTGTTTCATGAGTTTCTTTGCACAAAATTCCTTCTTCCTTAAGGTTTTCACAGAAAGTTCTAGCTAAATGAGGGGGTTTTAACTCTGCTCCAATAAAAAGACCACGCCCTCGAACTTCTTTAACATAAGGACTTTTAATATTCTGCAATCCTTTTATAAAATAAGCTCCAAGATGCTGTGAATTTTCGACAAGTTTTTCCTCTATAATGACATCAAGAGCCGTTTGTGCGACAGCACACGCCAGAGGATTACCTCCAAAAGTAGATCCGTGATCTCCAGGTTTAAACACACCCAAAATATCACGATTTGAAAGAACAATAGAAATTGGAAGAATACCTCCACCCAAAGCTTTTCCAAGAATCAGAACGTCAGGTTTAATATTTTCATATTCAAAAGCAAAAAGCTTTCCAGTACGTCCAAGCCCTGTCTGAATTTCATCAACCATGAGAAGAATATTGTGATCGCTGCAGAGTTTTCGAACTTTTTTTAAATACCCCTGAGGTGGTATTTTAATACCTGCCTCACCCTGAATAGGCTCAACTAAAAAGGCAACAATGTTTGGGGTGATAGCACCTTCAAAGGCCTTAGCATCACCGTATGGAATAATTTTAAAGCCTGGAGTAAAAGGACCAAAATTTTTCTTGTAGGACTCATCTGAAGAAAAGCTGATAACCGTTGTAGTTCGACCATGAAAGTTATCAGAGCACACAATAATTTCAGCCTTCTCCTTCTCTACTTTTTTCTTCTCATAACCCCATTTTCTGGCTGTTTTTATGGCTGTTTCAACTGCCTCTGCACCAGAATTCATAGGTAGACCCAAATCCATGTCGGAAAGATGACAGATTTTTTCTAAAAAGGGCCCTAACTGATCATTGTGAAAAGCTCTCGACGTGAGTGTTACTCTATGCGCTTGATCTATCAATGTTTGAACTATTTTAGGGTGCAAGTGGCCTTGGTTAACGGCCGAGTAAGCGCTTAACATGTCGAGGTAACGATTGCCTTCAGGGTCTTCAACCCAGATGCCTCGCGCCTTTGCAACCACAATATCTAAGGGGTGATAGTTATGAGCGCCATATTTCTCACAAAGACCGATCGATTTTTCTGTTGATGCGTGCTTCATATCTTGTCCAAGATCTACTTCATAGGAAGGGTCTTTGACAAGGGAGGCCCATTCTATTCTTAACAGAATCTAAATGGTGCTGGATTTGACTTTTGGGCATAGTCAGAATAGGTTGACGCAATATCATACTTAAAAACTCGAAGGAGGGCACATGAAAAAAATAGTCATCATGGGCGCTGCCGGAAAGGATTTTCACGTATTTAATACAACATACCGACAAGATCCGAATGTAAAAGTCATTGCTTTTACGGCTGCTCAGATTCCAAACATAAGTGGTCGAAAATACCCGCCTCAGTTGGCTGGGCCTCTTTATCCAGAAGGGATTCCTATTAAGTCCGAACGTGGATTTGATAAATTTATTCGTGAAAACGGCATTAATGAAGTTGTTTTTGCCTACAGTGATGTTTCCTACGATTATGTTGCAGAGAGAGAAAAAAAGGTAAAAGCCACTGGTGCTTCATTTAAAACCTTTGATATTGCACCCACCTTATTAAAATCGACAAAACCGGTTGTTGCCATCTGTGCCGTACGCACAGGTTGCGGTAAAAGCCCAACTTCCAGAGCTGTTATCAAAGAATTATTGGCTATGGGAAAAAAGGTTGTGGCTATCCGTCACCCCATGCCTTACGGGAATTTGGTAAAACAAGAGGTTCAACGTTTTGCGACCCTTGAAGATTTAAAAAGTCATCATTGCACGATTGAAGAAATGGAAGAGTATGAACCTCATATTCGAAACGGCGTTGTTGTTTACGCTGGTGTTGATTATGAAAAAATTCTTCGAGAGGCGGAAAAGGAAGCTGATGTTATTATATGGGACGGCGGTAACAATGATACTCCCTGCATAAAGCCGGACTTGCATATGACACTTGTAGACCCGCTGCGTCCTGGACATGAAGTTTCTTTTTTCCCAGGAAGAGTCAACGTTGAAATGGCAGACGTTATTCTTATGACAAAAATATCTCAAGCAAAGAAAGAAGATATCGAAACTGTCGAAAACAATATCCGTCGATATAACCCAAAAGCAAAGCTTATTAAGGCTGATATTGTTTTTGAAGCTGAAAATCCAGACGTTATCAAGGGGAAAAGAGTCCTCGTTATTGAAGATGGCCCAACTCTTACACACGGTGGCATGAAATTTGGAGCTGGAATTCTTGCAGCCCAAAAATATGGTGCAGCAGAAACCATCGATCCAAAACCTTATGTTGTAGGAACCTTTGCCGAGGCTTTTCAAGAATATGATATCGGACCTCTATTGCCGGCATTAGGATACGGCGAACAACAAATGAGTGATTTGGAAGCAACTATTCGAAACTGCAAACCCCAAGCTGTTATTATTGCAACTCCAATTGACTTGAGCAGGATTATTAAGATTGATGTGCCTTCAACAAGGGTTACTTATGAATTACAGGAAACACAACCAGGATCATTGCGACAAGTTCTCTCATCAGTTGTAAAGAAGTAATATAGCTTGTCATTGCATCAGAAAAAGAAAATTGCAGTTGTTGCTCTTGGTGGCCATGCATTCATCCAACGTGACCAGAAGGGCACTATTTCTGATCAAGAAGCAAATGCAAAACAAACCTGTGAAAAACTCATTCCCCTTATTGAGCAAGGATATGAACTCGTCATTACTCATGGCAATGGCCCTCAAGTAGGGGCTATCCTTCATCAAAATGAAGTTGCAAAGCCCATTGGTCCTTATTATTCTAAAGATCAAGCAGAGCTCCTCACAAAAGAAAAAAACTGGACCATGAAAGAAAGAAAAGGCAAAGGTTTTCGTCAGGTTGTTCCATCTCCACAGCCTCAAAAAATCATTCAACGACATATGATTCGAGACCTCGTCAATGAGGGACATGTCGTCATTGCCGCTGGAGGGGGTGGTATTCCCATTTGGAAGCGACCTGATTCTGAATATGAAGGAATTGACGCAGTTATTGATAAAGATTTGGCTTCAGCTGCTTTGGCCTTACAAATTCCGGCTGATATTTTTATAATTTTGACGCAGGAAAAAAATGTATACGTTAATTTTGAGGAACCAAATCAAACCTCACTCGATAAGATGAGTGTTGCTCAAGCGAAGAAATACTTAAGTGAAGGGCATTTCCCACCTGGAAGTATGGGGCCTAAAATTGAGGCTGCACTTAATTATCTTGAAAAAATTCCAAACCGCGTCATCATTACATCTTCTGAGGTTTTAAGTGAAGCCCTTCTTGGCCATGCCGGCACAACCATTTATCCATAAGCAGTGTCATTATTTCTTTGTCATTGCGAGCTCTGCGGTGCAAAGCGTTGCAATCTGGTCATCCTGAGGCGACAGCCGAGGAATCGATATTTTTCCCTCTCTTGACTCACATAAACTTCTGGCATAAATCCTCATCATTCGCTATGCCTCAAAAAACAAAAAAAGATTTCATCGCCATTTCTGATTTCTCTAAGAAAGAACTTCTTTCTTTTTTAGAATTAGCAAAAAAACTTAAAAAAGCTCATCGCAAAGGAAAAGATAAACCCTTATTGAGAGGAAAATCTCTTGGGATGATTTTCCAAAAATCTTCCACAAGAACAAGAGTTTCTTTTGAATCGGGAATGATTCAATTGGGCGGCCATGCACTTTTCTTAAGTTCTAACGACATTCAAATTGGTCGCGGTGAGACGATTGCTGATACAGCACGCGTTTTGTCACGTTATGTTGATGGCATCATGGCTCGAACTTATAAGCATCAAGATGTTTTGGATTTAGCTAAGTACGCAACTGTTCCTGTTATTAATGGTTTGACCGACTTTAATCATCCTTGTCAGGCTCTCACTGATGTTTTTACAGTTTTAGAAAAAAAGACAAGTTTTAGAAAACTTAAATTTGTTTACATTGGTGATGGCAATAATATGGTTCACTCACTCTTAAGTGCCTGCAGTAAGCTTGGCATTAACATTGTTGTTTGCACCCCTCCGAACTATAAGCCCTCCAATGAAGTTGTAGAGGAAGCCAAAAAATATGCTCAAAAAAATAATTCTTCAATTTCGCTTGTAGAAGAGCCGTGGGGAGCCATCAAAGATGCAGATGTTGTTTACACAGACACCTGGGCATCGATGGGGCAAGAGGCAGAGCACGAGAAACGATTAGTAGCCTTTAGAAATTATCAAATTGATAAGGACCTTGTGAAGCATGCTAAGAAAGACCATATTGTAATGCATTGTCTACCCGCCCATCGAGGTGAAGAAATAACTTCTGATGTATTAGACGGCCCAAATTCGGTGATTTTTGATCAGGCCGAAAACCGCATGCATGTTCAAAAGGCTATTTTAGTAAAACTCATGTCCTAGAGACAGTTTTTGCGCTTCTGTGACGTTTTTTGTCACTTTTTTTAGGATGTGTCATTGCGAGTTCTTCGAAGCCCAAAGGGCGAAGTAGAACGTGGCAATCTTTCTCATACCCAGTAAGACAATAAGAGCTATTCCTTTTTATATCCATTTGTGGTACAAACTGGCCCACTATTTGCACAAACCTTAACCAATTTATATGTTTGCCATTGAGCCTGCGTAGCGGGCGTGGCAATCTCGAATTTACGAGTATAAGAGCCAGGGGCACGAATACCATAAATTCGTCACTCAAACATTTGAGAAGGTATCATACATAGGAGGATTCAAAATGAGAAATTTATATGTTCTATTCCTAATTTTCTTAAGTATTTGTAGCGGAGCTTTGGCACAAGATTCTAGAATAAGTACAAAAGCCCCACATACAAACCTGTCACAAACCTATCCAACCTCTTTCATTGATCGACCTCTTGTTTTAAATAAAAACGATTGGCAGATGAGTTTTGATAATCAACTCATTAGAATTGAAAATCTGTCTTTTGCGTTTACAAATCTTGGAGTATCATACAGCGCCTTCGAAAACTTTGAACTGGGTGCAAGCATGATTGCAGCTGGCTACGCTCATTTTGAAGGAGTCTCAGCTCCTATTTTCTTACAACTCCCAAACTTAAAAGCAAAATATCAAATTTGGAATTCTGATTTGAAAGTTTCTGTAGGGGGCTCCTACTACTTTACTCCAACTGGATCTGATCTTCAGTTACTCACACTAGAATCTAAATATATATTGGATCCCGTGGCATTCAGTGCCGTCATCCATAGCGGTTTTTTTGGAGGAGAGCAGGGTTGGATTGCTCGCCCGGGAATTCAATGGCAAGTTCATCCGCAGCTAGCAGCTTCATTGGGTTATGAAATGATTTTTCTAGATGTTTCTTTAAAGGACACTTCTTTTGCTGGGTTTCGCTGGATGCCAGCATTATCTTGGAACGTTTCTGAAAACGTGGATCTAGAAGGTTATGGATATATTTATTCAATTGATTCTGAAGATCTTGCTCTCATGCATTTTGGAATCAACGTGAATTGGAGGCTCTAGTCGATATTTGTTTTATAGATAGATACTTTATGAAGAAGAATCTTAAAATAAAACATAAATTCAAATCCTGGCTTATACTCATAGCATTTGTGCTTCTCACTGAGTTTTTTTTATTTTCTATCTACGCCGACGACCGGCCTATTTCCACAAACGTTGTCGAAGGAACTGTTTATATCAACTTAACCGGCGTCACAACGACAAGCGAATGGACTGGTACAGCAACTGATCTCAAAAAATATATTGCCCCCCAATACTATCCTCGAATTCGTGCCATCGCCTTACTGCACGAAGGGACAATCGTACAATTTGAGCACGGTGGGAATGGCGGTATTTTTATTCGTTTTAACAATACCTCCTATCAGCTACTCGTCTTACAAATATTACGTTTTTTCTTTGAAGTGCGGGCCTCTCTTGGTGCGCAACCAATATTACTCGAAGGTGCACCATTTCACACAATAAAAGTTTATGCAGGGTTTCAAATTGCACAACAACCTTCACTAGATGTCATCAAGAATACAGCACAGATGGCTCTTCCTGGAGAAATTGTTTTTTCCGGAACAATCGGTGGTGAAATTCGTGGTCATAATTTGCGCGTAGATGGACCAATAACTCATATTACTTTGAATCCAGATGTCGTGGCAAAAGTACCTCAAATCGGCTTTTTATCTACCGATACAGATGGAGTACCACAGCAAACAGGGACGAGCGCTACACTTCGAATAACTATTCAACAATTACGTTCAACACTTGAAGCCAGACCAGAGGCCATTGGCCGAGAAGAAGAAAAAGGTCGTTTTGCTAACGATCTGAGAAATATTAAGAATCCAACGGTTTCACAATTTTCTACCCACTTTATTGTTGTTGAAGGCGAAGAAGGAATGGGAAAAAGTCATCTTTTGAGAGACTTTAGACAAGCGGCTGGTGCTCAAGAATTTTCTATTATCGAAGAAGTTGTGGGTGAAGAAGGGCGTAATCCTTTACGTAATGTTGTAAGAAGAGCCAGGATCAAGTTGGACCTAGCTAATCAGTGGTCAACAGTTTTTGGCACCTCCAATGGAATTCTCTATGATGCCTTAAGATGGTTTCAAGGAGAAGAAGTTCCTGCGCTTGAACATGTGTCCCCCTCTGAGCGAGAATCTATTGCCCAAGCTGCAGTAGCACATCTTTTATCTTATACTG
>JACOXK010000063.1 GCA_016182335.1 Deltaproteobacteria bacterium | reverse complement strand
CCCCAAAGATATTCACCAAACTCGCTTTAACCTTGGGGTCTCTCAAAATAATAGTGAAGGCCTTTTCTACTGTTTCCTTCGTTGCACCGCCACCCACATCTAAAAAGTTGGCAGGCGAACCGCCAAATAATTTAATAATATCCATTGTTGCAATAGCCAAACCTGCACCATTTACCATGCAGGCAATGGAACCATCCAAAGCAACGTAGTTAAGGTTATGCCGTCTAGCCTCAATTTCTAAACGGTTATCCTGCCCATCATCTCTCATCTGGCCTATTTCAACATGACGAAAGAGAGCAGTGTCATCAAAGCTAATTTTGGCATCAAGAGCAATAAACTCATCTTGCTTAGTTTGAACAAGAGGGTTTAACTCAACCATTGAACAATCTAAATCCACAAACATCTGAGAAAGTTTAAGAAACAAAGAAGCCAATTTCTTTTGCTGGCTTTCTTCTTTAGATAAAAATCGTGCTATCTCTAATTGTTGAAAACGAAGCAGGCCATATTCCAAATCGAAAAATAAAGTCTTAATTTTTTCTGGATTTTCCACAGCTAGCTTTTCTATTTCAACGCCACCTTCAGCGCTTACCATAAAAGCAAGTTTTGCAAGGCTTCTGTCTAGAAGTAAGCCGATATAATATTCTTGGGCAATATCACACCCTTCTTCAATCAAAACTTTGGAAACAAGTTTTCCTTCAGGACCAGATTGGTGCGTCACAAGATTTTTTCCTAAAAGCTTTGAGGCCACTTCGCTTGCTTCTGAAGGAGACTTCACAAGTTTAACCCCACCTGCCTTACCACGCCACCCAGCATGAATCTGGGCTTTAACTACAAGTGGATTTTTGCCAAGACGGGTGGCAACTTCAAAAGCCTGCTGCGCAGACGTGGCAACTCCACTTTTCAGAACAGCAATATTATATTTCTTCAAAACTTCTTTTGCCTGATATTCGTGAATATTCATAACGATTTAAAACGATAGTTGAGAGACCAAGGCTTTGACATGATCCACAGATTTATCCATATGGGCTTGAGCCTCTTTTTGAAGTTTGAGTTCATAAATTTTTTCGATACCAGCAGATCCAAGTTTTGCTAATACTCCAACAAAATAACCTTTCACTCCGTATTCACCATCCAAATAAGCAGCTACAGGAAGCACTCTTTTTTTATCTTTTAAAATTGACTCAACCATGGCAATTACCGATGCGGAAGGTGCAGTATAAGCACTCCCTGTTTTTAAAAGACTCACCATCTCGGCACCACCGTTCCTAGTTCGATCTACAATGGCATTTAATTTTTCAGTCGATAAAAGTTGCGTGAGGGGTATCCCACCCACCGAACAATATTCCACAACAGGCACCATCGTGTCTCCATGACCCCCTAAAACGAAGCCGTGAACATCTTCCACTGAAACATCAAGCTCTTGAGCAATAAAACTTCTAAACCTAGCTGAATCCAATACGCCTGCCATTCCAATCACTCTCTCTTTTGGAAATCGACTCACTTTGTAGGCTACATAGGCCATAGCATCCAGAGGATTAGAAACCACAACAAGAATGCACTTTGGAGAATATTTTACAATTTGTTCTGTCACAGCCTTAACGATAGAAGCATTTTTAGAAAGAAGCTCATCACGGCTCATCCCTGGTTTTCTAGGAAGCCCGGCCGTGATAACAACAACATCGGAATTTTTTGTAAGATCGTAATCAGAACCTCCCACAACTTTGCAATCGCTTCCAAGAACGGGGGAAGCTTGAAATAAATCCAGGGCTTTACCCCTTGTAATGTCGTTATCTATGTCGATCAGAACAACGTCACAAAGTTCTTTCGCTAAAGCCCAATGAGCGCATGTTGCACCAACAAAACCACTACCCACGATTGTTAACTTTTTTCTCATCAGATCACTTTCTCCAACTGCTAGATTGTAAACACTCTTTCTCTTGTCATTACGAAGTTGCTTTGCAGCTGTGGCAATCTTAAATATCAATCCCTCGTCATGCACGGGATGACATGTTACTAACTATTGCCTTTCCAAACTCTGAACACTTTAGCAAAGTTGCCCCTGGCATCATTCTTTCCAAATCATAAGTTACTTTTTTCTGACGAATTGTCTCTCGAATTGATTTCTTAATCAGATCTGACACCCCTCCCCAACCGATATACTCTAGCATCATACAACCAGAGAGAAGCAGAGAACTTGGATTAACCTTATCTAACCCTGCATATTTAGGTGCTGTCCCATGGGTAGCTTCAAAAACAGCAATGCCATCTCCAATATTGCCTCCAGGTGCAATACCAAGCCCGCCCACTTGAGCTGCTGCAGCATCAGAAAGATAATCGCCATTAAGGTTTGGGGTCACAAGAACATCATATTCATCAGGCCTAAGAAGAAGTTGTTGGAACATCGCATCGGCAATACGATCCCTGATAACAATACATCCTTGGGGCTGCTTTCCACCATAGTTTTTCCATAAATCATCTTCTGTCACTGTTTTAGTTCCAAACTCATCGCAAGCTAATTCATAACACCATGTCTTAAAAGCACCTTCTGTGAATTTCATGATATTACCTTTATGTACTATCGTAACCGATTTTGCCTTTTTTTCGATGGCATGTTTTAGAGCCATGCGCATGAGTCTTTTCGAGGCTGCTTCTGTCATGGGTTTTATGCCAATCGCTGCATCTTCTGAAAGTTTGCAATCAAGGTTATCGTTGAGAAATCCAATAAGTTTTATGGCATCGTGGCTTTTGGCCTGCCATTCGATACCGGCATAAACATCTTCAGAATTTTCACGAAAGATAACTATGTTAAGCTTTTCCGGATGCTTCATAGGGCTTGGCACCCCGTCGAAGTATTCCACAGGTCGCACACAAGCGTACAAATCTAAAGCATGTCTAAGAGCCACATTAAGGCTGCGAATTCCGCCACCAACAGGAGTTGTGAGCGGGCCCTTAATGGCAACCCGATATTCACGAATAGATTTAACTGTTTCTTCTGGAAGAGGTGTTTCAACTTCTTTTTGAGCTTTCTCGCCAGCTAAAATCTGCTTCCAAGAAATACTCTTTGAACCTTTGAAAAACTTGGAAACTGCAGAATCGATGACATTTTGTGTGGCTTTCCAAATATCAGGGCCAATGCCATCCCCTTCAATGTAGGGAATGATCGGGTTATCAGGCACGTGCAAGGAACCATCACCATTAACTCTTATTTTTTGTCCTTCAGGCATGCCCCCACCATAGTCCCGCTTCCATTTTGTGGTCAAGATTTTTCTCGATAAAAGCTTTTCAAAAAAGAATACTTTTTAAAATCAGAATCCCTTGTCATAATGTGAGTTACATGAGCTGCTCTAAGAGATATCGCAATGCGAGCATCAAATATTTCATCTCCATGTAAATCAGGAATCAACTTTATAATGTCGGGTAGTGTTTGCCACCAATCAAGCGGTTCATCAATAATACGAATATGATACATTTCCAAAAATTCACTAAGAATTTTGACAGCTTTCATCGTTGAAAGTGGCTTCGCAAAAACTCTGGGATGAGTCAGTAACCTTAAACATTCACCAATGTTTGTAGGCGCTGTAACAAATTCATCTTTCAGTGTTTTAAAATAATCAAAAGATTCCTTGTGAAATTGTGAAGACTTCACAATAATATCAATAATGATATTCGTATCAACGGCGATCATTTTTTTCTAAAACAGCCATCCAGCTTTTTCTATTAGATACATCAATTAATTGCTGTCCTAAATCAACAGGCGTAAATTTCTTTTTTGATCTTTGGGTTGATTGTTTCTTCCACACTTGACGCCCCAAAGAAGCCCATTGATTAATGATTTCGCTTACTGTTTTTCCAGATTGTAAAGACGCTTTTTTTGCTTCTTGAAAGACAGAATCATCTATTTTAAGACTCGTTTTCATAAATTTTATTCCTATATTCTATATAATGGAATATATATTCCAATTTGTCAAATGTTTATCTCGATAAAATAAAAAAGCTCACCTATTTATAGATAGGTGAGCTTTTTTGAGCAATAATTTGTAAAGTATCTACTACTGAGTTGGACAACTTGACCTCTGAAGCCTGTGCTGGGCTTGTGTTAATCTAGTTTGCGCAACATTTAATGCCACCCCTGCCCCCTTTTAATAAACTTATTAGGAAAGCTCATAACTTCATTTTTACACACACAACTGTAATTATAAACTATAATGAAAAAAAAATAGGGAAAATAACGCAATAAAATTATATACTCATTTGAATTTTGAAGTTAAAATTACACTCGTTTTCATTTATGAGTGGTATTAAATATTGAGTTCCAGCAAGGTTACGCAGATTAGGTTCCATATCTTTTGGCATATTCTTTAAGGACCTCACGCATAAGCCATTGATATTTACTGTGTGATTTTTGAGCCTTTTTCTTAAAAAAATTTAATGAGCTAGAAAATAGTAACTGCTGATGATACTCATTTGACAATGGAAAATCTCTTATTCTTTTCTCTCATCGGATTAGGAGTTGGGTGTTTTGGGACCTTGATCGGCGCGGGCGGTGGCTTCATTCTCATGCCTCTTCTTATTTTTCTTCACCCCGGTCTTGCATCCTCTGAGATAACAGCTATCTCGTTGGCTATTATATGTATTAATTCTCTTTCCGGGTCCATCAGTTACGCACGAAAAAAACGCATCGATTATAAGTCAGGAGCTCTCTTTGCTCTCTTTTCAATCCCCGGAGCTGTTTTGGGGACCCTCACAACTTCTTTTTTTTCAAGAGAAATTTTTGACCCTGTTTTTTCTGGAACTCTTATCATGATTGGCTTTTATCTTTTTTTTAAACCTTTAAACCCCCAGCGCATGCTAAACGAAAAAAATGAAACTACTCATAACATTTCCTACAATAGGAATCTTGGATTATTCATAAGCCTTGGCGTTGGATACTTTTCAAGCCTATTAGGCATAGGAGGAGGAATCATTCATGTTCCCGCACTTGTGCGCTTCCTCAATTTTCCAGTTCATATAGCAACGGCAACTTCTCACTTCATTCTCTTTTGTGTTACCTTAATTGCAACTCTAGTCCATTGGACACAGGGCAATCTTGCCCAAGGTTTTCACCAAGTTTTACTTTTATCCCCCGGGGTTATTATTGGGGCGCACATCGGAGCAATACTTTCCACCTATGTGAAAGGCCATTGGATCATTCGCGCTCTTTCACTGGCGATTATCCTTGTAGGTCTTCGTTTGATTTTCTTCTAAGAAGATCCTAGAATCAACTTATGAGATGGGTGGCATTATTTCTAAGTTTTCTGCCAGGCAGTATTTGTGCCTCCCCTATTGAAAATCAAGTCCCCTACAGCAGCAGATATGAATATTGGTTAGGAACTCATGTTCAAGCCGGTGGCTCAAC
>JACOXK010000062.1 GCA_016182335.1 Deltaproteobacteria bacterium | reverse complement strand
AACAGTAGTAGCAAATGTGCCACCGAGTATAGTGCTACCCACTCCGTAAGCACCCACAACAGAAGCTTTGCCAAAGTGAAGGGTTCCTAGGATAGGATCTCCCGTAAGTGCCCATGTTGTTCTTAAAATGCCTTTGGTTACATCAATCGCTGTCTCAACTGGAAGCTTGAGCACAAGATAGGCTGTACCTCCGGAGACTGCGACAATAGCCTTACCCAAAGCATACGGCGCACCTTGAGCTCTGTGGACTTTCAAATCTCTCCCAGCACGGTTCATCCATTTATTGCAAAATTCAGACGCATCGTTCCAGTTATCAACAGCATCATCACCGATTTCTTTTCCCGTTGTCACAGGACTACCCACAAATGCACTTTTAAAGTTATATGGAGCTTCAACAACCATGTCTTTCCAGGCAGATCCCGAATCAGAAAGTCCAGCAGCAACTCCTTCTCCTGTGTCATTGAGACCAATGACCACATAAGTTTCATCACCGCCTAATGTTCCATCTCTTAGCAATTCAGCTGCATACCCGCCATTCTTAACTGTTTGTTTAAATGCATCCAACTCTTCACTGGCTTTCACATACTCTGCAGATAATGAAATGTAAGAAATAACTTCATTGCTAGAAGTTTTTTCCTCGAACAAAGGCACTCCGTAACGGTCTCTCTCAACCGCTTGAGCTCCTGCGAAAAGGGACAGAGAAAGAAACGAAATAGACAACAATCCACACAACACACTTCGTTGCATAAGATTTTTACCTCCTTGTACTTGAGAGCCTCCAGAACAAAGACTCTCGTTCAACACCTGACTAAGGAGTTCATAAGTATGTATACATACTTATGAACTCCTTAGTAATACCAATACCTGAGGACGAGATAATGCAATGAGTGTGCCATTTACAATATTTCATCAGGAGAGTTCAGAATTTTTTTTCAGCACGCGATCGTTTTCCTAAAGTTTATTTTTTTACAAGCCCGGAGCCTGTCCCGTGCTACAGCGAAGGATGATGCTCTCAAAAAATACTCCAATACGCCCCTGTTTCATATTTTTTTATCTAATTTGAAAGAAAAAATGTGTGTAATTTTTTCTTGATGGGAAAAATATTCTTGCTAAGTTTTCCTATTTTTCGAAATATTTTCTTACTTGTTCAATATCGTGAGTAATGGCACGCTTAAGTTCTTCTTCAGATTGAAATTTTTTCATATCTCTTATTCGCTTTAAAAAGTGCACAATCAGGGGCTTCTTGTAAAGATTTTGATGAAAATCTAAAAGATGAACTTCTAGAGTTTTAGGCAACCCTTCCCCATAAGTTTCGTTATGTCCAAGACTTCCAACGCTCGGATAGAGTTTTTTTCGATACTCAGTGAACATAATGTAAACTCCATCTTGGGGCAACAATCTTTCACCAAATGAAAGATTAGCAGTTGCGCATTTTAATTTTTTACCACGTTGCGATCCAGGAACTACCTTTCCTGACACAAAGAAAGTATGACCCAGAAGTTTATGAGCAGTTTCTACATCACCTTCTTTCAGTCGGCTTCTAATTTCAGATGAGCTCACACCGAATCCATTGTATTCAAACTTTGGAACAACAATGACCTTTTGGTCAGGATGGCATAATGTCTTCAGAGTTTCTATGTTTCCCTCTCTGTTTTTTCCAAAACTAAAGTCATGTCCTATAATAAAAATTTTCGGATAAAATCTCTTATTAAGAATGTCATTAAAAAACACATCCGGCTTGAGTTGAGAAAATTCTTTCGTAAATGGTTCAATGACAAGGTGATTTATTTTTTCTCTTTCAATCAGCGCTATTTTTTCTTCAAGTGTATTAATATCTATATTTTCAGAAGATTTTTTTAAAACCACAGAAGGATGAGGATAAAATGTAAGGGCAACTGAATCGGTTTGTTCTGCAGCAGCATGAAATCGCACAAGTTCAAAAATTTTTTTATGTCCAAGATGGACTCCGTCAAAATTTCCAATCGTCAGTACACAATGCCTCACATTGACTTTTATGTTTTGAGATCCAAAATGAACTTTCATCCCTTCTCTTCTTGTGTGTATCCTTGAGCAATTGGAAATCTACGCCCCATACCAAATGCCTTTGTTGTTATTCTCAAAGTCGGAGCTGATTGAAACCGCTTGTACTCGTTGAGATCCACTATTTTTACTATTTTTTTAACAAGTGCAGCTTCATAACCCATTGCCATCATCTGTGCCCCCGAAGCATGATCTTCAACATATGCTTTAAGGATGGGGTCTAACACAGAATATGGAGGTAGCGAATCCTCATCTTTTTGGTTGGGTCTAAGCTCCGCTGAAGGTGGCTTGTCGATAATACGTTGCGGTATTGGCTTATCTTTTTTGGAATTGCGCCACTTTGAAAGAGCATAAACAAGAGTTTTAGGGCAGTCTCCAAGAATTGAAAGCCCCCCCGACATATCGCCATATAAAGTACAATATCCCATGGCAAGTTCAGATTTGTTTCCCGTGCTTAAAAGCAGGTGACCCCACTTATTAGATAGTGCCATAAGCAAGGTACCCCGTATTCGAGCTTGGATATTTTCTTCAGTTGTATTAAAGGGCTCATCCTTAAATAAGGGTTCTAGAGATTTTCGATAGATCTTGAACAATTCATCGATTGAAATCGTGTACATTTGAATATTGAGATTGATTGTCATGGCTTTTGAATCTTCAAAACTGTCTCGTGAGGTAAATGGAGAAGGAAGAAACAGCGCCAAAACATTTTGAGGTCCCAATGTGTCACAAGCTAGAGTCGCCACAAGTGCTGAATCAATCCCTCCGCTCAAACCCAGAACAACTTTTTTAAATCCGCATTTTGAAACATAATCGCTCAGGCCGCACTGCAAAGCCTGGTAACATGACTCTATCTCTTGAGGATACTGTGATAGTCCTTCACCCGTTTGAGTTTCAAGATCAAAAAAAACCATGTCTTCCTTAAAACTTTTTCCTTGAGAAACAATGTCTCCATGACCGTTCAGAGCCAAAGAGGCTCCATCAAAAATAAGTTGATCATTACCTCCCACTTGATTGACATAGAGAAGAGGTTTTTTAAATGTCCTGACTGATTTTGATAAAATATCTACCCTTTTGTGAAACCATGAAAGTGAATAGGGAGAGGCAGAAATATTAATATAAAAATCTGGATTGGCCTGCGACAAAACCTCCATGGGGTTTGTGTGGTACTGCTTCTTTTCCCACAAAAGCTCTTCTGCCCAACTATCCTCACAGATGAGAACGCCAATTTTTTTACCATTCACGTTCATGCATTGAATTTTTTGTCCTGGTTCAAAATACCTTGTTTCGTCAAAAACATCATAGGAAGGAAGGAGTGTTTTATGTTGAACTTGAAGTCGTGATTCACCTGGAACAAGAAGTCCAGCGGCGTTGTGAAGAGGCTTTCCTATAGGGTGGCGATTGAAGTCCACAAAACCAACAATAATAGGAAGGGGCGTTTTTTGATGAACTCGGTGCAATGTTTGAAGACTTTTTTCAACAAATTCTTTTTTTTCAAGAAGATCCCTGGGTGGGTATCCAGTCAGAGAAAGTTCAGGGAAAACTGCAAGATGAGCACCCAGGTCATGAGCTTTTTGAGCAAAATCTAGAATTTTCGCAGCATTAGCACTTAGGGCACCTATCGCAGGGTTAATTTGACACAAAGCTATCTTCACGAAGGCTTACGATAGAACGCCTCTACACTCTGGGTCAAGCGAGGCAACTTCATAAAGAAACCGATTGCACCGATAAGAGAGAAGGATGAAAAAGATAATTATTTTGACCATTCCTATTATCTTTTTGAATACAACGTGCACTCGCGAACCCAAAATCGTTGGTTCTCTTCCAACAGTTCAAAGAGAAATGACTCTTGAAGAACAGGCACATCAATATTCAACACTTGCCTATGATCGCTACAAAGAAGCAAACTATGTTCAGGCAGTACAATTATTAGAAAATGCTCTTCTTTTCGGTGGCAGTCTTGATTATCACCATCTTTCACTGCTAGGGCAAAGCTTGTTAAAAACCGGAAAATACATAGAGGCACAAAAAATCGCAGATGAGCTGATTTCCTTATATCCAGAAAGCTCTCGTGGATATGAAATTCGAGGATTTTCGCACTTAGCCAGAGGAGATTTTGAAAAAGCAGAGAACGATTATTTAAGTGCACTTGATCTTAACGACCATTCTCCTATGAGCTATTTTTACATAGGAACAATTTATGATGCCCAGGATAAAGCAAGGGAGAGAGAGAGTTATTTCAAAGAGGCAGAAGATGAGCTCCTTGTCATTCTCAAAAATAATCCAAATGATTTTTCCACACGATTTGAACTGATTTATCTTTATGTTTATTGGAATAAAAAGCTTGATCAGACTGCCATTCATATTGATTTTTTGAAGAAATGGATGGCCAATAGTGATCTTCCTGACGAAAAGCAGAATTGGGAAGATTTTTATCTTTTAGGATTAGAGGGAATGTATCTTTGTCTGACTCAAAAATTTCAAGAAGCTATCTTGAAGATGTCACAGGCGTTAGCATCAGAACCTACGGGTTCTCAAATTGATGTTGCAGAGGTGTACTATTACATTGGAAAAAGTTTTGAGGGACTTCATCAGAATAAAAAGGCACAAGAATTTTATGATAAAGCTTTGCAAACCGATTCGCTTAAACTCTATTCCCGCCACATCGCTTCACTTCCAAAATCAGAATAATTCTCTATTTCTAAGTGCCAACGATGGTTGAAAATTGATGTTTTCAAAAGTTCCAATAAAGTATCAATTCTTATAAGATACGAACCCCTATCCTATCAATATGAGACTGAAGGGCAGACTCTTCAATTAAATGATAAACAACTAAGTCAAGCTTCCAGGGAAGGTTTAAGTTGTCATACTTCAATAACCAATGATCGCGATCTTTCAACGTTACATTGTCCCCCGTGATAGCTATATCAATATCGGAACCCTCTCGATAATTTCCTTTTGCGCGAGAGCCGAACAATATAAGCCCGACGCCCTTTGGAAGGGGTTTAAACAAATCTAGAATCTGCCCAGCATATTGATCCTCAATGCCACTAATTTTAGAGTCAGATTTTACTATTTTTGATTTCATTTGGGAAACTGCGTTCGAAAATTTTGAAGAACTGAAAGAAACTGATTCTTTACTGCAGATATAATTGATTCAAAAGTTGCCTCATCATAGAGGTGTGTGGTTTCATTTCGAGCTTTCAACATTTGAAGCCACACGGGACCATCCGAAATAATCCCATCTTGAAATGCCTGTTCAATAACGGGCCTGGGACCACGAATGTTAGGATAACCCTTCTCTTGAAGCAGGTCCTGTAAGCATTTCCATGCAAGCTCGAAAGTGTACTCAAACCTCTGAATGAGACCTTCCTCTTCGAGTCGAGACATTTTAGAACTCAACGCCCCTTTATAAAGGGCTATTGCTTTT
>JACOXK010000061.1 GCA_016182335.1 Deltaproteobacteria bacterium | reverse complement strand
ATTAACTCTTCAAGTAGGTCCACTTTGGGTAAAGCATATAGGTTTTGCTTTTTCTGATCCCTGAGTCTTTCCTGCCTAAAGCTTTCAAAATCAATAACTTTTGTCATGCACAAACCCCCTTGGCGGGGCTATGAGCAATTCTAGTGCCAAACACGAGGTCTATTTATAACACAATGAAATTATTGTATATATTATATATTTTAGGCTTTTATTGGACTTGAACATTGGCTAAAATATTTACAACAATGTTTATAGTATGAACTTTAACACTAGTTATATTGATGGGTTAGAAGACATTTCAAACTCTGTGTAGTGTTTACAATCTGAACAAAACTCTTGATCCTCGACGACCAAGATGATACTTTTTACTCATCTGACAATCGTAGTTTTAGGAAGTTCACAGAAGTAAAACGTGATGTGGGGAAAATGATTTCCTATGTAGTGGCTTCCAAAAACGAAGTTCTTCACAAGTCAAGTCACTCTTATGTGAGATCTACGGTCTTTGCCCAATTTTGTGATTTCGATGAATTTGTCATGTCATATCGTCCTCAAGTTGAGGGAGGTGGTGTGTTTCTTGAAACTGAGAAATTACTTCCAATATCACAAATTGTGTCTATTGAATTTTCTTTTGCTGATTCTGATATTATTTTCTTAAAAGGGGAGGGCGAGATTCTGTCACATTCGGCTCAAACTGAAGCAGTGGGACCAGGGATCGTCATTCGTTTCCTAAATTTGGATGATAAATCCAAAGTTCTTCTATCAAAGTTATCGAATCAGTATTTATAGGTAGTTTGTCGGTCCGACATTCAGAGCCTCGTCGTAGTGCAATGAAGACGGGCGAAGAATCCAAAACATAGATTGCCACACCTCATTTCATTCGGTTCGCAATGACAGTTGATCTTGTCAAGTAGAATGTAATCCTTATAATGATCTTTAGTTATGAATCAAGATGTGAGTTGTCGAATTACAAATTCGATTATTCAGTTTGCGCGTCGTGAAAATAAAGCTTTTCAGTCGCTCTTTGAAGATGTTTCTTACCCTTTAGAATATCTTGTGGATACAAATTCGTGGATTGATCGGCCCTCGATTCATAAAATATATAAAAAACTCCCCTCTTTGTTTCAAGATGACAATATTATTTATCATATTGGAGTTCAATCACCAGGATTGGGAGCCTGGGGGGTTCTCGACAGTGTTTTTCGAATGATCGGGGAGCCAAAGCTCATTTATCATCAAAGTAGAAAATTTATTTCTTATTTTTATAAAAATGTTTTTGTAAGACTCTCTCAGAAGGAAGAACATGCTCTTGAGGTGGAATTCGATTCTTCTTTGGATGCGCTAGACGTTCAGTATCTTCAGGGCGCGTTAGCGGGAATTCCTGAATATTGGAATTTGGGGCCAGCAGAGATTGAAAAGAAATCAAGCCATGCTTGTCACCTTGTTTGGCAGCCCAAACCGGGTCTGTTTGGTGATCTGAAAATTCCAACCCATCGTAGTCCACGCCTCATTCAGGAAGCTGTTGATAAACTTGAAGAGCAAAATGAAAAACTTGAGAAAACAAATCGTGAATTAAAAGAAGCAAATCGCAAGCTTAAAGATAAAATGAAAGAAAGTGTTCAAACGGAGAAAATGTCTTCTATTGGGCAGCTTGCAACTGGAATAGCTCATGAAATCAATAATCCCTTAAGTTTTATTATGGGAAATGTGTCCCGAGTTCGCGAGTATGGCATGAAGCTTTTTCAAGTTTTAGATCTTTACGAACAGCTTGCACAAGAGCTCCCAGCAGAAAAGACAACGAGAATGGATCGAATTCTTCGGAAAATTGATGAAATGAGGCAGGAATACGGACTGCCTTCCATGAGAGAAGACTTTCCAATGATGATGATTGAAACTTCGGAAGGGCTAGCTCGAGTAAAACAAATTGTTTCAGATCTTAATCATTTTGCGCATGCAGGCATGGAGAGCAAGGAAGAATGTTCAGTACATCAATGCCTTGATACGGCGCTGAATATGTTGCGTTATGATTTAAAACGGCGTGTTCACATTACAAAAGATTATGGGGATATTCCTCCACTTTTATGTTTTCCATCCCAACTCAATCAAGTTTTTTTCAATCTTTTATTGAACGCATTTCAGTCTATTGAGGGCCAGGGTAGTATTCGAATCTGTACTTTTAAAGAAGCTGATTGGATTACTATAACAATTAAAGACAGTGGTTGTGGTATTGCTGAAGAAAATAGAGAAAAAATCTTCGAGCCATTTTTTACAACGAAAAAACCTGGGGAAGGAACTGGTTTGGGTTTGTCAACGGCCTTTGGTCTTGTTAGAAAGCATGAAGGTTTGATAGAAGTTGAGAGTCAGAAAGGGGTAGGTTCTTTGTTTCGAGTGAAGCTGCCGGTATGTGAAAAAAAAATGGTGAAAGATGGCCTGTATTGAAAAGATAGTATCTAGAGAAATTATTGATTCACGAGGGTATCCAACAGTCGAAACAGATGTATTTTTAGACACTGGCCACATGGGTAGGGCTGCCGTTCCATCGGGGGCATCCACTGGCAGTGAAGAAGCTTTAGAACTTCGCGATCATGATTCAAAAAAATTTTTAGGCAAAGGGGTTTCCAAAGCAATCTCTCATGTGAACCATGTTTTGGCTCCAGAACTTTTAAAAATGGATATCACAAAACTATTGGACATCGATAAACTGATGATCGAGCTAGATGGGACTCATAACAAATCAAAGCTAGGGGCCAACGCCATCCTTTCTGTTTCTATGGCTGCTATGAGGGCCTGTGCACAGTTTAAGGAACAACCTTTGTTTCGGTTTATTGGAAGAGAGAAAGCAAAAATTCTTCCTGTGCCGTTCATGAATGTGGTGAATGGTGGAGCGCACGCCGACAATAATGTGGATATTCAGGAGTTTATGATTGTTCCTCTGGGTTTTGAAACTTTCAAACAAGCTTTAAGAGCTGGGGTCGAAGTATTTCACTCATTAAAACAAATTTTAAAAAAGAAAAATTATTCAACTGCGGTGGGAGATGAGGGTGGTTTTGCGCCCAACGTTTCTTCTCATGCAGAAGTTCTTGACTTTTTGATGAAGGCTATTGAACAGGCTGGTTATAGGCCTGGGGATCACATTGCGTTAGCCTTAGATGTTGCGGCCTCTGAGCTTTATGAAGATGGTTTTTACCGATTAGAAAATCAAAACCGATCAGCAAAAGATCTTATTTCCTTTTATGAAGATTTATTAAATCAGTATCCTATTGTTTCGATTGAAGATGGCCTTGCTGAAAATGATATTGAGGGATGGAAGCAGCTTACAAAAACTTTGGGAAGACGTATTCAGCTTGTTGGCGATGATTTGTATGTAACAAATGAAAAAAAACTTCACAAGGGAATTGAAGAGAAGTGGAGTAATTCTATTCTTATTAAGCTGAATCAAATTGGTACTGTTTCACAAACTCTTAATGCCGTGTCCATGGCTCAAAAGGCTGGGTGGACAAGCATGATTTCTCATCGTTCGGGAGAAACAGAAGATACATTCATTGCTGATCTGGCTGTGGGCACCAACGCTGGCCAGATTAAGGCGGGTTCTTTGTGTCGTTCTGAAAGAACTGCTAAATACAATCAGCTTCTCAGAATTGAAGAAATGCTTGGGGTTTTGGCCGTTTTTCCAGGTCGTGATATTTTTTATAATTTAAACATTCCTACCCCTTAGTTTTATTTCTTTCTCCTTTCTTTGAGCTGTTTTCCTGCCTCTGCGGCTAGTGCATTGATTTCTTTATAATGAAATTCTTCAAACCATATATTGAAGTTATATTGCATATTTTCTGTAAAACTTCTTAATCGCTCTGGGAAATCAGCAGATATAGAGATCTTTTTTTGATCGCGAATGACTTCCTGAAGCTCCAAAAGTTTACGTCGCAATGATCCGATGCTGGACCATAATTGTGAGACATGATCAAGAATCATTATTTGTGAGTTGTATGCTAAATGATCTGTCATTTGTTCGGAATTCTTAAAAAGATCATAGACATACTTATAAATAAAAATTTCTTCACTTGATTCCATGAATTCCTTGTGTATGTCCAATTGAAGCAATTGAAGAAGGGCAAGCGTACAATTCTCATCTACAATTGGATTATGAATATCTTGTTGACGCAATTCATTAAAAGTTTTCTGGCACAGAAATAATTCCGTATTCATTGGAGCTTCAGCTGTGATTTTTTTTCCATCTTTTTCAATATAACCTAGGCCATTAGTTCCAATCATATTCAATGAATGGTGTATGTATTCATGAATAACAGCCTGCTTGTTTGCACGACTTCTTAAGAGAAAAACTGGTTTATCAAATGGATTATTATCTGCCTCATCAACGAGAAGAGTTTCATATCCCACTGAAAGATGGCGTCCCACAGTTTCATCGGATGGGAGGCGTAGCGATTCAGGCAGTTGGTTATAAAGGTCATTATTGACGTAAAGTGTAAGAGCTGGGTTTGCTTCGTTATCCTCAACAGCAATGATTAAAATTCCCTCTTTAGTTAAAGCGCTTAATAGGTCTGCAAAATCCATGTCTCTGAAGTTTTCAAGCTTGCCATGGGGTAAAGAGGCATGCCACTGTTTGTAATCAAATTCGGTATTTAACGACGTGAGTTCTTCTAGATTCTGTTGAGGACTAAGAAAAGAAAATAGAAAAGAGGTGCTCCCCCATTGTTGAGCCCATTCTAGGGCAGACAACTTATCTCCAGGTATTTTAAAGTTAAGATTAGCACCGTATTGAGCAAAAAGCCTTCCAATAAGACCATTGTCTTTGTCTGCGGCGATCAAAAGTGGAGACCATTCTTTATTAACGACTGTGTTGATGCTTTCATCTGCTCCATATTCTAGAAGCAGTTTGACTGCCTCAACATGTTGGTAGCCAACCGCCATTGATAGAGCGGTGTGACCGTTATTATCTGCATAATTGATGTCAAGATGCGGAACCTTGAGCAGCAGTTCGATAGTTTTGATATTTTTTGAAAAAATGGCAAACATCAAAACTGAAGTATCTGAGTTAGCTAAAGTATCGACCGACGCTCCCTTCGAGAGCAGATATGTCACGATCTCAGTATGACCACCGCGGGCTGCTAGGGCTAATGCGCACAGACCCTGGTCTTTATCTTGATAATTAACACGAGTGCTTAAGAGAAGAGTCCCGAGGGGGCCCTTTTCAAGAATGGAAATAACTTCATCAAGCTTTCCATCTTGAGCTGCTATGAGAAGCTGCGTATCTGGGTCGTTTGAAGTATGAGCCAAACTATCTGGTATTTTGTCGAAAGGTGGAGTGTAACCTGGCTTGGAAGCAGATGAACTACCCCCGCAGTTGATGATAAAAAGCGATGAAGTTATAACGACAACGAATCCAAGGAATATTCTTTTCATTTATCCCCCTAATTATAAAAAGTTAAAGCTGTGGAGCCATAAGCAATTCTTATGCCAGA
>JACOXK010000091.1 GCA_016182335.1 Deltaproteobacteria bacterium | reverse complement strand
GTCTTTAAAGACGGGGACCCACGATACGCACTCACAACATGGATCCGCAGCAACATCCCAAAGAATTCAAAAATTGAGGTTTTTGACCAATTGGGTGATGTGGCAAGCGAGTCTCTCTTTTATGATTATGAAATTCTTTATCTGGGAAATAATTCTAAGGTAGACTCATCAAAGAATTTTTTTTATTGGCTCAAAGCCCCACATCGAATACCGCATTTAAATCACATTCGAGACCATGGCTCCGATGCTGATTATATTATTTTTTCACATCATAACCTAAGTGATTTTCTCAAAAAAAAAGAGCCGCCCCTTTCTCAATCCTACATTCCTTATGTAATCACCTATATTCAGAATTTATTTGCAAACAAAACAGATTTTAGGTTGATTCAAAAGTTTGAATACATAAATAAAAAAAAAGAATCTCAGTTTTTAAAGGGGTTCTACCATTTTGAAAATCTTTGGTGGTATCCAGCACCGTCATCTCGAGAAACAACCAGAAGTTTATATTTGTTTAAAAAAATGATAGCCAATTAAAAAAAGGAGAAGCCATGATTCTAAAAGTCGTTAATGGAAAACTTGAACAGCAAGTACAATTAGAACCCTTTAACTATGCAGGAGAGAAAAAAATTTTGGGCCATGTCGTTTTACCCATCACCCGATGGTTACGCGCACAGCATGCAAAAAAATACATGAAACCATTAGAGCGCCATCTTGATATTGGGTGTGGTGACGGCTACTTTCTCAAACGATCTTCTTGTAAAGAAGCCTTTGGAGTTGATAAAAGGTTACAAAGTGAAGTCTCTAGCCACCTAGAATTTCCAAATCAATTCTTTGACTACGTAACCATGTTGGCAGTAATTGAACACATTCATGATCCAAAACCACTTCTGGGAGAAATAGCACGCGTGTTAAAACCTAAGGGACGCTTAATCATCACTACGCCAAGAAAAATGGCAGATCATCTTATTAAATTTTATGCCAATGATATTGATGAAGAACACGTTGCACATTATACAATTGATAGTATTCAAGAATTAACATCTGAGTATTTTTCTCTTGTTGGCTATCGAACTTTTATATTGGGGCTTAACCAGATATTCTGTTTAGAAAGAAAGTAATTCTAGTAAAAACACCCAGGTGCAGAGGAGTATTGTGAAGAAGATTGCATTTGTATTTCCTGTCTATAATGAAGAAGGAAATTTAGAAATACTTCATAAAGAGGTTAAGCTCGCCTGCGAAAAGGCTCAGGTTACTTATGAAATGATCTTCGTCAATAATGGCAGTTGCGATAACTCTCTTGAAATTATAAAAAAATTTAAACATTCCGATTCCCATGTCGGATATGTTAATTTATCCAGAAACTTTGGTCATCAAGGCGCCTTATGTGCTGGTTTAACAAAGGTACGAGCCGATGCCGTGATAACAATGGATGCCGACTTGGAACATCCTCCCTCTCTTATCCCCGAAATGATCCAACTGTGGCAAGAGGGCTATGATGTCGTCTATACGACTAAAGAAAATCATCACCTTCCTTTTTTCAAGTATAAACTGACACAGTTTTATTACTGGCTTCTTTCAAAACTATCTGGATTTACATTTCATTTTGGTCAATCCGATTTTCGATTGATTGATAATAAGGTTCTTCAAGCACTGCTTCTCATGCCAGAGTATCATAAATTTCTCAGAGCCCAAATTACTTGGTTAGGTTTTAGACAGAAGGGTCTATCCTATCACATTGGGCAAAGGATCACAGGTCTGTCAAAGTTTTCTTTCAAAAATCTCTTTTCTTTTGGTTTAGATGGTATTTTTGGTTTTTCACATTATCCACTTCGTCTGATTTCACTAACGGGTTTTATTCTTGCAGGCTTTAGCCTCCTTTACATGTTAAAGGAAATTCTCATCCCATTTTTTCTTAAAATCACAAATATCGACCCAAACATTGAGCTCCCTCCCGGATGGCTCACACTGGCTGGTGCTGTCTTTTTTATGGGAAGTTTTCAGCTCATTGCATTGGGAATCATTGGGGAATACATAGCAAGGATTTTTGATCAAACAAAAAATAGACCTAATTTTGTTATTAAAGATATGGATCTTTCTCAATGAAACCACCCATCCTTATACTTTGCGGTGGGCGTGGAAGGAGGCTCATACCACTGACTCAGACACTTCCCAAACCACTTGTGAGCATTCATGGAAAACCTATTCTTGAACATATTTTAGATTTTTACATCCAAAAGAGGTTTGATCATTTCATCCTTTGCACAGGATACAAAAGCGAAGCTATCGAAAAATATATTCATTCAAAAAAATTTACTGCACACATTGAAATCTCCCATGTTGGTGAAAAAGCTGGAATACTCAAGAGAATTTATGAAGCTTCACATCGGTTGAATAAAAAAAATAAATTCAAAAACTTCATTGTCGCGTATGGAGACACGTTCATAGACATTAACATCAAAAAAATGATGCAGCAGCATATTCATACAAAGGCTCAGATGACGATCACGATTGCAAACATTCAAAATCCTTTTGGCATTGTTCAATATGATAGAGAAAATAGAATTATCTGCTATCAAGAAAAGCCTACTTATTATTATTTTGTGGGACACATGATTCTGAGAGTTTCACTTCTTAATTCGGTACCTTCACGATTTTTAAACATGCCAGATGGGGAAGGAATCGTTGGATGGTTTGAGCATCTCATTGACCAAAAAGAACTCTTTGCTTACAACCACAAAGGACTAAAACTTACGTTTAATACATTAGAGGAACACCGAATGGCAGAAAAAGAAATGATGAAGTTTTATACAGACTCTTAATTTATGAATCTTTTTAAAAACAAAAAAGTTCTTGTAACAGGTGGCAGTGGTTTTATAGCCTCCCATTTGTGTCGAAATCTTCTGAGTGAAGGAGCAGAACTTTGCGTTCTGACAAAGTACAAAAGTCCTTTTGACAATATCCGGCTAATCGATCTTTGGAAAAACATTCATTGGATCGAAGCGGATATCAGAAATAGCGACTCATTAAAGCACATTGTAGAGCTTCAACCCGAAATCATCTATCATTTTGCAGCCTATAATCATGTCGGAGATAGTTTTACTCATATTTGCGAAAGTTTTGACTCTAATGCTAAGGGTACCATGAATCTGCTGGAAGCTTATGAAAATTATGAAAGGTTTATCTACATTTCATCGTCTGAGGTTTATGGTTTACAAAGTCAGGGAAAAGAATTTGTTGAATCTCTAACACCATTTCCTATCTCACCCTATGCTATTGGAAAATATTCAGGCGAACTTTATGCTCGAATGAAATGGCATGTTCATCATAAACCTATTGTTGTTGTGCGCCCCTTCAATGCCTTTGGACCTTTTCAAAGTAGCCGCGCCATCATTCCAGAACTCATTCTTAAATGCCTCAAGGGTGAGGACGTTCTGACAACTCAAGGTATTCAAACCAGGGATTTTAATTACATCTTGAATCTCATCGATGCGTTCAAGAAGGCTGCATTTAATGAAAAAGCTGTAGGAGAAATCATCAATATCGGATCGGGTGAGGATATCTCCATATCAGATTTAACAAAACTTATTCATAAACTTTCTGAATCATCGTCGAAACTAAAAATTGGCGCCCTCCCTCATCGACCCACGGAAATTTGGATGATGAAAGCTGACAATCACAAGGCTGCTGATATTTTGAGTTGGAAACCCTCTATCAGCCTCGAAAATGGTCTGCTTAAAACAATTCAATGGTTTCGTGAATCTCTCGATTTATTTGAAAATGAATCCTCTCCACTTTTATCTTTATGCCAAAAAGCCTCACTTCTTTAAAAGACAAAAAAATTCTTGTTACCGGCGCACACGGATTTATTGGCCGACATTTGACACAAGCGCTAGAAAAATACGGTGCTTGCGTATTTTATAAAAATGTTAATATTTTCGAACTTGCAAATATCAAAGAATCCTTTGATCTCATTTATCACCTTGCAGCAAAAAATAAGGCTTCTACTCAGGAAGAAGTAAACGCTCTGTTTTACACTAATGTTGAAGGAACTCGCCGCGTTCTGGAGTTCTGCTTGAAAAATCAGGCTCGTTTCATTTTTGCATCCTCAGCTTCGGTTTATCAACCCAGTGAACCAGGCCTTTTACTTTCTGAAATGTCAAAACTGGAGCCCCAATCGCATTATGGATTAAGTAAATACTTGGGTGAAGAAATATGTCGATATTATGCAAGAAGATACAATGTACCCATGACCATTTTGAGGATTTTTAATGCCTATGGTCCAGGTCAAAAAACTCCTTTTCTTATTCCTCACATATTAGAAAATTTAAGCCTTCTTAAGCCTATTGAGCTTCAAGAACCTCACAACATACTGGATTTTACTCATGTTTCCGACATCATCGATGCTCTCATCATTTCAGGTGCTTCACAGGCTGCAGGTCTTCATATTTTCAATATTGGCACGGGTTGTGGCAAAAGTGTGTACGATATGTCCTTATTCATAATAAAAAAGCTTAAGTGCGTGACCCCTATTCACATGAACCAAGAAAAACAAGGAGAGATTATCAAGTCCTATGTTGCAAACATTAAACAAGTTCACTTGAATCTTCAGTGGAAACCCACTCTCTCTCTTAAAGAAGGACTTGAAAAGACCATTGCATCTTATCTTGATTTGAATATGATTACCGAAACATCGCAGGAGGCCTCTGTTTTGCAGTATTCCACCACATCGCATCATAGAACATGTAATATTGCAGACGTATGAGGTTAAACAGTGGCTTAAAACTTGCGTCCTCAATACTGTCCAAAGAGCCCAGCTATATGGTGTTATTTGTGACTGCTGTTTGCAATGCAAGGTGCGAATTTTGTTTTTATTGGGAAGAAATTGAAAGTGCAAAGTCAAAATTAGAATTAACACTTGATGAATATAAACAGATCAGTTGCCACTTAAAGCATCTTTATTATCTATCCATAGGGGGCGGTGAACCGTTCACTCGTTTAGATCTTCCTCAAATTTTAGAAGCCTTTTATAGGAACAGCAGCACACGCACGGTAGCCATCGCCAGTCACGGTGGTTTTCCTCATAGAATACAAAATTTATTGTCTTTTACCCAAACACATTATCCATCTTTAAAAATAAAGTTACAGCTTAGTTTGGATAACTTATATGAACGACATGATCAAAGTCGAAAAATCAAGGGGCTTTTCGACAATTTTTTAAAATCTTGCTCTGTCATCTCAACTATGAGAGATCAAGGTGCCAATTGCATGCTCACCATTGCAACAGTACTTACTACAGAAAATCTCGATCATATTTCTTCTATAAAAAAATTTGTAGATGAACATATCTCTTATGATGATTTAAGTTTAATCTATCCTAGAGGAGCAGCAAAGGACAAAAATCTTCTTCAAGTAAATGCTTCTGAATACCGTAAAATAAAAGAACTTTTTGAGGCCACTACACATGCCCATAATTTTTATACAAAACTTCATCGAGAAATAGATAAAGAAGGGAAAAAAGGCGTTGAAAGCTATTTAGAACACGGCAAAAACGGATATCCT
>JACOXK010000090.1 GCA_016182335.1 Deltaproteobacteria bacterium | reverse complement strand
GAAGGTACACGTCTAGCACAAGCTTATGTTTCAACCATCAGAGAAAGACTCATTAAAGTGGCTGCCGTTATAAGGAAATCAAGCAGAAGAATTGTCCTTAACCTGCTAAAAATCTGAAAAAAAGACAAAGCTTCATACAAAAATATAAAAAAAAATACATTCTACAAAAGTTTTTCAGCTCTTACGAAATATTCGGGATGAGACTTAAGTATTATAGTTAGAATCCAATTTATTTTGAGCGATGAGAAAAACTTCTTTACTTTCTTTGCGCGTACTTTTTGGAATAAAGACATTAACTTTCGAAAATTTTTTTTGAACATCTCTTTTGAAGACTTGAAAATCAGCACTGTGAAAAAGTTTACATACAAGACTGCCATGGGGCTTTAAAAACTCTTTTGCAATATCAAGAGCAAGCTCGCACAACCCTAAAGAAGCCGTTTGATCAACAACCCGAACCCCAGTTGTTTTTGGAGCCATGTCTGAAATCACTACATCAAAGAATTTCCCAAAATTGTTTTCTTTGAGGACCTCATCTAGATTCATTTCATTTAAGTCCCCAGTCAGAAAAGTAGCGTTACTTATTTTTAATGAGATTGCGCAAAGATCTATTCCTAAAACTTGACCCTGGGGACCTATCTTTTGTGAGACATATTGGGACCATGACCCGGGTGCAGCGCCCAGATCCAAAACAGTATCGCCCTGCCTGAAAAGCTTAAATCTCTCATCAATTTCGCAAAGCTTAAAGATCGAACGAGCCACATAATTCTGGACTTTAGCTTTTTTGAAATAATAATCGTGAACAATATAAGACATAGGAAAACGTGTAGTTAACATGTGTTAAGACAAATGTCGAACTTCGTGATAGAACAGTACGCTGCAATGAAATGTTTTGATGTGATTATTATTGGGGCCGGTGCAGCCGGAATGATGTGCGCCATAGAGGCTGCGAAGAGACAAAGGCGGGTTCTGCTCATAGATCACTCCACGAAATTGGGACGTAAAATTCTGATCTCAGGTGGTGGGCGATGTAATTTTACAAATATTCACTGCAGTACTGATAATTATCAGTCTGAAAATCCTCATTTTTGTAAATCTGCACTTTCCAGATTTACATCGCAGGATTTTATTCACCTCGTTGAAAAATATAAAATTCCATACCACGAAAAAAAATTAGGGCAGCTTTTTTGTACTAGATCAGCCCACGACATCGTTCACATGCTTAAATCAGAATGCGATAGGGCTAGCGTTAAAATTTTATTGGGATGTTCTGTATCGCGAATTGATATTGTCGATGGATCCCCGCAAGTGGGCTTTACCCTAAAAGTAGGGATGACAAAGGAGTTAATTTTCCAATGCCGGTCTCTCGTTATTGCTACAGGAGGCCTCTCAATTCCAAAGCTTGGGGCAACAAACTTTGGCTATAAAGTCGCTGAAAAATTTGGACTTAACATTATTCCACCTCGACCGGCACTCGATGGTTTTGTTTTTACCGGGAAAGATGAAAGCTTCTTTCGGAATCTGTCTGGAATATCTTTTAAAGTCAAACTTACGTGCAATAAGAAATCTTTTATTGAAAACATTCTTATCACACACAGAGGCTTAAGTGGCCCTGCCGCACTTCAAGGCTCACTGTATTGGAACCCTGGAGATGAAATAAAAATAGAACCCTTTGCTCCTCTTCCCCATCGGTTTGTCGATTCCTTTCTCATAAACTTTTGTAGCGAGTATTTGAACCACTGGAAACTAAAACCAAGCTCGACCATCGGCTACAGAAAGGCAGAAGTAACCAAAGGTGGTGTCGATACCAACGAACTTTCCTCACAAACGATGGAAAGTCAAAAGGTTCCAGGACTTTATTTTATAGGTGAAGTTGTGGATGTTACGGGTTGGCTTGGGGGTTCTAATTTTCAATGGGCTTGGTCCTCAGGCTGGGCTGCAGGTCAAGCAGTTTGATCCGACAAGATTGCTTCGGTTTGTTTCACAAACCTCACAATGACAACCTTTACATCATGCCAAGTTTGACTTTAGCTTCTTCGGACATACGAGACTGATCCCACACTGGCTCAAACACCATTTCAACTTGAACAGTCTTAACACCCTGAATTCCAAGAACTTTGGACTCAACATCCTGTTTTAAAATATCTCCCATTCCGCATCCAGGAGCTGTTAGGGTCATCTTAATTGAAACTTCATACTGATCATCAGCAAGTTTTGTGACTTGGCAATCATAGACAAGACCAAGATTAACAATATCAACCGGAATTTCTGGGTCGTAACACGTTTTAAGTTGCTCCCATACTTTTTCGTCTACGGTTATAACAGCAATGGGTAGATCCCTGCTAGTGTGCTGCGCACCAGGGGCGGGGATGATAGACTCTAGAGTCTTACCTAGGGCGGCTGCATCTTTTCCAGCGATTCGAGCCATTTGGCCTCTATCAGTCATGACCGTAAAACTGCCTCCTAGGGCTTGAGTGATTGTCACATAAGTGTCTTTATAGAGTGTAATCTTATGCCCATCCGGAACAACCGTGGCTTCAACATCATTTTTTAAGAGAGCTTCTTCTCTCATCACTTCACTATTCAGTACTCACAATCTCTTCACGTCCCTTCAGGGCACTTTTAAGCGTGTGCCAAGCAAGGGTTGCGCACTTCACTCGTGTCGGAAACTCTCGCACTCCTTGAAAAACAGCAAGTTTTCCAATGTCCATGTGGGGTTCATAGTCTTCATGGGTGATCATACTTTGAAATTCATCTGAAACTTTTCTGACCTCTTCAATCGTTTTTAATTTTGCAAACTCTGTCATCAAAGAAGCTGAAGCAGTTGAGATAGCACAACCATTCCCTTTAAAACTAATCTCTTTCACACGATTTCCATCTAACTTCACATAAACATCAACTTTGTCACCACACAAAGGATTATACCCTTCTGCATGAGAAGCACGATCTATCTTTCCAAAATTTCTAGGACTTTTGGAGTGATCCACAATCACTTCTTGATATAGTTCTTGCAAGGACATTATCTAAAAATTTCTCCAACTTTCAAAAGAGCTTCAACAAAAATATCAATATCTTCCCGATTATTATAAATTCCAAGCGATACACGTGCTGTAGCAGGCACGCCAAATCTTTGCATCACGGGCATAGCACAATGGTGACCTGTTCTTATAGCAACACCTTCCCGATCCAAAATAGTCCCAATATCATGTGGGTGAATCCCCTCTAATGTAAAAGAAAGCACACAAGCTTTATTCTTGGCTGTACCTATTAATTTTAAACCAGGGATTCGGGAAAGTTTCAATGTTGCGTATTGAAGCAAGCCCGATTCATAGGCGGCAATATTATCAAGACCGATACCAGAAACATATTTCAAGGCTGCTTGCATACCAAAAGCTCCTGCAATATTAGGAGTACCCGCTTCAAATTTATAAGGAATTTCATTATAAGTCGTTTTTTCAAAAGTAACGGAGAGGATCATCTCCCCTCCACCGTGATAGGGAGGCATTTTTTCAAGAAGATGAGCCTTTCCATAAAGAACCCCAATCCCAGTAGGACCATAGATTTTATGCCCCGAAAAAGCATAAAAATCACATCCAAGCTTTTGAACATCAACACTCATGTGCGAGGCAGCTTGTGCCCCATCGACGAGAACCACAGCTCCAACGTCATGAGCCATAGGAATCATTTTTTCTAGAGGATTAATTGTACCCAGGGCATTTGAGACCTGGGCAATTGAAACAATTTTTGTTTTTGGCGATAAAAGTTTTTTAAACTCTTCTAAAATGATTTCACCCTGATCGTTAATAGGAGCTACTTTAAGCTGTGCACCCGTTTGATTGCATACGATTTGCCATGGAACAATATTAGAGTGATGCTCTAAGTAAGATATAAGAACTTCATCTCCAGGTTTTAAAAAAGTTCTCCCATAAGATGAGGCCACAAGATTAACACTTTCCGTCGTCCCGCGCGTAAAAACAATCTCCCGAACATCTTCTGCATTAATAAATTGAGCAATACTTTTCCGCGATGATTCGTACCCACGAGTCGCTTTTTCTCCTAAGTAATGAACGGCTCGGTGCACATTTGAGTTACATTTTTCATAATAATCTCTTAATGTATCAATGACGACTCTTGGTTTTTGGGTTGTCGCTGCACTGTCCAAATAGACAAGTTGTTTACCATGAACTTTCTCTTCGAGAATGGGAAAGTCCAAGCGGATATTTTTGAATGAAAATAAGTCTGGTTTGTCTGATGATTGGATGATCCGAGTTGTACCTAACATATTCTTTTCCTCATATGATTTTGAAGCTCTTGCCATGGAATATCTCGAATAATCTCATCCGCAAATGCCTCTATCAAAAGCGTTCGTGCTTGTTCTTCTTCAATTCCTCTGGAGCGCATATAGAATAAAGCCTCTTCATCCATTTGACCTGTTGTGGACCCATGAGTGCACCTCACATCATCAGCATAAATTTCTAGATGCGGCCTGGCCTGTGCAACAGCTTGATCCGATAAAATAAGATTATCATTAGCTTGGTGAGCTGAAGTTTTTTGAGCATTAGGACGAACATAAATCTTTCCATCAAAAAGTCCCTTGGATTTATCTCTCAAAATACATTTAAAATGTTGGTAACTTTCACAACCCCCTATCTTGTGATCCATGACCAATCGTTGATCAAGTTGTTGATCTTCTCGACCCATCATAAGTCCAGACATTAGAACTTTTGCATCTTTTCCTTCTAAATAAAAACTCAAATCATCTTGAGATAGAGCTGCACCCCAACTCATAGATATTCCAGTATAGGAACTATGTTCTTTCAGATTAATCTGTGTTTTTGAAATGCATGATTGACTCAAATTAAGACTTTGAATTTTTCCATGTCTTAGTCGTGAATTTTCTTTAAGCAAAAAACAACTTTCAACATTATTATTAAAACATGAATTTTCATTTAATGAAGCATACTCTTCAATCAAATCCAGTTCTGAATTCTTTTCCAGTACAATGTTGTGGTGAATCACTTCCTTTTCGTCATTATGAGAAGTTGTAGAAACATAAAGAATATAGACAGGTTTTGAAATTTTCACATCGGAAGCTACGGTCAACGTCAGATCATCACTTATTAAAGTTGCCAGTGAAGATAAGTCCTTGCGAAAACATCCATCCACAAATACAAGCCGATGCACGTCCCAATCAGGCACCCAAAATTTTTGAAGATCCAGATCTCCCTTAAAGTCTATATTCATGCACCCGCTCATAGCCCTTTTTTTCAAGTTCAAGAGCTAGACTTTTATCACCTGTTTTAATAATTTTTCCCTTGTAAAGCACGTGCACTCTGTCAGGAACAATATAATTAAGAAGTCGCTGATAGTGCGTAATCACAATCATGGAGCGATCTTTACTTCTCAAAGCATTCACTCCATCTGCAACAATCTTGATGGCATCGATATCAAGCCCAGAGTCTGTTTCGTCTAAAATATTCACAGAGCGGCTTAAGAAGCTTTCATCCATGTACAAAAGTTTTAATTTTTCCTTTAGTTGTTTTAAAAAATCAAACGCGTCAATTTCAGGCTCATTTTTATATTTTCTTATAGAATTAACAGCTGCTTTCAAAAAATTAGTAATACTGACACCCGGAATTTCAACAGGATATTGAAAACTATGAAATACTCCATTCCTTGCTCTTTCCTCAGGAGACAATTTCAATAAATCTTTCCCTTGAAAAAGAATGGACCCATTTAAAATGTCGTAACCTTCCTTTCCAGAAAGAACATTTGCCAAAGTACTTTTACCAGAACCATTAGGACCCATGATGGCATGAACTTCACCCGTTGGAATCCTAAAGCTTAAGTTCTCAAGAATTATTTTTCCACCTACAGAAACTGTAAGATTTTTTATTTCAAGCATGTTGATACTCCCTAACCAATGGCCCCTTCGAGGCTCACATTGAGTAATTTTTGTGCTTCGACAGCAAACTCCATTGGAAGCTTTCGAAATACTTCTTTGCAAAATCCATTCACAATAAGTGCCACTGCATCTTCTTCACAAATTCCTCGTTGTCTGCAGTAGAAAAGCTGATCTTCCCCGATTTTTGAAGTTGTAGCCTCATGCTCCATACGAGCTGAACTATTCATTGTTTCAATATAGGGAAAAGTATGGGCGCCACATTTATCACCAATAAGCAAGGAATCACACTGAGAGTAATTTCGAGAACCAGTGGACCCACGATTAAATCGAACCAAACCACGATAAGTATTTTGACCATGCCCTGCCGCAATCCCTTTAGAAATAATAGTACTTTTTGTATTTTTCCCGATGTGAAGCATTTTGGTGCCAGTATCTGCCTGCTGATAATTATTTGTAAGAGCAACAGAATAAAATTCTCCAATAGAATTATCCCCTTTTAATATACAACTTGGATATTTCCACGTAATGGCTGAGCCTGTTTCAACCTGAGTCCAAGAAATCTTAGAGTTCTCACCATCACAGCGTCCACGCTTAGTAACAAAATTATAAATACCACCCTTCCCCTGTTTATCGCCAGGGTACCAATTCTGAACTGTTGCGTATTTAATTTGTGCATTTTTCTTGGCCAAAAGCTCAACAACTGCGGCATGAAGCTGGTTTTCATCTCTCATAGGGGCCGTACAACCTTCCAGGTAACTCACGTAACTTCCTTCTTCTGCAATAACCAGAGTGCGTTCGAATTGGCCAGTATTGGAAGCATTGATTCTAAAGTAAGTAGAGAGCTCCATCGGGCATTGAACCCCTTTGGGGATATAACAAAAAGAACCATCACTAAAGACAGCTGAATTGAGGGCAGCAAAAAAATTATCATTGTAGGGCACAACACAGCCCAGATATTCTTCAATAAGCTCTGGGTGTTCTTGTGCTGCGTCCGAAAAAGAGCAAAAAATAACCCCCATTTCTGCAAGCTTTTTCTTAAATGTAGTGGCTACCGAGACACTGTCCACAACAGCATCCACAGCAACACCTGATAATTTTTTTTGTTCTTCTAAAGAAATACCTAGTTTTGTAAACATATTTCGAATTTCTGGATCAACTTCATCAAGTGTTTTGGGCTTATCTTTGCTAGATTTCGGCGCAGAATAATAAACAATCTTCTGATAATCAATAGGAGGATATGTAACGTGTGCCCAGGTTGGATCCTTCATAGTTTTCCAATGTGCTAGCGCTTTAAGCCTCCATTTTAAGAGAAATTCTGGCTCTTTTTTAATGGAAGAAATAAGTCGAATAGTATCCTCATTGAGCCCTGGAGGTACTTGCTCAACATCAAACTTGGTTTCAAAACCATATTTGTATTCTTGACCAACCAGTTCAGTAACGCTTTGATTTTTTACCATAATCTTTCTATCTTTCTTTTCGTCTTAAATCTATACATTTTTGTCAAGTATATCACAAAGCATCATTCTGAGCTTCCCCTTTGTCATCCCGAGCGGGCCCTCGGATCGATATTCTCTCTCTTAGGTATGCCCCCTAGAATATTTTTCATATGTCCCTGAAGTTCAATTTCATTCTTGAGTAGGTGTTCAAGGGTCACCTGCTCCATCATACCTGAAATAACATGATAGATACTTCTCCATACTGACCGAATAGAGCAATTGCACTCATGCACACAAGCATCCCGTTGACCTGGGTGATGCCCACAAAAACTATCAGGAAAAAAGTCATCACTTAAGGCCCGACTGATATCTTGTAATGTGATGTTCTCTGGGTCTCGTACAAGCTTGTATCCTCCATGAACACCGCGAGTAGATTGAATAAAACCAGATTTTTTCAAATGGGACGTAATCTTAGACACGTATTGAATAGAAAGCCCTTCCAGCTGAGCTATCTGACGAATAGAAATACCTTGTTTTTGCGCTCTGGCTACCTGCAACAAACAGCGAAGTCCATATTCTTCAAGTGCCGTAATTTTCATAGCTTCAAAACACTACTAAATAGTAAAGATTTGTCAATTCTGCAGGTCTACTGCACACTTTTAAACCAAGAAATCACTTCTTGGAAATGGTAAGATGTGTAGCCTCGGTCCATACTTTCATACATCACACTATGACGATCTGATGAGTGAGGTTCATAACCCAAATAGTGGCCAAGTTCATGAATCATGACATGTACAAAGTTGCGTCGCATCTCACTCGCAGCAGATCGACACATCTTCTCTTCTAATTCAGAGGATCGACTTTGTAGGAATAACTTAATACCTTCCTCATAGCAATACCCACCTTCCACTTGTTCGTCTCTCAAAATGGCAATGTGTTTTGCATTTTTAGTGGGCCATGTTTTTGTTTGCCCTAAAACTTGATTGCTCTCATTTTTGAGCTCTGACACCAACATGACAACATTCTTTCCTTCATGTTCATCATAAGAATAACCTGAAACAATTTCTCCTTTAAATTGAAAAAGATTAACCTTTGAGTCTAATATGGATTCCCATTTGCCCAGCGCATATTGGAAGCTAGCAAATTTCAACTTATCTCGAAAGATATCTTCAGACACCCACAGAGGCTTGTTTACCCGAATATTTCATAAGAGCTGAAAAACTTTTGTAGAATGTATTTTTTTTTATATTTTTGTATGAAGCTTTGTCTTTTTTTCAGATTTTTAGCAGGT
>JACOXK010000089.1 GCA_016182335.1 Deltaproteobacteria bacterium | reverse complement strand
GTATTTACCACCCATTCAAGCAGTTAAGCTTCGATCAAAAAATTTTTTACCTGAATGGTGCACCCTAGAAAAGATAGAAACTCCAAAGACAGAAGTTCTCAGTAGCAAGAACGCTATTGAAAAGATTCAAGGACTCATAGGTTTTCCTTGTTTCATAAAAGGCTCGATAGCTGGGGCAGCTTTAGCTCACGATGCTTATGAAGCTAAAGTTTTATTCGACAAAATATCTTATCTGTGGGGTTTTCCAGTCATTGCCCAAAAGAAGATTTTCGGAAGCGATTTTGTTTTAGCATGTGTAGCTAATGACCAGCACAAAATACTTGGATCTATATGCGTCAAAAAAGCAGCAACGAATTCTCTTGGAAAATGTCAGATGGGAATAATTGTTGAAAACGACACTGTGTACAAAATGGCAGCACACATTGTTGAAAAACTCCAATGGAGGGGTGCTCTCGAAATTGAGGTCGTATACGATCCTTTTAGAAAGAAATATTTTCTCATTGAAATCAATTCCAGATTTCCTGCCTGGATCTCCATATCATCCCAGCTATCTTATCCACTTGTTGAACAATATGTCGATCTAGCTTTGGGTAAAGAAGTAGCAGCACTGAAACCCTGCCCTTCTGGTTATTTCTTTTCACGAAATACAAAGGAAACATTTTTTGACGCCCAAGATTTTGCAACATTAGCAACTCATGGGCAACTTTTAGAGGACGACATTTATTATGAAGAATCTTAACATTGCTCTGACAGGTCTTGATGCGCACTATGAACAAACAAGTGCTAGACATATTGCACAAAGCATCAAGGCATCCTCTCGCTATGGAAAATCCAAAATCATTGCACTCAACTATGCTTTAAATACAATACATAGAATTGACGGCATTCCTGATAAGTCTGTGCTTATCACCTCGCCTGATATCGATGAAAATATTTTTCAAGAAGAAATGTCACGAATCATTGTCAATGAAGGCATTGATCTTATTCTGCCCACTTCTTGTTTTGAAATACCTTATTTTGAAAACTTAAGAAAATACTGTGAAGATAAAAAAATATCTGTGCACATTCCCTGCATTTATGAAAATTATCTGAGCGATCCATTAAAACTCTATCGATTATGTTATAAGCATAAGATTCCCTGTCCTCAAACATTTCAAATTCACAACGAATGGGAATTGCGAAATTTAAGTTTTTATTTTTCATATCCAATGTTGCTCACAGATTCCAGAGGATATAGAAAAATATGTTATTCTTTTGATGAAATCGCTGTAAACTTGCGACACCTTAAGCAGTATAAAAATAATTCTGTTTTTCTTCAATATCACATCGCTGGAGAAACCTATCAAGCTGCAGTTTTACTTGATCAGTCCTCTTTGATGATAGGCAATGTCGTCGCAAAGGACATCATCATGGCTGAAGATGATCATCCGTGGGCAGCTATGACAGTAACTTTTCCATATTTAAAAAAACTCATTGAAGATATACTTTTTCGAATGGCACTTCATTATACAGGACCTCTGGAAATGACTTTTAAAAAGAATCTCACATCTCAACAAATCTATCTCATGGAGGCTAAATGTCGTTTTCCATGTTGGATTCATCTTGCTACACGGGCTGAATGTAATCTTGCGGAACGATATCTGGATATTTTGTTTCAAGAAAAATTCGACCCTGAAATGTATTACAGACCAGGAGTTATCATGGTTCGCAACATGCAGGACAATGTTTATTCTAATAAACTTTTGGCGCAGTTACTCACAAAAGGAGAGATCTATTATGAAGCCCTATGAAAAACCTGTTTTTTCTTTACAAAATCTCCAGAATCTTGAACCATACAATGGAACAAAATATGGAATCAACTACAATAAAACCATAGATGGCGTTACTATCGATGACATCGTAAAACAATATGGTACACCTGTCTTCGTCATTTCAGAAAACCAGCTTCGGAATAATTATCTCAAATTTTCACAGGCTTTTAAAGCTGAATACGAAAACTTTGCATTAGCATATTCCTATAAAACAAATTATCTCAATGCCGTTTGTCTTATTCTCAAGGAATTAGGTGCGTGGAGCGAAGTTGTGAGCAGCTTAGAATATGAAATGGCAAAGCGCCTGGATGTCGAAGGCAATAAAATTGTATTTAATGGCTGTCTTAAAAAACCTGACGAGCTCAAACGAGCTTTACTCGATGGTGCTATCATCAATGTAGATTCTCATGATGAAGCTATTCAACTTGAAAAAATAGCTATCCAACTTCGAAAAAAAGTGAAAGTGGGGTTAAGAATCAATATGAGCTTATCAGAACTCCCCTGGTCCAAATTTGGTTTGAATCTTGAGTCTGGTCAAGCCTACAATTTATGTCGCAGACTGTATGAAGCTGGCCTTGTCAGTATTTGTGGTCTTCATGCACATATTGGAACTTATATTTTTGATCCCATTCTGTACGGGCAAGCATCAAAAATGTTGACCACGTTTGCTTCAAGACTCGAAGATGAATTTAATTTTAAGATCGAGTATTTTGATTTAGGAGGAGGTTTTCCCTCCCCGAATACTCTTCAAATGCAATTTTTACCTGCTAATTACGTGGTTCCTGATATTTCATCTTACGCAAAAGCTTTAACTGAACCGATCAAAACTTTTAAATCTAAAACAGGGAAAAGACCATTACTCATTACAGAACCAGGTCGTGCAGTTGTTGACTCTTCAACCACTTGTTTTACTTCTGTTGTTTCAACAAAAATGATTGATTCTGGTGCCCAAGCAGCTATCGTTGATGTAGGCATTAGTAATCTTCCCACAACTCGATGGTATGATCATGAAGTGTCTTGTCTTAATAAAAAACTTCTCTCACGAATTGAAACTGTAATTTTTGGACCTCTGTGTATGCAACTTGATATCATTCGAAACTCCATCAAACTTCCACCTCTTCATAATGGTGATCTTCTCATGATAAAAAACACGGGTGCTTATAACATTACACAGTCCAATCAATTTATCTTTGCACGCCCACCCATTGTCTTAGTCAAAGATGGGCAGGTAGAGTTGATTCGAAAAAAAGAAACACTGGATGATATACAAAAACTTCAAGTAACGCCCCAAAGATTTCTTAAGATAAAGGAACTAAAACTTAAAAAAGCTGCCTAGGAAAAAATATGTTTGATTTCAATTCTACAGAGAATGCTTCTTCAAAAGATCCAGGAGTTGGCTTCATAGATAGCCTTCTTAAGGGGATGGCACAGATTCTTTTCTGCTCCAGCCCACTCAGCGGACTTCTTTTTCTTATTGCTACTTTCATTCTTTCAACAAAGGCAGGGCTGCTATGCATTTTAGGCTTAATCATCACAACAACATGTGCCCATTTTTTCAAATACAATAAGGTGCTGATCGCTGAAGGATTCTATTCTTATAATGGTGCACTTCTTGGTATTCTGTGGTTGTACTTAGACGATATCACTGTACCCAGTTTTATTCTCTTTATATTATCCTGCGTTCTTGTGGTTTTTTTTCAGCATTTTTTTATCAACTCAATGTTTAAGAGAGGACAGATTCTTCCCACTTTAAGTATCGGATCCATGTTCATGGTGTGGCTAGCTCTTATTGTCTCTTATGCGTTCGGTTTGATTTCTTATCCACTAGACATCGAACCTCTTGAAATTTCTCCTATCAGTTTTTTTCAGAACCCCGATTATGAATTCATGGGACAATATCTGCTTGAATACTCGGGAGCTCTCATTCTATGCGCCTTAGGCATTTTTTATAATTCACACTTAAGCTGTCTTATGGCAATGATTTCATTTTTTGTAACAATCCCTATTGCTATTTTTTTAGCTGGGAATAGCAGTCTGTACTGGCACAATCTCTTCTTTAACATTATTCCTTTGAGCATTGCTGTGGGCGGTATTTATTTCAAATTCAACTTAAGTTCTCTTCTTTATTCATTTTTTGGAATACTCCTTGTTGTTCTTGTCCTTTTTTTTGCTCATCATTATCTTCGAATCCTAGGTCTGCCTGTCATGCTAGCCCCTCTCAATATTGTTATCTACCTATTGTACGCCCCATTCCTTAAGGGACTAAAACTTGAGAAAACACTTAAACTCTACAGAATCCCTCTGCCGGTGGGTCATACACCCGAATCGATTTTACAATGGTCTGCGAACAGAGAGCTGTCTGATAAGTACTGGCACACACTCTTCAAAAAAACATCATAAACTATGAATAAAAAGAATATTCAAAAATTAGCAGCACTTATAAGAAATTCACATAACACTGTTTTTTTAACAGGCTCAGGTGTTAGCACTACATCTGGAATTCCTGATTATCGTGGGCACACAAGTGTTTATTGGAAGAAATATCAAGGGGAAGATTTTCGCTTTCAAACATTTATCAATAATGAAAAAGCACGTGAAAAATACTGGGAACTCAGTCTTGATTTTTACAATTTAGTAAAATCAGCAAATCCTTCACTGGCACATCTTTGCATTGCTAAATTAGAAACCTTAAGCAAGGCTGATTCTGTGATTACACAAAACGTCGATGGTCTACATCAGAAGGCAACAACAACTCCCAATCGCATCATTGAAGTTCATGGAACGATTCATAATATCGAATGTCTCGATTGTCGCAGGCTTTTTCCAAGCGATTCCATTTATGCTTTAGTTGCACAAAAACTTCACGCCCCCGTCTGCTACTATTGTTCAGGAATATTAAAACCTGCAGTGCTTGATTTTGGCCAACCTTTGCCTACCGTTAAAATGGCCAAAGCACTCAAACGAGTCTTAAGTGCAGACTTACTTGTTGTGATTGGTTCGTCTCTCATCGTACAGCCCATCGCAAGCCTTCCTGTCAAAGCACGGGAATACAATAAAAAAATTGCGATCGTCAATTACATGCCAACAACATGTGACCAGTATGCAGATCTCGTCATCTATGCTGAAGCTGGTGAAACGCTATCTGAAGTTCTCAATATTTTAATGGCTGAACAAAAACTGGAGGTTGCGCTATGAGAAAAAAAGTTTTCATAGCTGACGGCGATAAAGAGACTCTTGTTTATTTTAAAAAACTTCTGACAGCTCATGGTTATGAAGTGTTAGCCGCAAGTGATGACAGAGAGCTCCTAGAAAAATGTGAAAATTTTGAACCACACGTAGTGCTCTTAGACACGCAATTAGGTGGCACCGATGGATTTAGACTTTGTCAAAAAATAAAGAGCGATCATCGAATCAAAGACTGCATTGTAGTTCTCATGAGCAACATTAATCAGGAAGAGATGTGGAAAGAGCATTTCTATGAATTTGGAGCCTCCAGTTTATTACAAAAACCTATTAATTCTCAGATTCTACTCACTATTATTGAAAGTCACTTTCCACTTCCACAAACCACTGTAGAGTATGATTATTGACTATGATCCAATTTTTTCCACATGAGCTTTCCCTCAAAACCCAGAGGCAAAGAAAAAAAGCTTTGCTCAATGCCTTAGAGCTCGTCCTTCAAAGACGACAATACTCTTTTGAAAAAATCCAATCACACCAAGAAAAAGAACTGATATCCCTAGTTCATTTTGCTTATCACCATATACCTTTTTATAGAAAAAAATATGATCAA
>JACOXK010000088.1 GCA_016182335.1 Deltaproteobacteria bacterium | reverse complement strand
AGCATCATGCTCCAAACCACGCCCTACTAGCGGGTAAGATGCAATGGCAGCGGCTTCAGTAACACTCAAAAAGTCGATGTATTTCATATCTATAGCCCGCCTTTATACTTGTTTTGGCTCTACTGGTCAATTGAGTTCCTTGAATATCTTATCACCCGCGAAGGCACGAGCCCCCACTTGGAGGCCAATTTGATACCCTTCTGGGGCTTTTGAAATCTTCTGATGATTGTATTCAATAGATTTAACGCGTTGGCGAAAGCGGGTCTTAGGCCCTTTAATAAAAAGAATGTCGCCTAAGGAAATATGATCATTCTCGATATCAATGATTGCAACCTGAATTTTATTGTAAAAATGGGTAACAGTACCTATGGGCAGAACTTTAATTTTTTTTTGTTGCGGAGCAGGAGGTTGGACTTCCTTTTGTTTACGTCGAAAAAGACCAAACATCTTGGGTTTTATTATGAGGAAAAATATAAAAAAGACAAGGAAAGAAATATCGATCCTTCAGCGGAGTTTATGCAGAGCTACTGCGAAGTACTTCAGGACGACGGAAACGCAATTCAGGAGGCTAAGATAAGTCTAAGAAATTTGCGTTTACCCACTTGAATCAAATAAGGCTCTTTGCGTTTTGTAAATTGAAACTCTAGAATCTGAATCTTTTTTCCATCGACACGAACGGCTCCCTGCTGAATCATGCGCCGACCTTCTGCATTCGACACTACAAGCTTGGCACTCGATAATACCTGAAGAAGAGAAAGATGCTCCTCTTTTGAAACTTTAAGTTTAAGCTCCTCAATTTCAGAAGGTATTTTTTTATCTGCAAAAATTTTTTCAAATTCTTCTTCTTCTCTTAAAGCCGTTTTTCGATCGTAATATCTCTCAACAATTTCTTTTGCCAATTCAGATTTGACTTGTTTAGGATGAAGTTTTTCCGCCTCTACACCTTTTTTAAGTTTCATCAACTCAGCACTATCATAAGATGTTAAAAGCTCGTAATATCGCCACATAAGTTCATCCGAAAGCGCCATGATTTTTCCATAAATATCTTTGGAAGCTTCCGCTACCCCTATGTAATTGCCAAGAGACTTACTCATTTTTCTAACCCCATCGGTGCCTTCCAAAAGGGGTAGAAGAATGACAGCTTGAGGGGATTGACCGGCATTTTTTTGAAGTTCACGTCCTACCAAAAGATTAAACTTTTGATCGGTTCCACCTAGTTCTACATCTGCCTTGATATGCACGGAATCGTACCCCTGAAAAAGAGGGTACAAAAACTCATGAATGGCTATGGGTTTTTGAGTGGCAAATCGTTGTTCAAAATCGTCCCGCTCCAACATTCGAGCTACCGTCATTTGTGACGCAAGCTCACAAATATCAGCAGCAGAAAGCTTTCCCAACCAATCGTGATTAAATACAATTTTTGTTTGTTTTCGGTCGAGTATTTTGAAAGCCTGCTGCGCATAAGTTTGTGCATTTTTTTCAACTTCTGCGGCACTCAGATGCTTTCGTGTGGCAGAGGCACCCGATGGGTCCCCCACCATTGCTGTAAAAGAACCAACTACAAAAATGACTTCATGACCTAACTCTTGAAACACTTTCATCTGATTGATGATGATTGTATGACCCAGATGAATATCCGGGGACGTTGGATCAAAGCCAGCCTTAATCCGCAAAGGACGGCCCAATTTTAACTTTTCAACAAGCTCGGTAGAAGAAATAATCTCAACACTTTTCTGCTCAATGAGAGCAAGCTGTTCTTCTATAGATTTTGTGCCCATTGTATTCTCTCAATTGATTGTGCCTTTCCCGTTTTTTCATCAATATCCAGGATAGCTCCACATAGTTTCGCATTTTTTTTTGCTGGTTCAAGATGTACTTTCATAGCCGTCAAAAATCTTTTAATAGCCCGATCTGTTTTCATACCAATCACTGAATCATACGGGCCCGTCATTCCCACATCCGAAATATATGCTGTTCCCTTCGGTAATATTCTTTCGTCAGCCGTTTGCACATGGGTATGAGTCCCTAAAACAGCAGCCACTTTACCATCAACATACCAGGCTAAAGCCTGTTTTTCACTCGTCGTCTCAGCGTGAACATCTACAATAATAAAAGAGCATTGCTTTGAAATTCTCTCGATTTCTTTTTTTAAACTTCTAAACGGGCAATCAATGGCATGCAGAAAAAGTCTACCCTGCACATTAATAACTCCCACTGAAATTCCATTTTTTTCGAAAATAACACTTCCACTTCCAGGGGTCTCATACTCATCACAGATGGGATAGTTTAAGGGACGAATGACATTTTTGAAATTTTTAAAAACAGACTCGGCATCCTCTTTCTTGTCCCAAGTATGGTTTCCAGAAGTCATGACATCTACACCATAATCAAAAAGTTCTTTAATAATATCTACTGTAAACCCCTGCCCGCCTGCAGCGTTTTCAACATTGGCGATAATTAAATCGTAGGTTTTTTGGGGAACAACTTCTTCCAAATATTCCTTCAATACACGCCGGCCGGGTTTTGCAAAAATATCACCGATAAAAAGAATTTTCATCGAGCAATCTCAACAACACGCGTTTCCCGCAACACATTCACTTTAATTTGACCTGGGTAAGTAAGATCACTCTCTATTTTTTTACTAATATCCCTGGAAAGCAGAACAGCTTCTTCATCAGATACAGTTTGATGATTCACAAGAACTTTCACTTCGCGCCCTGCTGAAATCGCATAAGCACGAGTGACCCCCTCAAATGAAGATGCAATTTTTTCCAGATCTTCAAGTCTTTTAATGTACGTCTGGAGAGCCTCACGCTTAGCACCAGGTCTCGACAAGGAAAGAGAGTTTGCAGATTCAACAATATGGGCTAAGACAGTTTGGGGACGCGATTCAGCACTGTGGCACGATACAGCATGCAACACGTCTTCCCGCTCTCCATGTTTTTTCAAAAAAGAAGCCCCCGCCTCGGAATGGGAACCTGAAACCGTATGCTCCAAACCTAAACCAATATCATGCAAAAGTCCCGCTCGTTTGGCTATGAGCTCATCTTCGCCTAACTCAGCAGCTATCATTCCAGATAAGAAAGAAACTTCGATACTATGGCGGTAAACATTTTGTCCATTATTAACTCGAAACTTTAAAGACCCTAGAACCTTTAACACTTCAGGATGAATGCCATGAACCCCCACATCAAATGTGGCCTGTTCCCCTGCCTCTTTAATGGAAACATCAACTTCTTGCTGCGTTTTTTCATGGATTTCTTCAATTCGAGATGGGTGGATTCGTCCATCTTCTAAAAGTCTTTCCAACGTAAGTTTTGCAACAGCCCTTCGAACTGGATCAAAACAGGAAAGAATGACGGTTTCAGGTGTGTCATCAATAATGACATCAACCCCTGTTACCGATTCAAAGCACCTGATATTTCTGCCTTCACGACCAATGATACGACCTTTCATTTCATCAGAAGGTAGACTTACTGTTGTCACCGTACTTTCCGTTACATACTCACCTGCATAGCGCTGAATAGAAAAACTAATAATTTTCTTTGCTTTTTCTTCACTTTGCTCCCGAGCCTCTTCTTGAATCCTCTTCACACTGGCGGCTGCTTCCTTTCGGGCAGAATCTTCAATCTGAGACTTCAAAGCTTCTTTTGCTTCGGTTGCTGTCATCGCTGCAACTTTTTCCAGTTTCTCATTCACAGAATGAACTAGTTTTTCATAAGTTTGTTTTTTCCTGGATAAATCCTCTTCACTTAAGTGAAACTCTTTCTCCTTTTTACTCAACTCTGACTCTTTTGCATCCAATATATTGACTTTTTTATCCAAATTACTTTCCTTTTGCAGAAGTTTTCGCTCTACTTCTGCAAGATTCCTCTTTTCTTGATTCATTTCTTTTTCGAGTTCAGAACGTACTTGAATAAGCCTTTCTTTTGCAGCTAAATGAGCCTCGTTCTCAATTCCTTTGGCCCGATCTACAGCTTCTTTCAAAATACGTGCTCTTTCTTCTTCAATTTTTTTAAGAAAAATCTGATCTCGTTTTCTAAAAACAACAAATCCGACAACAGCCCCCACAAGAGAAGCTATTAAAAAAATAAGTACTATTGACCCCGCTTCCATCAGTGCACCCCTTGACAGTTTAACCATCTTTTTTCTGTAAGTATTGTTGATACAGGAATGTCATGTTCTTCTTCGTGAATTCGATCTAAAATTTGAAAATCGTAAGCTAATCCAAGAAAAAAAACCTTCCTGCGAAGGCTGGATGTTTTAAGCTTTGAAAAAAATCGATCATAACAGCCAGCACCATAACCGATTCGATAACCCCTTTTATCAAAAACAAGCCCAGGCACGACAAAAACATCGATATCCTCCGGCCTCATTTCTAAAGAAAAGCTCTTTGGTTCCAAAAGTCCAAAAGAACTTCTCTTTAATTCTTCTAACTCTTTAACTTCAAAAAAATGCAATTTTGAAACATTATCTCTAGGACCTTCTGGGCTGGAAGCCTCGATAGTATAGTCTTTTGGATAAGCAACATTACTTCCGATCGATATGAGGTAATGAAAGAGATCCTTTGTTGGAACTTCGTTTCGAAAATCAGCATAAAGTGCAACTGTCTTATGAGCAAAAAACGAAGATCTCTGTTTTATCGCCTCCAAAACACAAGCTTGCACCTCTTGCATTGCCTCGGCAGAAAGAAGCAAGCGTTGTTTGAGCATCTTATTTCGAAGATCTGATTTTTCCATAGCTCACCAAATTTGAGCTCTAGAACACTGCAGTTGAAGCCACAATAGAGAATTATTTAAACGAAAGGAGACGACCCACAAAAAAAGAAAAAACCATCAGTTTACCAGTTCAGTTATACGCTACTAGTGACACGCCAGCACGTTACACGACAACATCTACACCTTTTGCTTCTTCTAATTGATTATCAATCCACTTTAAAATATCTTTTGATTTTCTCACAACACCTTCCTGGTAATCCTTTTGATTGTCCTTTAGTTTAAAAAACTCACCTGCAATATTAAGAGCAGCTAAAATTGTCGCATTCTGAAGCGACAATGACTTCGATTTTTCCAAAACCTCCTGTAAATGTTGATTGACAAAGGACTCAATTTCACGAATCCTCTCTACCCCTTCATCACTTCTCATGGAGTATTTGTTACCTAAGATATTAATTTCACAGACTTTATTAGTCATTTAAAACCTTCGCGTTGAATATAAAAAAGCTTGCCCACAAAGTCAATTGCTTTTTGTTCTTTCTTCTAAAATCAATCGAGCAACATTGGATATATTCATATCGATGCTGCAGAGGTTACTGAGCAGATCTAAATGTAAAGATGTTGTTTCGATGGCCTGGGTTTCCTTTTTTGCAAGTCTTAGAAAATGATTCTGTCTGGACTCAAACTCTTCGCTCTTTATTAAATTCCTATTTTGAAGAACTTTTCTAGCTAATTCCACATCGGACCTGGCAAAGGCAGAAAGAGTTAACTTTACATTTTCAGTAATCTTTTCATAGAATTCTTCAATTTCATGAAAACCACTTTCCGTAAACCGCATTCCTTTTCTGATCTTTTTTTCAGCAATTGAAAGAATATTTTTGGAAATAATATCTACTCCTTTATATTTAAAGACATTTTTTATATCAGCATGAAGCATTGCTTCT
>JACOXK010000004.1 GCA_016182335.1 Deltaproteobacteria bacterium | reverse complement strand
AAGTGCAGCTCATTAAAAGACTCAGACGATTCGAAAATGAAATTAGAGATGTGCTTTAAGGGGACACTCCCGTGGAGTTATTACCCGCTTAACAACATGAAATAGATACTTTCGCTATGCCTTGTAAACCAATTTAGGATTTCTGGCTGCGTGGACTTCATCTACGCGTCTTACCTTCGTTGTGTAAGGAGCTTTTTTAAGAAAATCAGGATTCTTCTTTCCTTCTTCAGAAATTTTAATCATTACATCGCAGAAAGCATCTAACGTTTGCTTACTTTCACTTTCTGTGGGCTCAATCATCATGGATCCATGGACGACAAGCGGAAAATAAATCGTTGGAGGATGATAGCCGTAATCCAAAAGTCTTTTAGCCATATCCAAGGTCGTAAACCCATGCTTGTTTTGAAGGCTATCATCAAAAATAGTTTCGTGCAGACAAAAACGCTTTGGATACGGAAGGTGGAAGTGATTTTTAAGACGGGACCGAATGTAATTAGCATTGAGAATGGCCATGTGAGCCATACGTCTCATACCCTCAAGACCTAAAGTTTTCATGTAAGTGTAAGCGCGAACTAAAATGCCAAAGTTTCCATAAAAGGCGCTCAAACTTCCAATCGATTGAGGTCTATCCCAATTCAACGCATAAGAATCATGATTTTTTGAAATAATCGGTACGGGAAGAAATGGCTCTAACTTTTTATCAACGGCTACGGGGCCACTTCCGGGTCCCCCTCCACCATGGGGAGTTGAAAATGTTTTATGAAGATTAAACTGCACAACATCCACACCAAAGTCTCTAACCTGTGCTAGTCCTGCAAACGCATTAAAATTAGCTCCATCACAATAGAGAAGGGCCCCTTTTTCATGGAGTATGTCTGAGATTTCTTTAATGTTTTCTTCTAAGTAGCCTAAGGTATTTGGATGTGTGAGCATGAGTGCTGCGACATCTTTTGTCACTTCCTTCTGAATACGTTCTAAACTTAGTATTCCTTCACTCGTGATAGGAATTTTGACAACACAAAACCCTGTGAGCGAGCAACTCGCCGGGTTTGTTCCATGAGCTGTGTCTGGGATAAGAATTTTTGTTCTCTTTTCTCCCCTGGCTTCATAATAAGCGCTGATTAGTCGCAATCCCGTGTATTCCCCTTGAGCCCCTGCTAAAGGAAGAAGGCTTACAGCGTCCAACCCACTTAGGTTTTTAATCATGCTTGATAATTCGTACATTAATTTTAAAGCGCCCTGAGAAAATGAATCTGGGGTTTGAGGATGAAGCCCTGCAAAGCCAGGAAGGGAAGCTGCCCAATCATTTATTTTGGGGTTGTATTTCATGGTGCAAGATCCAAGAGGATAAAAGTTTTGATCAATGGAAAAATTCCACTGTGCAAGCCTTGTATAATGGCGCACGACGTCCGGTTCCGAAAGCTCTGGAAGAGATAGTGTTTTTCTTTGAAGATGAAGAGAAGGTTGACACTGGGGAACATCAAGCGCAGGTAGACTGTAACCAATGCGACCTGGACTAGTTTTTTCAAAAAGAAGTGCTTCTTCCATTATAGGAGACTCTCTAACGTTTGGGTGTATCGATGTATCTGCTCTTTTGTATTAAGCTCTGTACAACACACAAGAATACCTTCATTCGTCCCTACTCCGCCAAATATTTTGTGTTTTTGAAGTTCGCTCAGAATAGCACTCATATTTTTTGAGGTACTATACACAAACTCGTTGTAGGCAGTACCTGAAAAGCGAATGGATACTCCCTTAATTTTAGAAAATAATTCTTTAGCGTATTGTGTTTTAGAATAGCAGGCTCCAGCTGTTTCTTTGAGTCCCGCAGGTCCCATTGTGGATAAGTAGATGGTACTTCTTAAAGCGCAGAGATTTTGGTTTGTGCAAATATTGGATGTCGCTTTTTCTCTTCGAATATGCTGTTCTCGAGTACTCAATGTCAGAGTAAAAGCCCGTTTACCATCAAGGTCTACAGATTCTCCAACAATTCTTCCTGGAATTTGTCGGACAAACTCTTTTCGCGTCGCAAAAAAACCAACATAAGGACCTCCAAAACTTACAGGGTTACCAAAACTCTGTGCTTCACCCACTACAATGTGAACGCCAAAATTTCCCGGAGGCTCAAATAAGCCGAGCGATGTTGGATCGGCAATAGCAACGGCACACAAACTTTCATTTTTTTGTATTAGATTTGAGATTTCCTGCATTGCAGACTCGACAATACCAAAGTAATTAGGCGATTGAATAAGAACACAGGCCGTATTCCGATCTAAATGTGCTTTTAAAGACTTAAGATCCAGACAACCGGATTGTTGATCGTAATCGATAAACTGAATTTCAAGATTCTGATCTTTTAAATAAGAGAGACAGGTTGCCTGATAACGTGGATGAATATTTTTACCTATAAGGACTTTATTTTTTGGGGGATGAATTCTCAAGGCCATGAGAATTGCCTCAGCACAGGCCGTTGCTCCTTCGTACATAGAAGCGTTGGCAATTTCCATGCCACAAAGATCTGCCATCATCGTTTGGAACTCAAAAAGGGACTGGAGTGTTCCTTGGCTTGCTTCGGGTTGGTAAGGAGTATAGGCTGTTGCAAATTCGCTTCGGCTCGAGAGAACCCCAACAATTTCTGGAATGTAATGCCGATAAGCGCCAGCGCCTAGAAAGTTGTCAAAACCCACTTCATTTTGGACAGCTAAAGAGTTTAATAACGATTGAATTTCAATTTCAGAATGAGGTTTTGGAAAGTCAATTTTGGGATTTTTTTTAAGGGCGGCGGGTAGTATATCTTCAATACTAGAAACATCAAGCGCCGAAAGCATGCTTTTGATTTCAGCTTGCGTGTGAGGAATGTATTTCACTCACTCTCCTCTCGAACGTTTAAATCTTCTTCTGCATCAGCAGGCACTCCCCTAGAGCTCACTAGTTCTTCATAGCTGTGTGCATCTAAAAGACCTTCAAGCTCTTTTTGGCGAGACGGGTCTACTTTAATTTTGACCAGCCAGCCTTCTCCATACGGATCGTCATTAACGATTTCAGGAGAATCTACAGCTGCAGTATTAACCTCGATAACTTTTCCTGAAACAGGGGAGTATAAATCCGATACAGCTTTCACGGACTCAATAACACCAAATGTGTCTTCTTGATTGAGTACGTCTCCTTCCGTAGGGAGGTCTAGATATACAACGTCTCCTAACTGGTTTTGAGCAAAATCAGTAACACCTACTGTCACAACATTATTTTCTACAAGAGCCCACTCGTGTTGCTCTGTGTAGAGAAGGTCCTCTGGAAATTCCATCATAATAACTACTCCTTTATTCGTAATTTCTCAGTTTTGACGTAATACTTCGTTCTCGCTCATCGGGCTCCTCGACGTACAAAATAGTACGGCAGCAAAGCCCTCCTCACTGCGGCCTCGTCTTCCTTCAAAACTGAGAAATTACATATTTGCTTCTCTCCTATAAAAAGGCAACTTCGTCTTCTCTGCCAAAACAAATTTACCCCTAATGTCAACATAAAATTCACTATTGTTAAAGAATTTTGAATCAACATAACCCAAAGCGATCGCTTTCTTAAGAGATGGACTAAACGTGCCGCTTGTAACCAACCCCACTTTCTGTTTTTGAACATCATAAATATCAAACCCGTCACGAAGGACGCCCTTATCTTTAAGAACCAGGGCAATAAGATATCGGGAGCATTTATTGACGTCCTGTTCAAGAAGTTTTTCTTGGCCAAGAAAAGAACTTTTATTCAGTTTAACAAAAAATTTAAGACGGGCCTCAATCGGTGTTGTGTTTTCGTCCAAATCATGACCATACAGGGGGTAACCCATTTCTAAACGCAAAGTGTCCCTGGCTCCCAATCCAACAGGGATGATTCCAAAGGGTTTTCCAAGTTCAAGAAGCTCTTGCCATAGGGATACGGCACTCTCATTTTTAACAAAAAGTTCATAACCCATTTCTCCTGTGTATCCAGTTCTTGCAATAAATCCTTTAAAAACCTTTTTTCCCTCAATAAAGTGAAAAGACTTGATATCTGCCAATTTCTGACGATGCTTCTCAAAGAGGGCTTGAAGTACTTTTGTGGATGAAGGCCCTTGAAGGGCGAGCAGACAATAAGAATCACTTTCATTGATGAGGTCTATGTCTTGTGGCTTATGAATCATCAGCCAATCAAAGTCTTTTTGAATATTGGAGGCATTAACGCACATCAGATAATAATCCTGGCTGATTTTATAAACGATGAGATCATCAATGCAACCACCATCTTCTTTACACATAAACGTATACAATGCTTGACCTGGTTGGATGGCAGAGAGGTCATTCGTAATCATTTTTTGTAAGAAATCCTGCGCTTGTGCGCCGCGCACAAAAAACTCTCCCATATGAGAGACATCAAAGAGACCACACTGCGTGCGAACTGCCTCATGTTCTTTAAGAATACCAGAATACTGAACAGGCATGAGCCAGCCAGCGAACGGAACCATCCGTGCATGAAGTTTTAAATGCTCGTCATAAAGAGGTGTTTTTTTCAGATTCATGTTCATCGGATGTTAGCAATTTGTAAAATATTTTGAATGCGGTGTTCTCTGCGTGGGGCCATAAGATGAACACCGTGGCACAGAGAGAAAAGTTCTTGTGTCAAAGAGGCGGCTATGTGCACACCGGTTTCTTCAGGGTCTTTGGCATTGTTCATGGTGTGAAGAATACCTTCAGGGACTCGTATTCCCAAAACTCTTTCGTGAAGAAACGAGGCAGTGCCAGAAGACTTCATCATAATAATTCCTGCTATAATCGGAACTTTAAAACTTTCAACTTTTTTTATAAATTTTTCCATGAGCCCAATATCAAAAACAGATTGGGTTTGAAAAAACTTTGCACCTGCCTCTATTTTCTGCTCCATTCTGCGAAGCTGAACATCGATGTTGGCAGATGTGGGGTTTACTGTAGCGCCCAGAAAGAAATCTGTTTTACAGTTGAGTTTTTTTTTGTTCCACCCATACCCCTGGTTCAGAAGAGAAAGCATGGAGAGAAGTTTTACCGACTCAAATTCAAAAACCTTCTTGGCATTTGGATTATCGCCGCCTTGAACTGGGTCTCCTGTAAGAGCAAGAATGTTCTTTATTCCTAAAGCAGCGGCTCCGATAAGATCAGACTGAAGTGCCAAGCTGTTGCGATCTCTACACACAATTTGGCAAATAGGGTTGATGTTCTGCCCAGCTAAAATGGCAGACGCTGCAACGGAACTCATACGCATAACAGCTCTCTGATTATCAGTAATATTAATGGCATCGACATGTTGAGATAGTTCGGCAGCAGTACATAAAAACTTTTTAATTCCAGAGCCTCGCGGGGGTGTGAGTTCGGCAGTAATGACTTTCTTACCAGCTAGAATTTTTTCTTGAAATGAGTTCATTAACTATTTTGAATTCGAGCGGCCAACAAAGTATTTTGAAGAAGCATTGCAATTGTCATAGGCCCAACTCCCCCTGGAACAGGAGTGATCCAAGCTGCCTTTTTAGAAACTTTTTTGAAATCAACATCCCCCACAAGAAGCCCATTGGGTAATCGGTTGATGCCGACATCGATGATGATTGTTTTCTTGGAAATTGCATGAGGAGAAATATAAAGGGGCTTACCCAAAGCTGCAACCAAAATATCTGCTTGTTTTGTTAAATCGAAAATATTTTTTGTATGAGAATGACACATGGTTACTGTACAGTTTTCCTCTAAGAGAAGTAGAGAGAGGGGTTTTCCTACAAGCAGACTTCTGCCCACAACAACGGCATGCTTCCCATCGAGATTTATTCTAGTTGATTTTATAAGTTTGATAATTCCTAAAGGTGTGCAGGGTGCAAAATCATAATAGCCGGAAAACAAACGACCCATATTGTAAGGAGTTAAACAGTCGACATCCTTGAGAGGGGAGAGGTGCTTTAAAAAATCAAACGCCTTAAGATGAGAAGGTAGGGGTAATTGTAATAAGATACCATGAACTTTATTGTCAAGATTGAGTTTTGAAATAAGTTGAACAAGTTTCTTTTTTGTTGTTTTTGAAGGAAGCATATGAATTTTTGAATCAAAACCTGCTTTGATGCAGGCCTTTTGTTTCATGCTGACATAAACGCTTGAAGCCGGATTATTTCCTACAAGGATTGCATCAAGGCGTGGTTTATAAGGGAGTTTTGCGGTTATTGCACGTATTTCTTCTTGGATACCGTCTGCGATTTTCTTTCCATTAATAATCTGACCCATAAGTGATTTTGGATTCTGCTATCTCTCGCCCTGTCATTGCGAGAATGCGAAGCATCCGTGGCAATCTTTTGCGGAATCCATATTTCCCTTTTACTTTTCTTTAATAAGTTCCTGCCAAAATAGAGTGAGGTTCTTCTCAAATATCTCTTGCGTTTCAAAGTTAGAGCGAAAATGACTTTCCAAAACATGGTTGAAACTCTTTTGAAAGTCCTCCGTAGAAATAACGGCAATTGAGTAACAGAAGAGTTGTGATGAATCCTCCTTATTTTCCTTGTAAAACCTCTTATCAATGTATGGAACAAGTTTATCTTCTTGAAAAATAATTCCAAAAGATTTTTCAATTTCATTTTCTTGTTTTTCAAATTCAGAAAAATACTTTTTTACAGTTGATTTTAGAAAACCTAAGAGTTTTGATTGAAATTCTTTGAGTGCTCTGTCATCGGATTGCAAAAATCCCTGAATGAGGCTTTGCGAAGAGGGTATTTGAACAGAAGCGCTTACTCCTATATGTATTTTATTAAATTGGATATTTTTGCCAACCCATCCTGGATCAGAAGGGTCACTGAGGTCATTAGATGCAGTACTTCTTTGTGTTGGGTTATGTGAGAGGTCAGAGTTTTTTGAAGGAGCTGTGCTACAATGGAATAGACTTAAACACAGAATAAAAATAAGAAAATATAATTTCATGTGTATCCTTGTCATTCAGAGGCACATTGAAAATGTGACGAAGAATCAATATTGTATTTAAATAATATCAACTTGCGGGCAACCTCGTGATGACACAAGATAGATACTAAAATATGATCAATATTCAAGAAAAAATAAAGGCCTTTCCAACGTCCCCGGGAGTTTACTTGATGAAGGATGTCTTGGGTAAGATCCTTTATATTGGGAAGGCAAAAAACCTGCGCTCTAGAGTTAGATCGTACTTTTTAAAAAGAAAACCCATCAAAACAAGGTCTTTAGTTAATAAAATCAGAGATATTGACTTCATTGCAACTCTTACGGAAACAGAGGCCCTTCTTCTGGAATGTGAGCTCATTAAAAAAAATAAACCTTACTATAACGTAAGCCTCAAAGATGACAAATCTTATCCCTATCTTAAAATAACAACTCAGGAGGAATGGCCCGGCATTTATCTTGTGCGCCGTCCCCAAATGGACAAGGCTCTTTATTTTGGTCCTTATTCTTCGGTGGGAGCGCTTAAGCAGGTTCTTAAAATGCTTACGAAAATATTTCAAATGAGGGATTGTTCGAACACGAAGTTTAAAAATCGAAGTAGGCCTTGCCTTTCTTATGAGATCGGTCGATGTACGGCTCCCTGCGTTCAATTTGTTAGTCCAGAAAGATATAGTCAAGACGTGGATGGGCTTGTTTCTTTTTTGCGCGGAAGAGTATCTGGCTTAGAGCATGAATTGAAGAAAAGAATGAAGCAGTTTTCAGCTGACAAGAAATACGAAGATGCAACACATGTGAGGGACCAGCTGATTGCCATTTCAGATATGATGGAAAAACAAAATGTAATTTCAAAGAATAAGAAGGATCAAGATGTGATTGCTTTTGAAGTGATGAGCCCTGATAACTCCTCGCAAGAAAAAAACTTGAAGGTCGCATTATTATTTTTGTACGTCCGCGCTGGCGTTCTGTTGTCTAAAAGAGAGTTTCAACTAGATTTAGTTTCACATTCAGACAATAGGCACAATGATATTATTGAAAACTTAAAATCATTTTTAACTCAGTATTATGAGTCTCATTTTATACCAAAAGAAATTCTTATATCTTCCGCTCCTCCTGATGGGAGCTCTCCCCCCCCTCGATGTGATGGGGCAAGGGGGAGGGTGCTCCTCGGTAATGTGCGTCAATTTTCAGATCTCTCTGCGCTTCTCAGTCAAAAAATTTCTTCCCAAGTTTCTATTCACATTCCTAAGTCTGGGGAGGCTTTGAAGCTTACTCAGTTGGCCCATCAAAATTTAAAAATTCAAATGTCTCACAGATTTGAAAAAGAGGATTTAAATCTCAAACTCATAGATCGAATACAAAAACTGCTTCATTTGAAGAGGCCCCCGCATCATATTGAATGCTATGACATTTCGAATATTTCTGGAACGAGCGCTGTAGGGTCACTTGTTACTTTCAAAGACGGCGAATTTCAAAAAAATCTTTATAAAAGATTTAAAATCAAAACCGTCGAAGGTATTGATGACTTTTCTATGATGCGTGAAGTTTTACGCCGAAGATTTTTGAAATTCCACTCCATTGATGGGCGGGGGCTAGGGGGAGGGTGGCAACCCCCAGATCTTCTCCTCATTGATGGTGGTCGAGGCCATTTGGGCGCTGCTTGCCAAATTCTGGATGAATTTCGAGTTCCAGTTGATGTGGCAAGCATTGCCAAGAAAAAAATAGCTACCTCGAAGTTGGCAGAAACCGAGAGGTTGTATCTTCGAGGAAGAAAAAATCCATTTATTTTAAAACCAGGAACAGAACTTGAAAGTTTTTTTGCGAAAATTCGTGATGAGGCGCATCGATTTGCTATTACTTATCATAGAAAACTTCGTAGTTCTTCACAGATTCAATCAATTTTGGATGAAATTCCAGGTTTAGGACAGAATAAGAAAAAAAGACTTTTAGAACATTTTTTGTCAGTCGATGAAATTAAATTCAGTACTGTGGAAGAGCTTTCCAAAGTTCCAGGAATTTCTTCAAAACTTGCTGAAAAAATTCTCCAATTTCTTGGAAAGAGGTGAATATAAATGTCTATTAAACTGAAAGCAGTTTTTTCTTAAGTTTTGATTTAAAACGTGTAATTTCTTCTTCGATTTCTTCATTTTTAACAACTCCTAGACGTGATTTTTTTTTAAGCTCTAAGCGTTTTCGTGTAGCCTCAGCCAGTGTGAGATAACCTGACGGGTCCTTCGTATAAGAATGGGAAGTCCTTCCAAGATTAAAGAAATCTGAAATAAATCGAACTGCTAAGTCTTCATATTCTTTCGCTTGCTCACGGTTCAAATGCCACCTTGAGGATTCATGCATGTGATCTGTGGTCCTCTGCCATTGCTGAATATTATGCAATAGAATGAGCCCAGAGAATAGTCTTCTATTTGTTTTGAACGAAAAAAGTGTGCGCTTAAGGATGCTGTCCAAATAATCATCATGGTGCTGATATCGTCCTCTTTGAGCTAGTTCGTGAGCTTTTTTGGCTAGCTCTGGCCTGTGTAAAACAACATCAAAACGCATTTCCCAATAGATGTGCTTTAAAAGTCTTGTTTTATAGGCAGAAACAAGGTGATAAGGAACAAAATAATTATGTGATACCGTGTCAGCCCCCAGATGGCATAAATAACCATAAGCAAAAGCTTTTGATTTGGGATTTGGAGCTTGGTTTAATATCTCCAAACCCACATCCCAGCTATGACAGTTGTGCATGTACTCCACAAATCTTTTTCCGATTGTAATATCCGCAGCGATGCAACCGTAATAAAAGTCGAGAGGATAGGCAGTGAGAATGGAGCCCACAATGTGAGGAAGCTCACGGGAGAGGTTTAGGATGGATTCTGCAAAATGAAGGTGTGCAATAGGCCCCCAAGCAAATGCTGTATCAGGAAAGAAAAGAACAAACGTTGCCAAGAGAACAGGGGCTAGATAGAACATAGATTAAAAGTATCAAATCGCTCGTGAGTCAGCAATGAATGAGTTTATCAATTGGTTACGTTATCAACATAGTTTGGGAATTGAAGAAATCATTTTTCCTCAGGATTGGAAGCAGTTGATTTTGAAAAAGAAAAAACAAGTTAAAAAAAATAAAGAAATGAAAGAAATATCAACTCCTCGTTCTACGGAGTTTATCCAGAGCTACTGCGAAGGGCCAGGGCTTCGAAGAACTCAGAATGACCCGTCTTCGCGACACTACGACGAGGCAGGCAAGATTGTCTCTCCCTCTCTCCCACAAGGGACTCTGGATGACAGATCACAACTTCTTCCAAGCGACTTAGAAAAATTAGAAAAAATGGTGAGTTGTTGTGTCAAATGCAAGCTCTGTGAAGGGAGAACTCAAACTGTGTTTGGTGTTGGAAATATCAAGTCAGAATTGATGTTTGTGGGTGAGGCCCCGGGGCGTGATGAAGACATTCGTGGCGAGCCTTTTGTAGGAAGGGCAGGCCAACTTCTTACCAAAATTATTGCTGCCATGGGATATCAGAGACATGATGTTTATATTGCCAATGTCGTTAAATGTAGGCCTCCTAATAACAGGGGTCCGTTTCCTCAAGAAGTGGAATCCTGCATGCCGTATCTTCTGAAGCAAATTGAACTTATCAAGCCTCACATTCTTGTTGGTTTAGGAAGTTATGCAGTAAAATCTTTGCTTAATAGTGAAGAGCCCATTTCAAAACTAAGGGGTCGTTTCTTTGATTTTCACGGAATAAAACTCATGGCGACTTTTCATCCTGCTTATCTATTGAGAAATCCGAATATGAAAAAGTTTGTGTGGGAAGATATGCAGAAAGTTATAGTCTATTTAAAGGAGTCAAAAGAGAGAAAAAAATGAAGAAACTTTTATATGTGTGTTTGTTTATAGCCTCTTTTTGTCATTCTGAGGTATTAGCCGAAAAAGATTCTCTTATCGGAAAGGTTCTCGTATTAACCGTCGATGGTGGCATTAATCCAGCTACAAACGATTACATCAAAATGGGCATGGACCGCGCTTCAAGAGGCTTAGCAGTGGCTGTTGTCATTCAAATGGATACGCCGGGGGGGCTCTTAACCTCTACGCGAGAAATAGTTCAGTCTATTATGAATTCAACTGTTCCTGTTATTGTGTATGTTTCCCCTCATGGAGCACATGCTGGTTCTGCAGGTGTGATGATTACTTTAGCTGCTCACTTAGCTGCCATGGCACCCGCCACTAATATAGGTGCCGCCCACCCTGTATCTGGTACAGGACAAGACATACCAGGGGATATGGAGAAGAAAGTTACAAATGACACGGCTGCATGGGTGGAAAGTATTGCCAAAACTAGAGGTCGCAATGTCAAATGGGCGATCGATGCTGTGAGAAACTCTGTATCTATATCAGCTGACAAAGCTTTGAAAGAAGGCGTTATTGAATTCATGGCTGATTCTCTCGAAGATCTTCTTAATAAGAGTCACGGCAGACAAGTAACTGTTGCCCATTCTACATTCAAATTGGAAACAGAAAAAGCCCAAATTGTTTTTATGGATATGAATTTAAAACAAAAAGTTATTAATACTTTAGCAGACCCAAACATTGCTTACTTACTCATGGCGATGGGAGGGCTTGGAATTTATTTTGAGCTTACGCACCCAGGGCTTATTTTCCCTGGTGTTATTGGGGGTATTTCACTTATTCTTGGTTTTATTTCGATGCAAACTCTGCCAATTCATTATGGAGGGCTTCTATTGCTTTTGTTGGGATTGGCTTTGCTGGTAGCTGAAGTTTTTGTACCTTCCTTTGGTGTTTTGGGTATTGGTGGGTTAGTATCGATGTCTTTGGGGGCTATCTTTTTTGTGGACCCATCTCATCCGGGTGAACTTGCTGTTTCTCTTAAATGGATCATGCCGTTTATTTTGATCATGGGTTCTCTCATTCTTGTCGTTGTTCTTCTTCTTGTGAAGGCTCGAAGAAAAAAGAAAACGACTGGAATGGAAGGGCTTGTTGGTGAACAAGGGGAAGCGGCTGAAGATATTCTGCCTCCATCCTCTGGTCGGGTTTATGTTGCAGGCGAGCTTTGGTCAGCGTATAGCTCAGAAGTTATTAAAAAAGGTGAAGGGATTATTGTCGTAGAAGTTAAGGGAATTAGTTCTATTAAGGTGAAAAAGGGATGATATTTTAAGGAGGAAAATATGTTTGGATTTAGTTTTAGTGTGCCCGTTATTTTAGGAGTTTTTCTTTTACTCATCATCTTAAGCGGCATTAAGATGCTCATGGAATATGATCGAGGTGTCATTTTTAGATTAGGCCGCATGGTAGGTGTGAAAGGCCCAGGCCTTGTTTACATCGTACCGTTCATCGACAAAATGATGAAAGTGGATCTTCGAACGATCACGATGGATGTTCCACCTCAGGACGTCATTTCAAAGGATAACGTGACGATTAAAGTTAATGCCGTTGTTTATTTAAGAGTGATGAATCCTGATAAGGCTATTGTGAATGTGGAGAACTATATTTATGCCACAAGCCAATTAGCTCAAACAACTTTGCGAAGTGTGTTGGGGGAAGTAGAGCTTGATGAGCTTCTTTCACAAAGGGAAGTTATCAATGCAAAATTACAAGCACATTTAGATAGGGATACAGATCCTTGGGGTGTGAAAGTTTCTAAAGTAGAAGTAAAGCACATTGATTTACCCAAAGAAATGCAAAGAGCCATGGCAAAGCAGGCTGAAGCAGAGCGAGAAAGAAGAGCAAAAATCATAGCTGCAGAAGGGGAGTTTCAAGCCTCTGAAAAAATTGCTCAAGCTGCTAAAGTTATGTCAGTGGATTCAACAGCATTACAATTGAGATATTTGCAGACGTTGGTTGAAATTGCCCAGGAAAATAATTCGACTACTATTTTTCCGATACCGATTGATTTCTTGAAGCCATTTATGAAGAAGGACTAAGGTTTTTGACAAGATGAGTATTCTAAGTTATACTTAATTAGTATGAAAGCTAATACTATTAAGATAGAAGGAAAACTACTCACTGAGATTCAAAAAGCAAAGCCGGCTAGCCTTAGCTTTGCAGCGTTTGTCAGGTTGATTATCGAAAAGGAACTGTTGCGTCGGAAAATGGGTGTTGCTGCGAAGCTCTATCAGCAATTCCTTGAAGAAGACAAAGAAGAAAGTGCTTTTCTGCAAGAATGGGAAAAAGCAGATCTTGCGAATGCTCCTAAGGAAAGGAAAAAATGACACGCGGTTCTGTTTATTGGGTAAACCTTGAAGATGAAGCCCCACCAGAGTTTGGCAAAGTGAGGCCTGGCCTTATTATTTCAAATTCTGAACAGAATCTAGCACTTGCAACGCTTGTTGTTATACCGATTTCTAGTCGTGGATCTGAAATCTGGCCGCTGCGATTAGGTCTTGAGCTTCCTAAGGTTAAAAGATCCTTTGCTGTTATCCCGGGTGTTCGCCAGGTAAGTAAAACTCGCTTGATGGAAAAAATTATTGATGTGTCTGTTTCGCTCCTAGAAGATATTGAAGAAGCTCTTTTTACTTATCTCAGAGACTGATCAAATGCTGTCTTATATTTGACTAATGTAACCTACCAAAATGACTTCATTTTTGCTAATCAATCTAAATTGATCAAAAAATAGACAAGTCTCCAGTGTTTAAACACAGGGCAATGGGAGCTATTAAAATCAAATAATCCCTTTAATTTCAATTAGATACATGTTCTTATTTTTTATGGCACTCTCATTGCAATTTATCTCATTGTAATGTCATCCGGAGGGAGCGTAGCGACCGAAGGATCCAAACCGAATATTTAAGGAGGCCAAATCATGAAATTAAAGGTTTTGTTCTTGTTTGCAGTGTTAAGCATGTCGTTACTTTTTGTGGGGTGTAGTGAAGAACTTGGAAAAGATGCAGCTCAAGACACGATATCTAAACAGATTGTAGAGCTCAAGCCTAGTTCTGGGGAAGTCATTTATACAGCTGCAGTTGGCAAAGATGGTTATAGCCTCAATAAAGATGTTGTTTCCTCAAGCGATAAAGTCGTTGTATCTAGCACAAGTGTTTTGACCAAAGAAGACTTAGTGGCCATTGAGGAAAAATATGCTCTTGATACCTCGAAAATTGATGTGTCAGGCTTGTCAAAAGAAGATGTTTTACTTTTAGAAAAAGATATATCAGGTGATGTAGTTGCTACAAGCTATGATCTTACCAAGGATGGCGACGTTGATGCTTTAAATAAAGAGATTACTTCAGATACTTCATTTATCGTGGCAGATAAAACCTCGATTAGTGATCCATTTACAGCAAAAATAGAGGAATTCGAAAATATTAAAAAAGAGGCTTTTGAATCTTCAATACCTTTCGCCTTTGAAAAGCTTACAAGTACTTTGATGGGTTTAAGTTTTGACCCAAAGGCATCCTTATCCATTAAGACAGGTGAAAATGCTTTTGCCCTGATGATGAACTTTTATATGGATGTAGACCGTGATGTGTATCTCTATATTCCAGAAGAAGCAGTTGTTGCCTTAATTAATACGGGTTATTCCTCAATCGAGAAATTATCACTTGCTAAGCGTGTCACCATCTATATTCAAAACAGCACGACTTTATTCAGTGGCATGGTGAAAGAAGATTCGACTTCCATAAATATTAATACTTCTGGAAATATCGAGTTATATTTAGATAAATCCAGTGCAGTGTTAAATAATGTTAAGGGTTCCGAATTAAATATTGCTGCTACAGGAGGCTCTACCTTTGCTCTTCGTGATTCTTCAAATGTTCAAGCAACCTCAGTGTTGAGTGGCGGTTCAACATTTGTTGGAGAGAACTTAAGTAATATGAATTTAAGCATTAATGGTGATAGTGGGGCTAACATTTCTGTGCATGACAGCTCTGATGCAAAAGTTGGAATTTACACACTGGGAGACATCGACGCGCAATTGAGCCCAGGAACCAGCTTGTGGTTTATGGATGCCAGCTATCTTAATTGGTTGATGCAATAAATAAATACTGCAGCCCAAGAAGGATCGTTCTTCTTGGGCTGGTTTTTACAACAAGAAAACAAATGAATCATATGGTTAAGATCAATCTTCTGAACTGGTTTTTGGTTTCCTTCCTGATTTTAGCAGGTTGTGGTGGGCCGGGAATAGATGATGCTGCACAGACTCAGAACCTTGCAAGTGCTGCTGCCAATCAAGCCCTCATTGATTTTTTCTCGAGTGATCCAAGCAATGTCACGGGATTAGAACAAGAAATTTTTAGTAAGATTAATTTTGAGCGGGGACGTCATGTTCCTGCTGTTGGTCAAAGTTTAAGTCAACTTACCTGGGACCAACAAGTTTCGAATGTTGCTTATGATCACTCCATGGATATTGCCGTGCAGCATTTTTTAGAACAGCGCACTATTACGGGATTTCCAAATTGTGAGACTCCACATTGTAATCTTCAAGGTGAAACACCCTTGGATCGCCTCAATTCTGCTTTAGGTGTCAGAGCCAATAGAAGGGTGGGTGAGACAATTGCAAAACTTCAATTCAGTGATGTAGGAACAGTTGCTTTGACCAGCATAGCGGCACAAATCGTCAGTATGTGGATGAGTAGCTCCACTCATCGTGCTATTCTTTTAGATCAAGGTCACTACATGAGCTCAAATCCTATTCCTCCTGTCTTTACAAAAGGGGGTGTTGGATGTGTTCTGGAAACAAGCTTCTATCAATCAATCATCTGCACTTTTAATACGATCGATCAGTAAAACCTGCCTGACGGTTTTCTATTCAAAAACCATGCCAATATCCAATTGACAGTATGCGTTATGGAGATATCTTTTCTTCTACATGCAGTTATCTGAATTTCATTACGACCTGCCACAGTCACTGATTGCTCAGGCTCCGCTTTCTCAAAGAGATGCCTCGAGGCTTCTTGTTTTAGACAGAAAAAAAGATAAACTCGTCGATTGTGATTTCTATGACATCCATCATTTTTTTGAAGAAGGAGATTGCCTAGTTATCAATGACGCAAAAGTGATACCTGCACGTTTTTTTGGTTTTTATGCGAGTGGGGGGAAAGCTGAAGTCCTTTTGTTACAAGAAATTTCTGAAAAAAATTGGAAGTGCCTCATTCGAGCATCAAAAAGAAATAGAATTGGAGAAATTATTAAAATTGCAGACGATTTTGTAGGAGAAATTGTGGCTCTTCACGAAGAGCTTCCCATCATTCGATTTTATTATTCAAAATCATGGGATGAAGTTGTTAGGCTTTATGGAAGCATTCCATTGCCACCCTACATTGAAAGAATGTCAGATAAAATTGACGAGGAAAGATATCAAACCATTTTCGCAAAAAATTCTGGAGCTATTGCAGCGCCAACAGCAGGGCTTCATTTTACGCAGCGTGTGATCAAACTTATTGAAAACAAAGGGGTAAGCGTTATACCCATCACTCTTCATGTCAGTTACGGCACTTTTCAACCGGTGCGAGTTGAGAATATTTTAGAGCACAGAATGCATGGTGAGTATTTTTCTGTTTCTCATGATGCAGCAGTTGCCATTAATCGGGCAAAGCGTGTTATTGCGGTTGGGACAACTTCTGCCAGATGTTTAGAGTCATCTTGGGTTCGAGGAGAAGTGAGACCACAAGAAGGTTTGACGCATCTTTATATTTATCCACCTTATCATTTTAAAGCTGTCACCTCTATGGTGACGAATTTTCATCAGCCAAGATCTACTCTTCTAATGCTAGTTGCTGCATTTACCGGGCTTGAAAGAATCCAAAAAGCTTATAAGCATGCCATTGAAAAAGAATATCGATTTTTTTCTTATGGAGATGCTATGTTAATATTGTGAATTTTCAAATTCTCAAACAATCTGGAAGTGCTAGAGCTGGGCTCTTAATAACTGAGAACGGTGTTATCGAAACTCCTGTTTTTATGCCCGTGGGAACTCAAGCCACTGTGAAAGCCATGACCTCAGAGGAACTTACAAACATAGGTGCGCAGATTATTTTAGCAAATACTTATCATTTGTTCCTAAGACCAGGATCGCAACTCATCGAAAAATTAGGACATCTTCATAAATTCATGCATTGGGATCGGCCAATTCTCACTGATAGTGGGGGATATCAAGTTTTTAGTTTAAGTTCTCTGCGTCGGGTGACTCAAGAGGGGGTACACTTTCAATCCCATCTCGATGGAACTCATCTTCTACTCTCTCCAGAAAAATCGATGGAAATTCAAAAACAGTTGGGTTCCGATATTGTCATGTGCTTTGATGAATGCACTCCTTATCCAGCTACTTTTGAAGAAACACGCAATTCCTTGTTGCTTTCCTTGGAATGGGCACAGCGCTGCCAATATGTTCAACTTGGCTCCTGGCAAAGCCTTTTTGGAATTGTGCAAGGTGGGATGTACAAAGAATTAAGAGAACAATCTGCTCTATGTATGAAAGAGCTGGATTTCAATGGTTACGCCATTGGCGGTTTAAGTGTAGGTGAGGATAAAGAAACTCTCTATGAAATGACGCAATTTACAGCTTCTTTGTTACCTGAAAGCAAGCCCAGATATTTAATGGGCGTTGGTACACCTCAAGACTTGGTGGAAGCTGTTAAGTCCGGAGTGGATATGTTCGACTGTGTTTTGCCTACCCGTCATGGAAGAAATGGGCAGCTTTTCACTTCGGAGGGTGCACTTACGATTTCCCATCAAAAATATGTTGAAGACGATAAGCCATTAGATTCCAATTGTGAGTGCTACACGTGCAAAAACTATTCCCGAGCTTATTTAAGACATCTTTTTATGGCGCGAGAAATTTTAGCTTCTCGTCTGAACACATGGCACAATCTTCACTTCTACATCCATCTTATGAAAAGGCTACGAGTTGCCATTTTAGAAGATAAAATTTCAACGTTTCGCATTTGACAAGGTTTTTAAATGTTTCTATAACCTGACAAATCTGTTGTTTCGAGCATTGTCATTGCGAGCGAACGCAGTGAGTGTGGCGGGCCCGTATCGGCTCTGAATGACGGAGAGGGAGTTCGATTATGATTAATATGTTATGGGCAGCTGATGTGGTGCCAAAATTTTCTCCAGTAGTACAGCAGTTGCTTTTCTTCGGTCTCATTTTTGCAATTTTTTATTTTCTTCTCATTAGGCCTCAGCAAAAAAGAGCTAAAAATCATCGGGAACTTTTAGATAAACTTCAAAGAGGGGATGAAGTTGTCACATCAAGTGGTCTTTATGGAACAGTGACGGGAGTTACGGATTCTGTTGTTACCGTAGAAATTTCTGAAAATGTCAAAGTGAAGATTGCGAAATCTCATATTGCTGGTAAGGTAGTCGAAGGGCAACAAAAGTAAGAGTTGATTTAAAATAAATATGAGATCAGGTTTGCGCTGGCAGTTGGGAGGTATTGTCTTTATCGTCCTTCTGTGTGTTGTTTATTTACTTCCTTCCTTTATATCAATGGAAAAAATGAAGCCCGTATGGTTGCGAGATTTTTTACCTTCAAAAAAATTAAATTTAGGGTTGGATTTGGCAGGTGGTGTCCATATAGTGATGGGGCTTCGACGTGATGAAACTCTTGTTGCTGCCGCTGCCAGAGAAGTCGATTTTTTAAAATCTATTCTTGAAAACTCTGTCAGTGAAGTTTCTCATATCCCAGGAACTACAAAGCTTAAAGTTGTAGCGGCTTCAGAGGATAAACTGGGTGATATTCGCGACAAAGTTCACTCTCGTTGGCAAGGTGGGCTTGCAACCGATTCAGCTCAAGGGCTTGAAATTATTTTTACCTATAAAAAAGATTACGAAGCTCAACTTTTAAGACAGTCTTTGGATCAAACACTTGAACGAATTCGTAATCGTATCGATGAATTTGGTGTGGCTGAGCCCAGCATTCAAACACAAGGAAATGATCGTATCATTGTTCAAATTCCTGGATATAAAAACCCCAAAGAAGCAAAAGATATTGTGGGTAGAACTGCACAATTGGAATTTCGATTAGCTTATGGAATCGAAGAAGGGCAAGGTCAAGATGGAACTCCTCAATATGACCCCAGCCGGTTTAAAGACCCTGTGACAAATGAGATTCGCGTTCTTGCGCAGGTTGTAGACCAGGTTCAAAAAGAAAAAAATATTTCTTTTAAAGAAGGCGATGAAAAAACAGGAGAAAAATTTTCTGATTTTGTTCAAAAGCTAAATATTGAAATGTCTAACAAAATTCCAAATGGCTATGTCGTTCGATTTGAGCGCCGCGAGGATCCTCAAACAGGTACTATCGAAAGGGTTCCCTATCTAGTGACTAATACAGTAGCTGTTTCAGGCGAATATTTAAAAGATGCTTATCCTTCAAGAGACGGCAATACCAATCAACCGATTGTTGCTTTTGAATTTAGCGCAAAAGGGGCAAAAGCGCTGGGTGATGTGACTAAACCTGAAAATAAGGGAATGAGAATGGCTATTATGTTAGATGGTATGGTTATGAGTGCTCCGGCTATTCAGGCGCATCTGACAGACGGAAAGGGTACGATTACGCTAGGTGCTGGCACGGTTGAAGAAAAGCAAAAAGAAGCACAACAGCTTTCTATTGTTTTAAGAGCAGGGGCTTTACCAGCTCCTCTTGATTTCCTTTTTGAAAGAACAATTGGTCCATCTTTGGGTGAGGATTCCATTAAACAAGGCCAAAAGGCAACGATTATAGGAATTCTTGCAGTCTTTATTTTCATGCTTTTTTATTACAAGCTGTCGGGTGCTGTTGCTGATGTTGCATTATTCTTAAACCTCATTTTGATTTTAGCAGTTCTTGCCATGTTTCAGGCAACTCTTACATTACCCGGGATTGCGGGCATTGCTTTGACTATTGGTATGGCTGTTGATTCTAACGTTATTGTTTATGAGCGTATTCGAGAAGAATTAGATCTTGGAAAAATGCCAAACGCTGCTGTTGAGGCTGGGTTCTCCAGGGCCTGGTGGACGGTATTGGATTCTAACGTCACAACTCTTATAGCTGCTTTTGTACTTTTGAAATATGGAACGGGTTCTATTAAAGGTTTTGCTGTGACATTGATTATAGGACTGATTTCTTCTATGTTCACTGCTTTTTATATTTCAAAGTTTATTTTTTCATTCTTTATGAAAAGAAGAATGGTTCAAAACTTGAGTATTTAAATGAGTTTTATAAGAATTATTAAAAAGAATTCCAATTTTGATTTTTTAGGGAGGCAAAAGGTTTTTTTGCTTCTATCACTTATTGTCATTGTAGCTTCACTTGGGTCTATGTTTATTCGAGGCATGAATTACGGTATTGATTTTGCTGGCGGTGTAGAGATGCAGTTAAAATTTTCCAAAGACCCTGGGATCGAATCTGTAAGACAAACTCTTGAAAGCTCTGGTTTTCGGGAGGCTTCGGTTCAAAGCTTTGGTGAGCAAGACTCTCATGAATATCTCATTCTTTTCAAATCCAAGAATTTAAAGAAAAGCGATCAGACTCAGACAGAAGAACAGGCATTAGCTGAGTTTAGTGCAAAAGTTACAGATGTTTTTGCACAGAAGGGCGCAGTCGATATTCGCCGCATGGATATGGTAGGAGCAAAAGTAGGAAGTGACTTGAAACTTGCAGGGCTCCTCTCTGTGTTGTTTTCACTTATTCTGATTCTCATCTATATTTGGTTTCGATTTGAATATAAATATGCGCCAGGCGCTATCCTTGCCCTTGTTCATGACGTTATTGTGACGATGGGTGTTCTTTCTTTCCTTCAAAAAGAGTTTAATTTGTCTATCGTTGCAGGACTTCTCACTATTGTTGGGTACTCTATCAACGATACGATTGTTATTTTTGATAGAATTCGAGAAAATGTTCAGTCTCGTGGTCAAGATTTGTTTAAAGACCTTGTGAACAAAAGTGTGAATGAAACTTTAAGCCGAACTATTTTGACAACACTCTTAACTCTTTTTGTTGTTATAGCCTTTTTTGTTGATGGTGGTGGTATCATACATGACTTTTCTCTAACACTGTTGGTTGGTATGATTTCTGGAACCTATTCAACTGTTTTTGTTGCTTCTCCTGTTTTATTATGGATTCACAACCGTCAGGTGAAGGCTTCTTCTCTGTCATCGTAAGTGTTTCTTTTTCTTGCCTGTTTGATTTATAACTTATAACCTACAGCATGTAGCATATAGAAAGAGGTATCTTTGTCAGCTCAGAAAACGACGTGGCATTTTTTAGATTCGAAAGAAAGTTTAGTTCAAGAATTTTCGAAAGAATTAAAGCTTTCTCCTTTGACTTGTAGACTTCTCATTCAAAGAGGAATTCAAAGTCTTGACGAAGCAAGGGACTACCTCAACCCATCTCTTCGAAGTCTTCCGTCTCCATTTCTACTTCAAGATATGGAAAAAGCCGTCCAAAGAATTGAAAGAGCGCTCTTAACACAAGAAATGATTTGTGTTTATGGTGATTACGATGTGGATGGCACGACAGGCGCTTCCCTTCTCTTCCAGTTTTTTAAAAATATAGGGGCGACCGTTTATTATTACATCCCACATAGAATTCGGGAGGGGTATGGGTTGAATCCTGGTATTCTTGAAAAACTAAAAGCACAAGATACAAAACTTGTTATTACCTGTGATTGCGGTACGGCCAACCATGAAGAGATTCGCCTCATTCAGAGTGAGGGAATGGACGTTATTATTACAGATCATCACCAGATTCAATCTGGGCATCCACCAGCTTACGCTTTCTTGAATCATCAAAGGCTCGATTGTAAATATCCGCAAAAAACTTTATCAGGTGTAGGTGTTGCATTTCATCTGGTGATGGCTACCAGGTTACATCTTCGAGAAACAGGTTACTTCAAAGATAGGCAAGAGCCAGATATTAAAGATTATTTAGATCTTGTCGCCTTGGGGACTATTACTGATATGGTTCCCATCCAAGGAGTGAATCGAATTCTTATCGCCAACGGATTAAAAGTGCTGAACCACTGTAAGCGGGTGGGGTTAAGAGCTCTTATGGAAAAAGCTGGTATTTTAAATACTGAGATTACGTCACAAAGTGTTGGTTTTGGTATTGGCCCTAGAATTAATGCAGGGGGTAGAATTGATCATGCCCAGATTATTGTTGAACTTTTAACAACTGAAGATGAGAGCCGTGCCTGCGAGTTGGCAGAATTTTTAGAGAAAAAAAATAAGGAGCGAAGAAATATTCAAGAGAGGATTTTTAGAGAAGCTTGCCAGTTTATAGCTTTGTCATTTACGGTGCGAGACGAAGTTTCTATGTCATTGCGTGGGGAGCAAAGCTCCCCGTGGCAATCTAATTTAGACAGTGTTCTGGGGTTCATTACAGACAAGTGCATTGTTGTAGGTTCCCACCTCTGGCACCCAGGTGTGATTGGTATCGTTGCTTCTAAGTTAGTCGAAAAATATTATAGACCTGCCGTTGTCGTTGCCTTTTTGGAAGATGGAATGGGCAAGGGTTCTTGTAGATCGATTGCAGGTTTTGATCTGACACAGGCTCTTCTTTCTTGTAGGGAACATCTTGAACAGTGTGGAGGGCACGCTGCAGCTGCAGGGCTTTCTGTTCGCAAAGAAAAATTTTTAGACTTTGCACATTGTTTTCACACTGCAGTAGAGCAGCGAACAAACAAGCAAAGTTTTATTCCTCGATTGACATTAGATGCAGAAGCCGATCTTGAGTGTATGACAGAAGAATTTGTGAGGGAAATCAAGTATCTTGAACCCTTTGGTGTTTCGAATCCAGAGCCCGTGTTTGCGTCTAGAAATCTTAAAATTTCAACCTCTAAAATTGTTGGCGAAAAACATTTAAAGCTTTTTGTAAAAAGTAAGACAAAAGTCAGGGAGGCAATAGCCTTTAATAAAGCTGATGTTGCGCAAACACTTTCTGAAAGTGTTGATTTGGCTTATGTTCCTGAACTTCATGAGTGGCGAGGGATTACCTCAGTCCAACTTCGCGTCAAAGACCTTCAAACTTGACTCTGAAAGAGCGGCATCATACTGTAATGCCCATGGCTAAGCTTGTTGTAAACCTGGACAACGTATCCGAAGTCCTTAAGAAAAAATTTGATTATGTTTTACCAAAAGACATTTCAAAAGATGTGTCAAAACTATTTGATCTGACTGCACATGCCCAAAAAGAGGGGAAGAAACGGTTAGCTGAAATTTCAAAAAAGCTGTCTGGTTATCCTCTACTTCATGTTGTAGCCGTGCAGGCGAGTTCTTTTCTAACACAACTTCCTGATCAAAGTGAAAAAGTTCTCCATTTTCTGGGTATTCCTACTCTTAAGGACTATGATAAATTATCTCAAAAGGTCGAAACGCTCTCGAAAAAAACTGTCAAGAATAAGGGATCTAAGATATTTTCTGAAGAAGTTCATCATCACTCAAAAAAATCATAATGAATTTATTAGCCAGCGCCCAAAATCTTCCACCTGTTAAATTTTCGAAAAATTTTATTGAATCAATCATGAAAAAGGCAATTTCTTCCTTTCTCACTCCTTTGGAAGCAGAAGTTATCGAACTCTCTGACAGAATCGAAAAATTGACTCTCCAGGTTCGCGAGTTCGAAAATAAAGTCGTTGACAAGAGTTAAAGCAATTCCTATACACTCCTAGTAATCCCTGAATGCATTTAAACTGTAATAAGGAGGTAATTAAATGAAAAATGTAATGTTAAGTGTCTTAGGAGTGGGACTCCTATTAGTTTCCTGCGGTCGAGTAAGAGAAGATCATCTTATCAATCTTGCAAAGGGTGAAAAATTGGTTGGAGAATCTATTGCACAAGTGAGCTCACCCTCTGAAGCAAATCCAGCCGTGAAGGAGTTTAAAGCTCCAGAGAAAGGTTCGGAGAATCCTTTAGCAATTTCACTTCAGTTCGATGACCGAGTTTCTGCAGACCGTTCCACAGTCGAAACTTATGTTAGTTTCATTGAAATTGACGGTAAGGATTTTGAGAATTTTGCAGCGATCAATGCTCGAAAAGATGATCAGATTCAAGTTACAGAATTGGATCTTCTCAACGGAGTGTTAGCATTGACCGTCACAGATAAAGCTAACAACGTTGCTTATGTTTTAAATGGAAAAATTGCAGGTGGTGGAAAGTCTGTGAGTGGAACAGTAGATACATGGAATTTGGTTCAAGATGAACAATCTAAAGAATTAGTTGTTTCAAAAAAACCAGAAGACCGTGTTGCACAAGCGACCTTTGCAGTTTCTGTAGTAGTTATTGCTGCTCAGACACCTGCTGCAGGTACAGAGCCAACTGTCGGTGCACCAGTTGTTGAACCAACAACACCTGCGAGCCAGCCAGCAAGTGCTCCTGTAGTAACTGAGCCAACAATACCAGCATCTCAACCAGTTGAAGAAGTAAAACCTACACCAGAATCCCTACCGACGGCGGGGAACGAATAAGTTTGGTCCTTTGTCATCTCAGCACATATCCCGAGTAAAACGAGGATATCTAGCTGGGATCTAGTAGATCGATATTCCCACAAGGGCTGCCTTTTAAAGGCAGCCTTTTTTTTCCGAATGACAAAAAATGCCCACATTCTGCCATAATTTGTCACTTCATTTTCTCTGTTTTTATAACCTCTGAGAACTACTGAATAATACTGTTGGCCTTTCTGGCACAGCCTTTGCTCATAGCCACATGTGAAAAAGTTTATTAGATTTGAGGTAAAACATATGGGGTTCTTTGAGCGTATGTCTGGGTACAAAAGTGCAATAACCAAGGAGAAATAAAGAGAAGAAGAATATTTAAAGTTTATAAAATGTCTGTCAGGTCCATCCTGGCAGATTTCACACACTACTCCTCTCTCCAACAAAAGCCTGGCATGTCCAGGCTTTTGTTGTATTTGGGGGTTTTTTACGCATATTCGAGAGAAGAAATAGAGCATTTTTTATCGGCACGCGATCATTTTCCCCAGCGTGGAAAATGTCGCTCGGCACTCGGGTTCGCTCTTTTGCATTCGCAAAAACCATGCCCGCAAACCCTCCGTGACGGCCTCTCAAAAATGCTCTGTTTCTTCTCTCCATCCTCCGTTTTTTTAGAGTTGAGTGTGTTTTAGAGTGCGAGGTGACGGAAATTGTCACTAAAAGGGCAAAAATTGGCATCTTAAACTGGAGATAAATTTATAAGTAGTCAATTTTATTGACATGTTTTTTAAAAAAAATCTGGCATGAGGGTTGCTCTAGGGTTCCTCGCATCGAAAGAATGGTTCTTTCGATAGACATTTATAAGGAGGAAACGAAAATGAAAAAGTCAGTCGTCATTTTCAGTATTTTTACCATGGCATTGATGGGCTGTGGTAGGTCAAGAAACGATGTTCCAGCCTCAGATAAAACTGGGCAGGATAAAGAAGTGCAGTTGTCACTTATTCATCTGGAACAGGGTAAACTGTATGAAGGGGAGATTGTTCGTGAAGGATCCGAACCTGTAAAACTAGAAGTTCAATTTGGTAAAGATGGAGAAGACAAGCTTCGTATCGACCATTTTCGTTTAAGCGAATTTGAAGTTCCTAGCACGTTGTTTGAGTTGTCACTTTATGACGAGCGGGATGGAAGCATTCGATTTATCTATAATTATACTGATGATAAGAATGCGGAATTCAGATATGAATTTAAGGGAAAAGCACAAGATTCTGAATCTATCGATGGTGATGTTATTGTGTATGGAGTCACTCATATGCATCCAACATTCATGCAAGCAAGATTTGGAGCTCGTAGCTTTGAAAAGCTATCTAAAGTCGGAGAGGCTAAGTTTTCCCTTAAACTAAAAAAAGATGAAGTTGTTGTCCTTCCTACTTCTGATGCATTACAGATAGCTCAGGAAGAAAAACAACGTCTTCTCGAAGACAAGATGAAAGAGAACCAAGGCAACAGTGAACAACAAGGTGAAGGATCGCCTGAAGAGAATGCAGATGTATCAAATATAACGACACAGAGCACAACTTCAGAGACATCTAAGAGTACTGTGGCTCAAACCGATACTTCAAGTATAAGTAAAGAAAATGCAGCACGTATCGTATCTGAAAGTCTTGCTAGTATTCACTCAGCAATGTTAATACTTTCTGCTCCCATTAAATCAGATGTAGATCCAATTTCTACTTCAGATGTAACCAAATCATCTGAACAAGTTGAGAATTTGGATGTGCAGGGAATGGTTGAAACGAAAGAATAATATCAAGTCTTTGACGATAGAGTTGATATAACAAACAAAAAAGCCGGGTTGAAAAACTCGGCTTTTTTATTTCTCGCCTTAAAAAAAGTTTTTTGCTAAACTGAGGTTGTTGAGACCATTCGGTAAGACTCCCACGCTCGTTCCACTCGCCTGCAATGACAATAAAGTAAGGAGGCCACACACATGAAAAGATTTTTACTGGATACGAATGTTCTTTTGTATGATCCGCAGTCTCTTTTTAAATTTGCAAGCAGTGAAGTGGTTATTTGTCTCTCTGTAATTCAGGAATTAGATAAATTTAAGCGCAATTTGGACGAAACAGGAAGAAATGCTAGGGAAGTGGTGCGATATTTGGATGATTTGCGAAAGAAAGGAGCGCTTACTGAAGGCATCTCTCTGGACAATGACGGGACTCTTAAAGTTGACTTAGGCCTTGAGGAGGTCGCCGGCAAAATTCCTCCCGAAATGAGAAGTGATAGTCTCACAGATTCCATATTGCTAGCTGCGTCAAAAAGATACCAAAAAGAGAAAGATAGAAAACTTGTACTTGTTACAAAAGACGTTAATTTGCGTGTGAGGGCTGATGCCTTGGGTATTCCTACCGAAGACTATGAAGCTTCATCTGTAGAAATCGAAAATCTCTATTCTGGTTTTCGATCTCTTGAAGTTCCTAAAGAAGTGGTAGATCAATTTTTTTCTGAAAGAAAAATAGAACTCTCTGAAGAAAAATATCATTTTTATCCAAATGAATTTGTTGTTCTAAAATCCGCAGAAGATCCTCACTACACTGCCTACGGACGTTATCAATCTGATAAAAAACAAATATTTCCATTGATTCGAAAAAAAGAAGGAGCGTGGGGTATTCATCCAAAAAACATAGAACAGAATTTTGCTCTGGATCTTCTCTTAGATGACAGTATTCCTTTGGTCAGTCTTATCGGCAAAGCAGGTACTGGGAAAACACTTCTAGCTTTAGCTGCAGGCCTCTATAAAACGATCGACGAGGGACATTATCATAAGCTCCTGGTAAGCCGCCCTATATTTCCAATGGGAAAGGATATTGGCTTCTTGCCTGGAGATGTTGAGGAAAAGCTTAATCCGTGGATGCAACCTATTTTTGATAACATCGAATTTATTTTGGGAGGTACGAACAAGGAATACTATAAGAGAGCTGCTGCAGGTTATCGGGATCTTATCAACCAGGGGATGTTGAACATTGAGCCCCTAACCTATATTCGCGGCAGAAGCATTCCAAATCAATATCTAATTGTGGACGAAGCTCAAAATTTAAGCCCTCATGAGATTAAAACAATTATGACACGCGTTGGGGAAAACACTAAAATTGTGCTCACGGGAGATTGTTATCAAATTGATAACCCCTACATTGATTCCTCGAATAACGGATTAACTTACGTTGTAGAGAGGTTTAAAGACGTACCACTTGCAGGTCATATAACGCTTTCTAAAGGAGAGAGGTCGGCACTAAGCGAATTGGCGACTAAGCTTCTTTGATTAAGAAGCGGATTTAGGCTGGCCGGCCTCATAAAATAATCTGGGGCCTTTTTTCTGATATTCTTCTACAAGGTCAAAAAGTTCGCGAGTGAGTGCTCGTTGTGCAATCACGTCCATCAAGTCCTCACCCCAGAGAGCTAGCTCTATATTGCACGGGTCTTTTTTGATAGC
>JACOXK010000087.1 GCA_016182335.1 Deltaproteobacteria bacterium | reverse complement strand
TTGTCATCTTGAGCATAGCGAAAGATATAATTCGTGATTATACCCTTCGTTACACTCAGGGTGACAGGGAAAGCATTCAGGGTGACACGTGTTTATGTGAAGTGGATTGCCAAATATTCTTGAGAATAGTATGTTTTTTTCTCTCATGAAAAAATTTTTCTATAATATTTTTACTGTTTTAGCACTTTTCAAAGGGCTTTTTATCACTCTTTCACACATGTTTAAAAAAAAGGTTACACTCCAATATCCTGAAGAAAAGTGGAAAACCCCTTCAGGCTACCGTGGATTCCCGCGCCTTGTTCCTTCTGATAAAGAAGGAAGAACTTACCGCTGTGTTTCTTGCAAACTATGTGAAGCCATTTGCCCTTCTGATGCTATTTATATAGAACCCAATACGACTGAATCCAAATCCAGTTTTCTTTTGGACATGCAACGCTACCCCAAAGTATTTGATATTCATATGGGACGTTGTATCGTCTGCGGTCTTTGCGAAGAAGCATGTCCTGTAGAGGCCATTACTTTAGCAGAAGAGCATATTACAACGAAATATTCGCAGCATGTTCGTCACAAAAATGATCTTTTGCTCCCAAAAGAGCACTCTGAACAGCTTCTTCGCAAAAAAAGAGCTTTGGCTCTGTAAATGCCTACTATTCAGGGAGCTTCCCTGTCATCCTGAGCACAAGCGAAGGATCGATATTTAAGATTGCCACGGCTCTTCGTGCCTCGCAATGACAAAGATCTGTTAATTCTTTGAACACCTCTCAGTCCTTTTAACTTGCACATATAATCTATTAATATTATTATATTTATTCCACTGACCATCTACTTTTTGAACACTTCTTGGACAAGGGCACCGTATATCTTAAAACAAACTTATATATAAAATAGACCAATAATTTCATAACGATAATAATTATTTCTCAAGTGGAATATGACTTGCACTTTATGAGTATTGAGACAGGAGGCCAGTGGACAATATGAAGAGAAATATATTATTTTTAGCAATTGTATCGATTCTCTTAATGGGATGCGGTGAAGAGGCTCCGGAAGCGGTCGTTTCAACGCCGGCCGGAACTACAATAACCCAGCTCACATTAAGTTTATCTCCTGCACCAGTGACGGGCACTCTTATTCTGGCTCAAACAACTGAACGGCGACCAGGTGGTGGCGGGACAATTCCTGTTTTAAAAGCTGTCAATGAAGTAGAATTTGATACTAATCATGTCAGCCGTGGTTATATTTTTGTCGGACGTGTTTCGTCATCCCCCGTTACAGGCGCTTATCAATTAAGAAGTTTTTATCTTCAAGGAATTCGGCACTATGCGCTCTTTTCACCGTTTGCACCACAACCATCCAACTCTGAGCTAGTAGGCTATGGTTACCAAAATCAAATTAATAACTCAGTGGCACTTCTTTGCGAGTTTCCGTTTGGATTTGCGATGTGTTCCTTGTTTCCAAACCAGCGAGGACAGCCAATCAGTTACATTTTTTACACAACAGATGAAGACGTTAAGTTAGGGCGAAATCAATAAATCTGAAAACCTGCCTGACGGTTTTGAAATCAAAAACTGTGCCAATTCACGTTGTCAGTTCAATAAATCTCTTGTTCATGTCTTTTTTTTTGTTACTATCTTAAATATTGGATTCTTTGGACCTTCTGTCCCCTGAATGACAGAGGGAATCCTCAAATGACTTAGAAAGGAGAAAAAAATGGCAGAAATTCTTATCGTTCAATCTAAAGTAAAAGATTATATTAAAAGCAAAGGCTGCAACACAAGCGGCAACGCAGCAGACGCTCTGAGCAAAGCAGTTACAGAGCTTCTCAATAAAGCCATTGCACGCTGCAAGGCAAATGGTCGAAAAACCGTTTCAGATAAAGATATCTAGTATTCGCAAGCGTTATCGATATTGTAATGTAGGCCACAATTTTCTTTTCGCTGGCGAGAGCTTTCAATGATAAGAGCAGCAACAGTTGCTATATTGCGCAACTCTAAAGAGTCTTTTGTCACTTTGTACTGCCAGTAATATTGCTGAATTTCATCCTGAATAATTCTAAGACGCTCATGTGCTAATTCTAGGCGCTTATCGGAGCGGACAATACCCACATAGTTCCACATAAGACGACGAATTTCGTCCCAGGCATGACTGACTCGGACTTTTTCCAATGGGTTTTGAGTGTTGTCTTCGTTCCAAAGTGGAATGCCCTCACCCAAAGAGCATGAGGTTTTGAGATTCTTCGCTGGAACTTGCCCTGAAAGCCTCTGACGAAGGAGCTCAGAATGACAAGAGCTAACGATATCAACAGAGGCTAAGTCTGCCATGACAGCAGCCTCCATAAGGGAATTTGAAGCCAATCGATTCGCCCCGTGAAGGCCAGTACAAGCAACCTCCCCGATAGCATACAAACCTGGAATTGAGGTTCTGGCTCGAAGGTCGGTAGCTACACCGCCACATGAATAATGAGCTGCTGGCACAACGGCAATTGGTTCTTTTGTCATATCAAATCCAAACTCAAGACATTTTTTATAGAGGTGAGGAAACATTTTTTTAATCGTAGAAGCAGGTTTTCTGGAAATATCTAAGTACACGCAATCGGCGCCAGAGGCTTTCATTTCAGAGTCGATGGCACGAGCTACAACATCCCGAGGAGCCAAAGATTTTAAAGGATGATATTTCTCCATAAAAGAAGATCCATTCGATAAAATGAGTTGTCCTCCCTCCCCTCGAACGGCTTCTGAAATCAAAAAAGATTTTGCCTTTGGATTATAAAGACAAGTCGGATGAAATTGAAAAAACTCCATGTTTTTGATGATGGCTCCACGTCGTGCTGCCATCGCTACTCCATCACCTGTTGCCATGTCAGGATTCGAAGTAAAGAGATAAACTTTTCCTGCTCCACCGGTTGCTAAAACACAGGCTTTGGCCTCAATAGTTTTTACTTCAGATGTTTTGATATCCAGAACATAAGCCCCGCGACACTGATTGTTCTGAACAATAAGATCAATAGCCATGTGGTTTTCCCATATTTCAACGGAAGGATGAAGCTTGATGTGTAAGGTTAAAGCGCGTTGAATCTCAAGCCCGGTAACATCTTCATAATGAAAAACACGACGAGAAGAATGCCCACCCTCTCTTGTTAAATGGTACTTTCCATTTTCCTGGGAAAAATGGACCCCGATTTCTATTAATTCTTTAATCACTTGAGGGGCAAGATTGAGAATCGTTTCAACGACAGAACGGTCACACAAACCGTCCCCCGCTTTGAGCGTATCCTGAATGTGGGAGCTTAAGTCATTTTTATCTGTGGCAGCTGCAATCCCACCTTGAGCATAATGTGTTGCAGTTTCTCGAATGGACTCCTTAGCTACAACAAGGACTTTGAACCCAGATTGAGAGAGTTTATAGGCGCACGATAAACCAGCAATGCCAGAGCCGATAACAAGAACATCACAATTATAATAGTGCATATTTCTTGACAAAAGTTACAACCTCACGATAACCCCACACACATGTCAGACCGGCCTTTTACACGGGTTCTTAATTTCAACTCGATGGATGCTGTTCTTCACACCCAATCACTTATCCTTGCGTTTCAAAACGAGCATATTACTATCACAGGTTTTCCCTTTAGCCTAGGAAGCAACCCGCTGAACGATTTTGTTCTTCAAGACAACTATGCCTCTAGACTTCATTGTCGGATTGTACAGCACATGGACTCATACTTTCTGGAAGATAGAGAAAGCACAAACGGAACTTTTCTTAACGGAAGAAGAATTCAAAAAGAAAAGTTGCTCAACCATAACATCATTAAAATTGGACAAACTGAAATGCAAGTATCCATCCATAATCACGCAGAAAACATGGGACAGCTTACACAAAATCCATTTCATGGGATTTTGACACAATCGCAATCGATGTTTTCAGTTTTTAAACTCATTCAAAAATTTTCAAGACTTTTTGAACCCGTGTTGATTCTTGGGGAATCTGGCACAGGTAAAGAACTTGTGGCCCGTGCACTTCATGAAGAAAGCAAACTTCCAGGTGAATTTATAGCTATTAATTGTGGAGCAATCCCTCAGGAGCTTTTTGAAAGCGAGTTGTTTGGTCATGCTAAAGGCTCTTTCACGGGCGCACACAAAACAAAAAGAGGCGCTTTTGAACTGGCAAACCAGGGCACTTTATTTCTAGACGAAATTGCTGAATTGCCTCTAGATCAACAGACAAAACTTCTTCGAGTTTTAGAAACTGGCATGATCACACCCGTAGGAAGTGAACAGCAGGTTAAAATTTCAGTGCGCGTTGTTTGTGCCACTCATCAGGATTTGAGAAAAAAAGTGGAGAAGGAAAAATTCCGGGAAGATCTTTACTATCGAATTTATGTTCTTCCTCTATTTCTTCCGGCTTTGAGGGAGAGAAAAAAAGACATTGAACCGCTTGCCCAGTATTTTGCAAAGCTTCGAGGAAAATCGATCGAGAGACAAGTTTTAGAATCGCTTCAATCACAGGACTGGCCTGGTAATATTCGAGAGTTAAAAAATACAGTATTTAGACTTGCTGCATTGGCAGAATCAGAAACAATTCATTGGAGCGCTCTTCTGAGCGAGTTGCAGACGACTGGTTCTTTTGGAACTCATTTCAAAGATATCGAAAAAAGATATATAGAAGACCTGCTCAAAAAAGAGCATGGTAATAAAAAAAACGCAGCGACTCACCTTGGCATCTCTCGTGGAACTTTATACCGAAAAATGAAAAAATATGCTTTGGATTTATGAGAGTTTCTCCATTTAGATTTTTATTCATTCCTTTAATCATCATTATCTTCATCTTCGCCTCCAATTTTCTCATGGCGCAGGATGATATCATTCAAAAAGGCGTAGTCGTTCTTTCTTCGAAACAAAACGAAGATGGGACATGGGATGGTGGATTATACCCCATCGCGATTTCCTCACTGGCTGGGCTTGCCATTCTTGGTTCAGGTCTAGGTACCAGTAGCCCTTATCATGAAAATCTTGAAAAACTAAAAAAATATCTTCTTGAAAATCAAGGTATTCATGGTGGTTTTTTGGTTTCTGATCGTAACTCCATGTACGGACACGGGTTTGCAACGTTGTTTCTCTCTCAATTCTATGGCATGGCTGAAGATAATGAAGACATGACCTCATCTCTTCATGAAGCAGCACGCTTTATTTGTGAAAATCAAAGTTCTCGTGGCGGGTGGTATTACGAACCCGGCTTTAAAGATGATGAAGGTTCAGTAACCATCGTCCAAATCCAGGCGTTGAGGTCCTGCAGGGATGTTATGATTGAAGTGCCTGCTTCGACAATTCGCAAAGCTGTAGACTATGTAAAGTCATCTATGAACTCGGACGGTTCTGTTCGATATTCACCCTCTCATAAAATCGACAGCACGACGGCGGCACTGACAGCAGCAGGAATCTCAGTTCTTTTTGGGTGCGGAGATTATGATTTTGATAAGACAAAGGAAAAAGCGTTTGATTATTTGAATGAAGAATTATGGCAAGACAATAAAGAAGTAAGGAAAAAATACTGTGACCCATTTGAGAACACTGACCTGGATTTTAAAAAATATTTTGAGAGGGTTAAGCCTGACGTTATCAGTCTTCTTAAACACGAGCTGAAATATGCTTGGGTCAGTAACACTTATGACTTTTACAACATTGCAATGTCACTACTTATCTTAGAATCAAACTTAGATTATCTTCCGATGTTTGAAAATTAATCATCGAAATGAAAATATCCAATAAATTTATTCTTTGAAAAATTATGTACATTAAACTGTTCATATTGTTCTTCAGTAACTATGTATCCCTTAATATCAATGTCTAAGTATCCATCAACAACCCCTATAAAAAAACACTTTTCACCGTGCATGGACACTTGAGCAACTAAGATAGTTAAGTTCACACAGGGCTCCCCATAGTTTTTAACTTTCCACTTTCCGTCAAATTCAAGTCCATCGATAGTGCTCTGAATTCTCCACACCTCTTTTTTATCAAGAGAAACTTTCTGAAAGGATACTGCACCCTGAAACGGTTTTCCTCGATAGTTGATATCTGCAGTAAAACAACCTTCCTCAATGATGTCGTTCTTTTTTTTTCTTTCAAATACTCCAATATTATTGAACTGAAATAAAAAATAAGCTGCTTCACTGTTGCCATCTAAAATAATATCGCAAGCATCTCTGTTGAGGAAAGCGAAATATTCGAATCCAACATCAGGACTCATACCCAGAAATCGTGAAATGACATTTAATGCTTGATTTCTTACCTGCTCTTCCTTGTCTTCCATATAAGTATTGTAGAGCAACTGGGCTACAGGCAGTGGCATACGTGGCGTGTGAAAACTCCCACAGGAAAAAATAGAGCCAAGAATTTGAACCACATGAAGACGATTACTCCTGGAATCATCCGTCTTTAAATTCTCACACAGAGATTGAATCAAATCGCTAAAAAGATCTTTGGGAAGTTTTTTAATCCATATACTAAAAAAATCTTTCCTCAAGCGGGTCATAGATTCAAAACAAGTCAAAACTTCTCCTGCCTTGTTATTGAGAGCTTGGACAATCAGTCTTACAATGTATTGATCCTGGGCAACTGGGTCGGAATTGAATCGTTGAACTTTATGCAACCTATTATTGAGAAAACGATCGGAAGAAGATCTTGCAATAATTTGTATCAGTTCTAAATTAAAGCTCAGTTCTACAGCAATCCCCTGAAGAAATAGAAAAAAACTACTATCCTTTTTCACATAAAGGTCAGGCAGACTATGAACATCAGATCCTCTGGTCCTAAGTTCACCTAATGAAAGCAGCTTTAGCTCTTGAGCCGTAGTCACTCTGTTCACATTGAGCATAAGTTTGTCGCAGTCGCAGAAAAATCCAATCAGATAATGTCCCCATAAGATTGAACCTAAATCTGCTATGTGCACATTCATTATACTTTCAATAAAAGAGATACGGTCCACGGTGTCAGTGGAATTATTTTGAGAGAAAAAGATTGGATCCTCACTCGCATTCTGATCCACATATTTTTGAGCAGCATGAATATATCCTCGAATCTGCAAAATTTCATTATCTGCAACATTTAACGACTTAGAATGAAACAACATGTCGGCCCATAGAGCTATAAGATAGGACAGATCTTCACGGTATTCTATTTCTTCGCTTTCATTTTCAGGAGTGGCTTCGTAATAGAGAAGCGTTAATTTTTTAAATAGGGAAAAACCCTCAGCCGTTACCATATAAGGGTAAAGCTTCTGGCTCAAATCTCTCAAACCAAATTCACTGACTTGAATCAGGGAATAATACAAAACATGAGCCTCTTTTGAGAGAGAAGCTTGCCCCACTTTTGAAAGCTTTAAATAAGTTTTACTCAAAAACTCTAAGAGAACGAGCCTCGTTTGCTTCCACTCGTGCCGTGAACATTGCGAAAGCATCGTAAGCTTCTTGTACTTTAGATAATATTCGTACTTGTTTAAAAGACTTCTCCAAATTTCATGAAGCTCTTTATCTGTTGTTGCGTTGGTGATTTTTGCTTCCATATTAACAGCCCAATTGATAGGTTTTACAACGAGATAGGGATTAATAATAAATTGAGGATCTGCTATGGCAAGGCTTGCAGGTAAATGATGAAGAATGATACCTGCGATAATGATAAGCACACTCTGTCTCATAATGGGAATGCTTATAACATGCAGGCTATGAAGAATCCAATATTAGATTGCTACGTCTGTGGGCCCCGCTATTTGTCTGCGGATAGAGGTTGGGATGACAATCGCAATGACAGAATTTCGACAGGTTTCCTAATCTAAAATATCTTTAATTTTTCGCTCAATGGCCTGTCGAAATTTTTTTCCAAAATCTGATTTTAAGAGATGACCCAGCTCATTATTTACATAGGAATTGAGCCACGTCACCACGAAATCAGGAACAACAGGATAGGAAAAATAAATTTTACCTAATTTAACTTCGTTAAATTTGATACCGTACTCCCACTCCCCATCGTCATTCTCAAAGGGATGGACAGTGAGGTCGAAAAAAACTGAATCAAGATTAACCTCTAGTTCTGCCGCTACCGTATCACACAATGTCCAAGAACTTTTATAAGACACGAAGGAATCGATGTGAACATTTTCAAGAGTCATTTTTATGAGCAGTTTATCATCATCTCCATATGTTATTTTTGGAGGCTCATAGGAAGACTTGATGTAAGCTGTATAAACAATGGTTTGATCACACAATAAACCTTCATCATTCAGCTCACCAGAATCTTTCTCTTCAATTTTAATTTTTGAAATATTTGTTACAACTTCTGAAACTTCTCCTGCGTTTAATTTGACAGCAGATGACACAACATCGTCGGAAGCTATGACAGGCACAACACAAAAAAGTAACGAGAACAAAATGATCACTATTTTCATTTCTTTTTACCTTTTTCTTCCTCTGATTTCTTTTTTAATTCCTCAATATGCGTTTCCTGTTTAGCAATTCTTTGATCGATTTCTTCAACCTTATGAAACATGGGTTCAAACGGTGGAGGAATATTCATATTCGTTCGATCCATATTGAAAAACTTTTCTCCAATGTCCCTATAAAGTTCTTTTTTTTCACGATTTAAAGAAGCAACCTCAAGAAGTAGCTTTCCTATTTTCGAGGAACGCAGAATCTCATCTTTACCTTCAATAAGTAGTTGCTTAGCCCTTTCAATAAAGTCGACTAATTCTTCTTTTCGGCTCATGAATACCCTCTTCTAAATAGTTCACACCTGCAGTCCTAGCAAACTCAAATACTACTTTATAATTTTTCTCACGCATTGAATAATAAAACTCATGTTCTTCGTTATATGG
>JACOXK010000086.1 GCA_016182335.1 Deltaproteobacteria bacterium | reverse complement strand
GATATGGGATAGTCGAGAGAAGATTTTTTCTATAAAAATCATAGGGTGTCTATGGACGCATGCAAGAACGATGACTATCGAAAAAAGATAAAGAATAGGGGAGCTTACCAAAGAAGGATAGAAAATAAAATAAATTGAAGCCGGAAGAATCATCATGAGTAAATTGCCAATATCGAAAAGAAAATCAGTCATGACAGACCCAAATGCATTCATCGTCTCTATCTTGCTTGAAAGATTCAGAGAATAGCTTCGAACAGATACTTCACCAATGCTCTTTGGAACAAATAAACCTGAAAGCCTTCCCGATATGAGAAATTGAAGCAATTGATTTTTCTTAAATTTCGAACTTTGTGTTTGCAAAAAGAGAATGTTATGCCATCTCATCGTAAGAACAAGCGCAGAAAGAGACCATGCTGCAAAAGCATAGGAGAAATAAAGGGGATTGAGATTCTTAATATTTTTAAAAGAAGAAAAACTGCCTGAATAGTAAAGAGCACATAAGAGTCCAATGCCCAAAAAGACTGTAATTTTTATTTTATAAAAGGAAACACGGCGGGCTTATTATGATAAATAAATTTATCGTTGCGTCAACCGCCTGTTTTATGAGATAAATCCCTGCGTGAAGAAAGAAATAACAGCTCTTATACCTGTTCGACTTGGCTCTACTCGGTTTCCTAGGAAAGCCCTGGCTTCTCTGCATGGAAAGCCAATGCTTGAGCGCATGATTGAAAGGATAAGACGGTCCAAAAAAATTGGGAACATTGTGATTGCAACAACCGATAGGCCAGAAGATCAAGAACTTCAATTGTTTTCTCAGAGATTGGGTATTGAATGTTATCAGGGTTCATCTGAAGATGTATTAGGAAGAATGCTTTCAGCAGCACAAGAGTTTGGTGCGGATCCCTGTGTCATGATGTTAGGGGATAACCCCCTAGTTCATTCGGACTTAATAGATGATGTTATAAGGTTATTTGAAGAACAGAATCTTGATTTTGCTGCCAATGCTACAAAAGAATATCAATGTTTGAACCCAAGTGTTCCGCAGTTTCCAGTTGGACTTCGTGTGCAAGTCATTCGATATGAAGCCTTTAAAAAATGTGAAAAAATCGCTACATCGAGTCATCACAGAGAGCATGCCACAAGCTATTTTACAGATTATCCAAACGTTTTTAAAATAGGATTTCTTCAGGCACAAGGTCTATGGAAAAACTTAAATCGACCAGACCTCACATTTGCCGTGAATTTTAAAGAGAATTTAGAGATGTTAGATGAGATTTTTGGAGAGTGTTATAAGAAAGATCATAATTTTTCTGTGCAAAAATTATTAGAGATATTTGATAAGCGTCCACATCTTGTATCTCTGATGGGAAATACGGAGGGCCTGTGCAGTTCGTTGCAGAAATCGGCTTAAATCACGATGGAAATTTCGATCTTATTTATGAAATGATACGACAAGCTAAACTTGCAGGCGCTCATATTGCAAAATTTCAGTTTGGATGGCGTTGTGGCAAGGATGAAATGAACTTTATCGATAGAGACAGGGCTCTTCAGCTAAAAAAATGGTGCGCCTATTGGGATATTGAAATGATGGCCTCCATTATTACAGAAGAAGCATGGGAATTGGTCGGTCCGCTGGATATGAAGCGATATAAAATAGCCTCCCGTACTGTGATCGATCAACCAAAGTTGTGTGAAAAAATTCTTGCCAGTGGAAAGGAAACTATTATTTCTCTTGGGATGTGGGAAGAGAAACATTTTCCATTTTCATTGGAAAAATATCCACATGCTAAGTATTTATTCTGTCGTTCAAAGTATCCTACGTATCCATCGGATCTTTATGGCATGCCAAAGGAATTTAAATTAGATGGGTATTATGGGTACAGTGATCACATGCAGGGAATTGAAGCGTGTTTGCTTGCCATCGCTAGAGGAGCACAAATGATTGAAAAGCATTTTACTCTTAATAAAACTTCTCGAGTTATTAGAGATCATGTTTTGAGTGCAACTCCAGAAGAGTTTAGAGAGCTCACCATTCAGGGGAAAGCCTTGGCGAATTTAGTTCAGGCCGTTTCACTGCAGGCATCATGACGAAATCTTTGCCTGAACATTGCAAGTGTTTATTCAGTGCTCCTTACGAATTCTTACCTAAGAATTTACGCGATCAATTTACTGAATTGATGCTGACTCGTTTTCAGGAGGTTTGGCAAGCGATTGAGTTGAAGGCTGACCCAGCAATTGAAGCTTGGATCGTGAACCCTGGACAGCACTTTATTGTTGATGAAAACATTTTACAACTCTTTCCCAATTTAAAAATATTAATCACTCCATCCACAGGAACAAACCACATTGATAAACAGTCCTGTCAAAAGAAAAATATTCGGTTTTTAAGTCTTTTGGATGATCGAGTGGCTTTGGAATCGATCTCTGCAAGTGCTGAATATACGTTTGTGCTTATGATGAACTGTCTTCGAAAAGTTCATCGATCCTGGCAGCAAGTTCAAGAGGGCCGGTGGCGTCGAAATGAGGATTTTTTGAGAGGTCATGAGCTCATGGGTAAAAATGTGGGACTTGTTGGGTTTGGAAGAATTGGTCGAAAGCTTGCCAATTATTGTGAAGCTTTCAGCGCTCAAGTGAGCTTTTATGATCCTTATGTTGAATCCAAAATTCAGAAAAAAGATTCATTGAACAATTTATTCGAATGTGCTGATATTGTTTGTGTGTGTTGCCAGCTCAATGTCGATACTAAAAATATGATTAAGCTTTCCTTATTGGAAAAACTTAAAAAAAATGCCTGTTTTATTAATACATCGAGGGGAGAAGTGGTTTGCGAGGATGATCTTGCAACTTTTCTCAAAAAACGTCCTGACGTTATGGCCGGCCTTGACGTTTTACATGGAGAAACATCAAATGTTCATTTTCAATCCCCTCTTTTGGCACAAGAGCTTAAAGACCAAGTTATAATAACGCCTCATATAGCTGGCCTGTCCCATGAGTCTCAAATCAAAGCAGCCCAGACAGCGCTTTCTTTACTAAAATCATAATATCTCAGGGTTCGTAGGAAAGAACCTTGTAGATCTCAATGTTATAGTGACAGGCAGGTCCTGGGCGCTGATCATAGAACCAATGAAAGTTGTGTTTTACCTTATCAATGAATTTAAAGTTTTTTTCAGGTAGTTTTCTTTCTGGGAAATAAGCGTTTATCATGTCTCGCAAATAGTTTGGTTCTGTACACGTTACTAGATAACCAATCTGTCTTTTTTTTAAAACATTGAGCATGGCCTTTGCACTTTCCTGGGTATTTGGATAATCATAAGAGTATCTTAATTCGCCTGTGATACGCATCAGTCGAAAGAGATAAAAGCCCCCACCATAATATTGAGCATCCGTAAAGGCGTACCAATATTCTGTTTCCCCTATAATATTTTTATTTAAATCAACATAAGATTTGAGTTTGTCATGATAGCTCGCAAGAGTTTGTCCTTGTGTGAGGAGAGGATAGGCATAAGTCAAAAAGCGAATTCCTTGATAGGAAAGACTGATCATTAAAATAGAACCCAGAAGACACTGGGCAATTTTTTTGTGCCGTAGCATCAATTCATGAAAGCTCATACCACACAGAAGACAGAGAGGAATGATATAGAGGAGCATATAAACTTGACTTATCTGGAGATCTACCTGAGACAAAAGAGAAAAAATAATAAAGCTTACAATCAACCAGCAGAGGATAAATTTTGAGATGAAGGCATATTTTTCCTTCAGTTTATATTTAAAAAATAAAAATAAAAAAAGAGCAATATACGAAATCTCAAATGTAGCAAAATGATTTTGTGATTTAAGATAAAGAAAAAATCGGGAAACTTCATTCAATAGTAGTTTTAAAAAATGTGGAGCGTGCTCAGTTCTTGATGGAAAAAACTGATACTGAATAAAGTTCTCAATTCCCATGGGAAAAACATTAAGGCAGTACCATAGGACGAATGCAATGAGTGAACCAGATAGAAGAAGCCCCATATGTTTTAAAAAAGTATTTCGTTTAGAAAAAAGAAAAAAGACGATATACGTACATAAAACGGTTTGAATACCACGATGCGAAATTTCGACAGATAGGGCTGAAATAAACCCAGCTATGATAAAGAAAGAGGTTTTGTTTCGTGATAGAGCAACAAAGAGACTGTAAAAAGCCATGAAAAAAAAGAGACAATGCGCAATGTCCTGGCTCACAACAGGTAAAAATGGCCAGAAAGAATAAGAGAGCATTAAGAAAAGCGTAGAAAAAAGAGCGCTTTCGTTGGAAACATGTTCTTTCGTCCATCGAAACACAAGAAATAAAAGAAGAAGTGCTGAAAGAAAAGTGAGTATTCTTCCCTGAAAGAGCCCTACATTGAAAATTTTATAAAAAACATGATGAATAAAATAAAATCCACGGCCTCTTCCCGTTGCCCACAAAGCGCTCCAGGGAATGTCTTGTGCCATGCTGCCTGTCAATTCGACATTCCAATGATAGGCAATGTCAGCAATCCAGCCCTCACGTTCTTGGGGAAGCTTGAGCCCAAGAACAACCATGTTCATGAGACAATACAGAACGATAAATACAACTAAACACTTTTTAGGCATTGTGCAGCCACTCTTGAAATCTAGAAAGTCGTTTTCAAATCAAAACGTAGAAGCAAACTCTCCCAAGTTAATTTTGAATGGCAAGAAACCTCTTTCTTTTCGAGAAATCTGATTTGAATACTCTTAAGACTGGATAAAATAACGGAACAAGCAATATCAGAAATCCCCTCAATTTTACTTTGAATGTTGTAAGAGTTTTTACGTCAAGCATCTGCCGATAAAAAGTCCTGAATCGAAAGTAATGTTTACGATAAGCTTTTCGAACATACTTAGCCTGTATAGATCTGGGAACATATTTCTCCCATGCCGGAATCAAAAAATTGGGAATTGGGTTTTTAATGTAGTCAGGCCAGAGGTTGGCGGAGATAACGCCTGTTTCTACAGCTTCTCTGTAGAGCTGGGTATCATCCCAAAGCATCAGAACAGAGAATTGTACGTAGTCCGAATCAGTTTCTAACACAACCCGGATAAGATCATCCATGTCTTTTTCACTTTTTTGTGAAGGAAGGCCTATGATCCAATTAGTATTAGATTTGATTTTATTTTTTCTTAGAATTTGTACAGCTCGCCGTGTTTTCTCAACAGACTTACCTGTTTTAAGTTCTTTCTGCCCTTCGTCCGTGTGAGCTTCTGCACCAACGGAAACTTGCTTGCAATTTGACTTTCTTAAGTCCTGCGCCAGTTCCTCTGTGATTTGATCTGCCCTACCACGAAAGCACCATTGAATATCTGGAAATTTACTTCTAATTGCTTGTGAAATGGCCAAAGCCCTCTGGGCTGGTAAATTGAACATATCATCAAAAAACATGAATTCACGGATGCCTCGGTCATAATAGAGCTGCATTTCCTCCATAATATTATCAACACTTCGACTGCGGTAACTACTATAGGCTTTACTGCAAAAAGTACATCGATAAGGGCACCCCCTGGAAGAGCATATAATGCCCGTAGGAGCTCCCGTTCCGATCATACTATAGTATTTTTCATACTCGTTGCGCCAGAGGATGCCTGGAATGCCAGACAGTTCACGCTTTCCTTCTAAGGCCTCAATGAATTCTGCGAATGTAATTTCACCCTCTCCAACACATACATAATCTACACCAGGCATTTCCATTGTTTCCATAGGATGGTTTGTTGGATGAGCGCCCCCCATCATAATCTTAATATCTTTTGAAATACTCTTAATAACTTTTACAGTCTCAAAAGTGTCATAGAGAATGTCTGTATAAACAGTCATTCCTACGATATCTGGCATGAAGGCTGATATGTCTCGTCTAATATCTTCTTGTGAATAATTTAATAAATTAGCGTCTAAAAGCTTGATCTCATGATGAGGAGCGTGCTGGCGAAGATACCCAGCGATGTACATGAGTCCACTGGGTGAAAAACTTCCGGAATCATTCTCTGCTGTCCACTCTGGGTTCGATTGTGCAGAGTTTTCTACAATATTACTCATTAACAGAATTTTCATTGTAAGGCCCTCCTACTGATACATTATTCATTTATTAAGTATCTCGTCAAGATCTTGAATCGAAATCAAAGAAATCGTAATTTAGGACTGCACGTATTTGAGTACACCCCAAATATCATAAACAACTTTATCTCTTAAATTGAGTGATCCATAGGCATTGTGGGGAGTTCCCACGATAATGATATCTGAACGTTCAATGAGTTCCTCTTTGGTAAGAAAGAAATCATTTAAGATATATTCATCGCTACAGAGAACTTTTTTTGCATGTAGTTTTAAGATTTTCATAAGCTTATAAGAAAGCGAATCCCTTGAATCATCACTTTCTCCTTTAAAAGCCATACCTAAAATACCCACGTTCATAGCACTGATATCCATTTTAGATCGGATTTGATCAAATATATAGAGGGGCATTCCTTCATTAATGAGCCTCGCCGCTTGCCCGAGAGGAAACTGATCTGGTGCAAAAACAGAGAGTTGCATAGTGTCTTTAAGCAAGCATGGTCCCGCTGTGAATCCTGGTTTAGGAAAACTTGCCATACGTGGATACTCATGTGTAATGGCGTGATAAATTTTTTTGAAATCAAGGTTGTGGTGACTGGCCATTTGATAAAAGGCATTTGAAATAGAAAAGTGGATATAACGATAAGTATTTGTAAATAATTTCGTTAACTCTGCTTCTAGAGGGGACAATAAAATAAACTTATTTGTGACACTTGAGAAAAGAGTTTGTGCATTTTGAATTCCATAATCTGTAAAGCCTGAAATAATTTGTGGAAGAGATTTAAATTCTTCCAATGCATATCCTTCAGCTATTCTTTCAGGACAATAGGTTACATGGACGTCTAATTTTTTTTTTCTGAAATAAAGTGAAACTTTTTCTGATGTTGATGGGAACAGCGTACTTCGTAATATGAGAATCTGATTGCTCTTAAAATAGGGAAAATACTGCTCTAGAATCTTCAATACTGCGTCAATTCTTGGATTTAAATATTCATCGAGAGGAGTTCCGGTAACGCAAATAACAAATGTGCTTGCTGAAATAACATTCGGATCTGTTGTGCAGTGCAAAGTTTTATTTTTTAGGACTTCTTTTAAGCAAGGTTGCGCCCCCGCCTCTTTAAAGGGTGGAATTCCATTTTGGATTTTTTTAATATTTTCTTGGTTGATATCCAGAAGAGCAACTTTTTTCCCTGCTTGAGCAAAAATGAGTCCTAAAGGAAATCCAACGTGTCCACATCCTCCAATGATAGTCACATCAGGTCGAAAGGAATTCATTACTGTCTGATCACTTTAGGGTAGGGTAGCGGAACAATAAAATCTCCCTTAAAGCCCCGATTTTTTAAGATGGGTATCAATGTATCAGCAATGTGCCAGGATAGAATAAGTGCATATTGAGGCTGATCTCTATAGAGTTTATCCTCATCAAAAACAGGAATGAATGTTCCAGGTATATATTTTCCTATTTTTGCAGATCCTTTCACTTCAAGTACGCAGTCGATGAGTTGATGATCAAGTCCTGTGAAATGAATCAATGTTGTAGCACGGGCAGCAGCGCCTATGCCGTATATTGTTGCTTTCCTTTGAATGATTTTCTGTAAGCAGACATGTAAAGCACATTTACTTTCTAAGACCTTATGCCTAAATGATTCAAGAGCTTCAATAGAGAGACATTCGTCTTCTTCATGTAAGGTTTTTTTTACTCTTCCATGAATTGGCATCATTCCTTTTCGGCTTACGTAAATTCTCAAAGACCCGCCATGGGGTTTGATTTTTTCAGCATCGAAAACATCAAGGTCGAATCGTTCCATCAAAGAGATGAGGCTTTTTAATGTGTAAAATCTTAAATGCTCATGATATATAGTGTCGTATTGTAAACGTTCGATCAAGGGCAAAAACCAGTGGGATTCTGCAATAAATAGTCCGCGTTCATCTAAACATTCTAATACGCCGCTCATGAAATCTTCCAAATCATCCACGTGTGCTAATACGTTTGTGGCTGTTATAATTTTTGCAGGCCCCTCTTTTTGTCTGATTTTTTTTGCAAGTTTAAGAGAGAAAAAATCCAATATTGTTGAAATCCCTTTCTCAATGGCTATTGTCCCAATATCTTCAGGAGTAACACCCAAGACGCGACTATGATTTTTAAAAAAACTTAAGAGATTTCCATCGTTTGAGCCAATATCGATGACAAGATCATTCATGTTTAATTGGAATCTTTTTTGACAGTTTAGAAAAAGTTCTAAAAAATTATCTCTTAAAACTTTTGTAGTACTGCTTGTATAGGGAAAATCCTTTGGAAAAACAATGGACCGATTGACGATGCAATCTAATTGAAAAAGGGAACATTCTAAACATTGGACCAAGTGCAATGGATAAGACTTCATCTCTGCTGTATTTATATGCATATCACTTGGGGGCGGCATGTAGCCCAAAGACAAAATTGATTTCAACTTAACGCTGCCACAAATTTGGCAGTTCTTAATGACTTTGCTATCGTTCATCATGAGTTAGATACCAGGGTAACGTTAAAGAAAGGCCTTCGTCCATTGTCATTTTAGGATTAAATCCCATCATTTTCATCTTTGAAATATCGGGACATCTTCTTGGCGTGCTTCCCCGGGACTTTTCACTAGGGGCAAGGTGGATAGATTGTTTCAAAATCTTGGCAATTTTATATGCTACACTATGAATGGGTGCTTCATTTTCACTACCAATGTGATAAATTTCTTGGTTGCGTCCTTTTTCAATTAAGAGCATGAGTCCATCAATGAAATCATCTATGTAAATAAATGCCCTCGTTTCTTCTCCCGTACCTTGGATTGGCAAAGAGATATCCTGTTTGGGGTCACTTGAAAGCTTCATTAATCGTCTTATGAACTGTGGAATGACGTGTTCTTCGCCCATGTTTGGGCCATAAACGTTATGAGGACGAAAAATAATACATTTATTAAAAATTTCCTTTCCACTATGTATTGCCATAAGCTCACAAGCTATTTTCCCCCCCCCATAAGAAAATCTTGGATTGAAAACGTCAGGGACTATCAAAGGCGCATTTTCAGGAGTTGGAATTTGATTGGCGTGTTGATAAACCTCAGAGCTGGAAGCAAGGTAAAATTCGCTCACTTTGTTTTCATGGCAAGCGTCTAAAATATTGATCATACCTTTGATAGCAATATCCAATACTAAATGTGGTTTTGAGTAAAAAAATTCAGTTCCATTTAAATAGGCTAAATGAAAAACAGTCTGAACATCACGGCATGCCAGTGATACAACATCATATTTTCGGATATCCCCTTCAATAAACTCTATGTGCTGAAAAATATCTTGCAATCGGTTTTCAGTGCTACGAAGGTAGTTATCAAGCACTCGAACCACATATCCTTCTTTGAGCAGTCGCCTGACAAGTGCGCTTCCAATAAAACCAGCGCCGCCTGTTATTAAAACTCTTTTATTATAAAAATTAACCACGGCTATTTTCATATGAATCCTAATTTTATAAATAGTGTCAAGTTTTTTAGGGTAAATGAGACAATTAACTTCTCAAGATAACATTTTTAATGTACGGTTTTTCTTAAAATGAGTCAGCATTTTCATCACACAAGACTAAAATATTATTTTTGGTCCATTGTTGTTCTCAATATATTCATTCGGCTCATTAATTTAGACTTGCCATTACTGGAGGGCTCTGCAACTCGCCAAGCACAAAATGCAATGTCCGCTGCCTATTTCTATGAGGAATATTTTTCTCTTCTTTTCCCTAAGATCCCACTGAATGGGCCTTCAGATTATTATCATGCACTTGAAATTCAATGGATTCCGTACATCGTCGCTTTCTTTTATAAAATTTCGGGTGGTGTTTATCCATTTATTTTTAGAATCATTTCTATTATTTTTACTTTTTTTACATTAATCCTTCTTTTTCGATTTTTCGCAAAGTTTACCAGTCGATCCTTTGCTCTTATTGGGATGTTTTTCTTTGGGCTATCTCCTATTAGTATTTATTTAGGACGATCTGCCCAATATGAAATGCCAATTATTTTTTTTACTGTGGCCACTCTTTACTATTTTTATCACTGGATACAAACAGAGCAGAAAAAGTTTTTGTACTTGAGTTGTTTGGGTTTATTTTTTGCTGCATCACTTAAAATTCCAACCCTACATTTATTACTTCCCATCACTTATATGATGTTCAAAAAATGGGGATGGGAATGTTTTAGAAAAAACATTCCTTTAGGGATGTCTCTCATTGCCATCATCGCTGTCCAATGTTGGCTTCAGTATTTGAGGACCTTAGGCGATAATGGGACACTAGTGCATTATGATCTCTCTTATAATTTAGAAAGAATGCGGCTCATGTTTCTTTCAGCTGATTTTTACAAAAATGTCTATCATCAGTCACTTAATTATGTCTTAACCCCTGTTGGCTTTGTTCTTTTTTTTCTGGGGCTTAGTTTAAGAAAAGTTCATCGAGATGAAATTATTTTTTGTCTGTGGTTATTAGGAGTAGGTATATTCTATATATTGATGCCAGAACAATTTGGAGTGCACGGGTATTATCACATACATTATCTTCCCATTGCGGCTTTTTTTATGATGAAGCCATTCATTCACTTATACCGGTGGTCTCTTTCTCACAAAGCACCATTTAATGCTTCTGTTCCCATCAAGGTTCTTATAAGTCTTTTCCTTATATGTAGTATGCGATATGCAATTCCTTTTTTTAAAATTCCTGAAAACAAGAGATACACTTTAAAGGCTGCTGAAATTGCAAAACAATATATACCCAGA
>JACOXK010000085.1 GCA_016182335.1 Deltaproteobacteria bacterium | reverse complement strand
GGAAGAAATGGTGGTGGGATGAATCACTATGTGGGACAAGAAAAATTGGCGCCTGTTGATTCTTGGAGTGCTATTGCCTTTGCCAAAGATTGGCACGATGCAGCTCGTCTCCAGCAGGCTCCACTTTGGCACTACATTAATACGTGTCAGTATCGGTATGATGGTCAGTTTTCAAAATATAATACTGTGGATGAAAACGAATGGACAAAACAACACACAGCTGATCAAATTTTTAAATCTGTTCGTATGGGATGGATGCCTTTTTTCCCACAATTTAATAAAAATTCCTTAGAATTGACTAAAGAAGCTGTTCAAAAAGGAGCGCAAGATGATGAGGGAATCAAAAAATATGTCTTAAATGAGCTTAAATCTAAGAAATTAAAATATTCCGTGAGTGATCCGGAAGCCCCTGAAAATTTCCCGCGTGTTTGGTACATCTGGCGAGGCAATGCCATTATGGGAAGTATGAAGGGACATGAATATTGTTTGAAACATTATTTGGGAACCCACTCAAATGCTATAGGAAAAGATGATTCAAGGCACACTGATGAAATCAAATGGCATGACGTGGCTCCCACGGGGAAGATGGATCTTGTGGTTGATCTTAATTTTAGAATGGATTCTTCTGCATTGTACTCAGACATCGTTTTACCCGCAGCTTCTTGGTACGAAAAAGCAGATTTGAACAGCACAGATCTTCATTCTTTTATTCATCCTCTCTCCCAAGCTGTCGCCCCCGTGTGGGAATCTAAAACGGATTGGTATATTTTTAAACACGTGAGCCATGCAACATCTGAAGTAGCACAGAAATACTTTAATGAACCACAAAAAGATATTGTAATGGTGCCGCTTTCCCATGACTCAGCTGATGAAATCTCTCAACCTGTTGTTAAAGATTGGTACAAAAATGAATGTGAAGCCCTCCCAGGAAAAACGATGCACAAATTAGCCGTTGTTCATCGAGACTATACGAAGCTTTACGATAAATTCATATCATTAGGAAAAAACATAAAAGAAAAAGGATTGGGAGCTCACGGTAACCACTACAGATGTGAAGATATGTATGATCAAATACTTGAATCCAATCATTTCCCAAAGGAAAAAATAAATGAAGAAACCTACCCCTCATTAAAAGAGGATGTTTCAGCAGCTAATGTTATTTTACAACTTTCGACTTTGACCCATGGTGAGCTTACCGTTCGTGCCTATCAAAATATGGAGGAAAAAACAGGATTAAAACTTGCTGATCTGGCAGAAGGGAGCAAAGATGTGCGAATTAACTATGCGGATCTTCAAGCACAACCCAGAAGATATAATACGTCCCCTCTGTGGTCAGGTCTTATGAATAATGGACGGGCTTATGCTGCTTATACCTATAATGTGGATAGGCTTGTCCCTTGGAGAACTTTAACTGGGAGACAACATTTTTATTTGGACCATGAAATGTACTTGGCTTACGGGGAACATTTACCAACGTTTAAGCCCTCACCGAAACCAGCCATGTACGGTGATCTTAAGCAAACACTTGAAGGCAAAGAGGCCAAAATTCTCAATTGTTTAACACCTCATGGTAAATGGCATATTCATTCCACTTACATGGAAAATCTCAGAATGTTAACTTTATCTCGTGGTTGTGAGCCGTGTTGGTTGAATGAGACCGATGCAAGAGATCTTGGAATTCAAGATAACGATTGGGTTGAGGTTTATAATGACCACGGTGTGTATTGTACGCGTGCGGTCGTAAGTACCAGAATTCCAAAAGGAGTTTGCATTGTTTACCATGTTCCTGAAAGAACAGTTGGTATTCCAAAATCACAGGTGCGTGGAAACAAACGTGCGGGTGGGCATAACAGTTTTACAAGAATCCATTTAAAACCTAATTTTTTAGCCGGTGGCTATGGGCAGTTTAGCTATCATTTTAATTATTGGGGACCTATTGCCCCTCAGCGAGATACCCACGTGGTTGTAAAAAAAATGGATAAAGTTGTTTTTTAATAAAAGGAAAAAAATATGGATATCAGAGCTCAAACTTCAATGGTTTTTTATTTAGATAAATGCATAGGATGTCATACGTGCTCTATCGCCTGTAAAAACATTTGGACAGATCGAAAAGGGGCAGAATACATGTGGTGGAACAATGTCGAAACAAAACCTGGAACAGGCTATCCAACCAAATGGGAAGATCAAGAAATTTACAAAGGGGGTTGGGAAAAAAAAGGTGAGCGTATCCAGCTTAAGGGGGCTGGAAAACGAAAAGGACTCGTTAATATTTTCCATAATCCCAATATGCCCGTGATTGATGATTATTATGAGCCTTTTACGTATAGATATTTAGATCTCATTGAATCCCCATCGATGGATGATCAGCCAACGGCACGACCGGTATCTTTGATAACTGGAAAGCCGATTGATATTAAAATGGGTCCGAACTGGGATGATGATCTGAGTGGAACTCCTGATTTTGCGCGTAATGACCCCAATTTGAAAGGATTATCAGCTGCAGAGCAAGAAGCCATGTTTCATCTTGAAAAAATGGCTTTTTATTATTTACCTAGAATTTGTAATCATTGTTTAAATCCTGCCTGTGTTGCTGCTTGCCCATCCGGGGCTATCTATAAGCGTGGAGAAGATGGAATTGTTTTGATCAATCAAGATGTTTGTCGAGCCTGGCGAATGTGCGTGACTGCCTGTCCGTATAAAAAATCTTATTACAACTGGCACACCGGAAAATCTGAAAAATGTATTTTGTGTTACCCCAGAATTGAAGCGGGTTTTGCACCCGCCTGCATGCATTCTTGTGTAGGGCGCATACGCTATTTGGGAGTGATTCTTTACGATGCAAGTCAAATTAAATCCATTGCCAGTGTTGACGAAAAAGAACTGGTAGATCGCCAACTTCAAATGCTGCTAGATCCCTTTGACTCACAAGTGATTAAAGAAGCGCAATCCAATGGTATCGCAGATTCTACGATTAAAGCTGCACAAAACTCTCCAACATATAAATTTGCAAAAGCGTGGGGACTGGCGTTACCCCTTCATCCTGAGTTTCGAACTGTTCCTATGCTTTTTTATGTTCCACCGCTTTTGCCCGTCATGGCATCACTCAAAGAAGCCAAACAAACGCAGCAGGGACAAAAACTTCATGATGCGGCTAAGTTTTGGGATGATAATTGGCTCTACGACACAAGTACCAAAGAACTTTGGGGAACCTTAGACGAAGCACGTTTCCCACTGAAATATTTAGCAAGTCTTTTTAGCGCTGGAGATGAAGAACAAGTTAAGGTTCGTTTAAAAAAACTCATGGCTGTTCGGATGTATCGCAGATGGAAAACGGTTGGCGATGTTACAGAAGAAAAATCAAATGAAGTGTTAAAAGACGCAGGGTTAACGCAAGCAATGGCTGAGGGCATTTACTACCTTACAACTCTTGCAAAATTTGATGATCGATTTGTGGTTCCAGCCTCGCACCGCGAACAAGCGTTAGAGATGTTGGAATTTACAGGAGATAAAAAAGGAGCCACAGGCTTTGGTTTTAAGGAAGCCACAGCTCAAAGAGGACTTTAAGATGAATCTTTCTCATTACACCCTTTTGGCTGATTTATTTGAATATCCAATGCCCGGCTACATGGAAAAAGTAGAAGAGGTACAGCGTTATCTTGAAAAAAATGATCCAGAAGCCTTTCAAACATTATCTTTATTTTCTCACCATGTTTTTCAAATGTCTTTAAAAGATATTCAAGAGCTTTACAGCCGGTCATTTGATGTACAAGCCGCAACCACATTGGATGTTGGCTATGTGCTTTTTGGAGATGACTATAAAAGAGGAGAGTTACTAGTTAATTTAAATCGAGAACATCGCGAGGTTCATAATGAATGTGGACGTGAACTTCCAGATCACTTACCCAATGTGCTCAGGCTTATTGCCAAATTAAAAGACAAAAATTTAGTGGACGAACTGATTCGGGAAATAATGGGTCCTGCGCTTTTGAAAATGATTTCTGATTTTGATCCAAAACGTTTGGAGAATCGAGAAAAACTTTATATAAAATATTATAAAACAGTTATTGAAATAGAGAGAGATAAAGCCATTATTTTTGGTTATGCATTAGGTGCGTTATATAAAGTTTTAAAGAAAGATTTTTCTTTAGTCGAAAGGGTTGTGCTGCCTGCCACATCCGAATTTTTACAATTTGTAAACAAGGAGAATGAAATTGAATGCACTCAATAACTTTTTCTTTATAGCGTTTCCCTATATGGCGCTCATCGTTTTTCTTATTGGAACAATTTATCGATACAAAACCACAGGGTTTAAGTTTTCCTCTCTTTCTTCTCAGTTTTTAGAAAGCAGAGGGCTTTTTTGGGGGGTCATTCCGTTTCATTTTGGGTTGATAGTTGTTTTTTTGGGACATCTTTTAGCTTTTTGTTTTCCTAAAGGGCAGCTTTTGTGGAACTCTCTGCCTATCCGACTTATCATACTGGAAGTGACTGCATTTACATTTGGTATCAATATTTTTATTGGTCTTGCGGCACTCATTGTCAGGCGATTTACTAATCCTAGAATTCGAGCAGTCACAAATATTATGGATACTGTGATTGAGTTTTTGTTACTTGCACAAGTGATTTTAGGCTGTTGGATTGCTCTGGGATATAGGTGGGGCTCTTCCTGGTTTGCCGCTGATATGTCTCCATATTTATGGTCCATTATTAAATTAAATCCGAAAGTAGAAGCTATGTCTGCCATGCCTTGGATTATTAAGCTTCATGTTATTGGTGCCTTTTTAATTATTCTTCTCATTCCGTTTACAAGACTTATTCACTTTTTAGTGGCTCCCATTCCATATATCTGGCGGCCCTATCAACAAGTGATGTGGTACTGGAATCGAAAAAAAATTCGATTTGCTGATGCACAATGGGTTCATCACAAGCCACGGAATAATTAACTAGGGAAGTCATAAGTATGCAAGAAAAGAGTACGGCTCAGTCTCATAAAATTCTTTTTTTAAATACACTTGCTTTTACAGTTTGTTTTGCATCCTGGATGTTAAACGGTGTTTTGGTTACTTTTTTGTCTGCCAATCAAGTTTTTAAATGGGGAGCCATTGAACTAGGGTGGCTTATGGGAATTCCCGTTTTAACAGGATCTATTTTTAGACTTCCTGCAGGAATACTGACGGACCGATTTGGGGGAAAGCCTGTGTATGGATCTTTACTTTTACTGTGTGCCATTCCCATGTTTTTGCTTTCCAAAGCCAATAGTTTTGTTGCATTCGCGCTTTGTAGTTTTGGGTTTGGACTAGCGGGAGTCAGTTTTGCCGTCGGCATAGCTTTTACATCGGTTTGGTATCCTAAGTCCCAACAGGGAACGGCACTTGGTATTTTTGGTGCTGGCAACGCCGGGGCTGCTCTTACAACATTGTTTGCCCCGACTCTGCTTAATTATTTTACAAATAATGGCGCTCATCCAGAAGGATGGAGAACAATTCCTATCATTTACGCTGCCAGTTTGGCGATCATGGGAATTGTTTTTTTCATTTTTGCAGACAACAAAAAATCAAAGTCTCATGAAAAGACATTTATAGGAATACTTGCTCCCTTAAAAACCGTTCGAGTGTGGCGTTTTGGATTTTATTATTTTTTGGTTTTTGGATGTTTTGTTGCCTTTTCACAGTGGTTAGTTCCTTATTTTGTGAATGTATACTACCTTCCTCTGGTTACTGCGGGTATTTTTGCAGCTCTTTTTAGTTTTCCATCCGGTGTCATTCGAGCCTTAGGGGGATGGATTTCTGATCGTTGGGGGG
>JACOXK010000084.1 GCA_016182335.1 Deltaproteobacteria bacterium | reverse complement strand
AAACAGAAGAAATATTTGAAATGGGAAGAAAAAAATAAAAAAAATCATTCTCACACAACCAGGCTTTTCAAATTTTGAATTTTTTCACAGCTTCTGAGGCATTACAAGACTGCTAGCATTGACTTGACTGGAAATTGCCACCAAGCTACTTTTTTTCACTGAGGCATAGAAGTGAAAAAAAATGATCTCCAAAATAAAAAGATACTCATCACAGGTGCCGCTGGTTTTATTGGAAGCCACCTGACAGAAAGATTGGTTCAACTGGGAGCCTCTGTTAAAGCCTTTGTTCACTATAATTCTTTTTCGGATGTGGGCCATTTAAAAGAAACGTTCTCTTCAAGACATAACCAACTTGAAATCGTGTATGGAGACATTCGAGAATTAGACAGTGTAAGACATGCCGTGAAAGGTTCTGATCTTGTCTTTCATCTAGCAAGTATTATTAGCGTTCCTTATTCCACCATGCACCCTCAGGAAGTTTTTACAACTAATGTTACAGGCACTTTAAACGTACTCTTAGCTTGTCAGGACTCTTCTGTTCAAAAATTGCTTCAAACATCCTCCAGTGAAGTATATGGTTCTGCACTTTATACACCCATCGATGAGAAACATCCCAGACAATCTCAATCCGTTTATGCCGCTTCTAAAGTCTCTGCAGATGCTCTTTGTTATAGTTTTTACCGATCTTACAATCTACCAGTTGCCATTTGTCGCCCGTTTAACACTTACGGCCCCCGACAGTCAGGACGAGCTGTTATTCCTACAATTATTTCACAAGCCTTAAGAAAAAAAGAAATCAATTTAGGAACCCTCACAACCAGGCGTGATTTTACTTATGTCACTGATACGGTGGAAGGTCTTATTGAAGTCTGTTTAAGCAATAAAACGGTGGGTCACGAAGTCAATTTGGGTGTTGGGTATGATATCTCTATTGAAGAATTAGTGAACTTAATTTCTGATTTATTGGGCACAAAATTAAAAATAAAAACAGAAAAGAAACGCTTAAGGCCTCCAACGAGTGAAGTAAGCCAGCTTCTTTCGAACAACGCTTTGGTTAAAAACTTTACGGATTGGCTCCCCAAAGTCTCCTTTAAGCATGGCCTTCAAAACACTATAGCTTGGATCGAAAAAAATATATCATCGTATGATCTCCACGAATATCGATTGTAGAGAATGAAAGCCGTTATTTTAACAGGTGGAGTAGGAAAAAGATTAAGACCATTAACTTATTCAATACCTAAACCACTGGTCACAGTCGGTGATAAAGCAATTATTGAATGTGTTATCCAGCAACTTAAAAAGCACAACATAGATGACCTCATTTTAGCAACGGGCTATTTATCTGCACTTGTTGAGGATCATTGCAAAGATGGAAAACAGTGGGGAGTGAAAATCAGCTATCAACACGAAGAAAAAGCCCTTGGAACAGCAGGTCCACTGTCCTTATTAAAAGAGAAGTTAAAATCTGAACGGCACTTTGTCCTCATGAATGGGGATATTGTCACCAATATCGATTTTTCTCATCTCATCAGGCATCATATTTCACAACAAAATGCCCTTACGATTGTGAGTAAAAATTTCGAGTGGCAATGCCCCTTTGGGGTGATTCAAATGTCCAAGAATAATGTTGTTGAAATTGAGGAAAAGCCTACGACTTCCTATAAGATCAGTTGTGGTATCTACCTTCTTGATTCCCTCTGCCTCCAATACATCCCAAAAGATTTGCATTTTACTGTGCCAGATCTGGTTAAAGCTCTTGTGAAAGGAAATCATCGTGTGGGTGCTTTTATGACTTCTGATTATTGGAAGGGTGTAGAAACAATTGAAGATCTAGAAGAAATATTAAAAATTATTGAAAAGAAGGATTTTTTTAATACTCCTCTAGAGGTTATCACATTTCAATATGATCAAAGAGTTACTTCAGAATAAAAAATTATTAGCAGTGATCCTCACTTATAATGGGGAAAAGCACATTCAGCAGGTCATAAATGACTTAAAGAAAGAACCCTATATCAGCGATATTCTTGTCGTTGATGGAGAATCAAAAGATCAAACTATTTCAATAGCCGAGGAACTGGGCGCGTGGGTGATCGTCATTCCTTCACGGTTGGGCATTGGAGGTGCTATGGAAATGGCATTCCTCTTTGCTAAGACCAACGGCTATGACTATCTTGTCCGCATCGACGCAGATGGACAACACATCCCACAATACATTGTCGATCTTCTTGTCCCAGTACTGAAAAATCAAGCTGATATTGTTATCGGTTCTCGATTTAAAAATGGTTGGAAGAGCTCCTACAAACCATCCCTTGCAAGATTTTTCGCTATTCGATTCTTTTCTCTCTTTATCTCCCGGCTCATTCATCAAAAAATTTACGATACAACTTCTGGCATGTTCGCGGTAAATTGTAAAATAATCGACTATCTTTCAAATATAGAAAACTCTGAATACAGTGAGGTTGTTGCCTATCTTGTTCTAAAAAAAGCACACTTTAAAATTTTAGAAGTTCCCGTTCCTATGAATGAGAGAATTGGGAGTCAATCTTCTTTTACTGTCGTTAAATCATTTTATTATGTATCTTTAGGGGTACTTGCACTCATGCTCACAAAAATGACAAAAAACCAATGACCGTTAGAATTCAGTTTTTCTTTATTTTATTTTCTGTCCTTCTTCTTGCTGGCATTCTGGAACTTACGAGAAGAAAGAAAATACGCATTAAATACTCCCTCTTTTGGATTTTTGTTTCTGTTATTTTTCTTACTTTTTCTCTGTACAGAAAATTTCTTTTTAAACTTGCAGACATCATGGGAGTTTATGGGGCTGAAAACGCTCTTTTTATTATTGCAATTCTGTGCATTCTACTCCTTCTAGTAACTGTATCTGTTATCGTTTCGCGTATTTTTTTTGAGAATAAAAAGCTTACTCTGAAGCTAGGTCTTCTCGATTGGAAAGTAAAACAACTGGAAAAAAAAATAAAAGAATAACAATTCCAAGAGGTATCATGGCATAAGCAATCATTAACTTCTTATCCTCATAGCGAAACTCTGCTACAAACTTTCCTGTAGGCACCGGTACAGCTCTCAAAGTATAGTAGGCAGGAACAATCTCAATGGAACTTCCATTCACCCAAGCCTTCCAATTTCTGTGAAAATTATCTGTGAGTATTAAAAGGGCTGGGGCACTTGAAAATCCTTCAATTTCAACTGTATTGGGTTCGTATTTTTTAATTTCGCAGGTCCATTCCAGAGAAGTTGCCGCGGCAGGCAGAGAGGCTTGCGCAACATCTCTCTTCAAGAAGAGAGCAGAATTCAAATGATCACGGGCCATAGCATTTCGAAGCTCATGAAGCAGATCCTCCTTATTATCAAAGACTTTGGAGGAAGGAACTACGAAACTTCTAGGAAGAACACTGTTAATCTTATAAACAGCAAAGTTCAAATCATCTTGAAAATACTTCTTAATACCATTTAGAAGCCCTTCCCCTGCCACAAAAGAAGACTCCTGCCATGGCAAATAAAGACTTAAGCCTCGTTTTTCAAATTGATCAATACCCGCATTGGACACAATGTATTTTACGTTGAGTAAAGAAAGAAGAGGAATATTAAAACCTGAAGGATTGGTGACAGAATAAGGTAAATACACACGCACTCCCCATTCTGAAAAATCCTTTAGCCAAGCATCATAACCTTGCATAAAAGATGGGTCGACCATCTGCGCCCAAACCTCTTTAAAACGTTTTTGATACATGGGGTGTACACCATCCACAGTTTGAAACCCATGATATTCAACAAGAGTTGGAGATACAGTGCCTGTTGAAAAATTCTTTCCATGATTGAGTGCTACTCGAAAGGACGATTTATTTTTTTCTTGTTCGGATAAAACTTTGAGATTCTTATCTCCAAAATAATAATGAAAACTTTTATTCATGGCACTGAACCAATGTTCGTATCTTGTAAGAGATAAAACCCATATTAAAATGCAACCCATTGTCACTACGATAAATTTTTTATTTTTGACTAAAGATGGAAAAATAAAAATACACAGCACAGTAAGAAACAAAACAGAAAAGACTTGATAGTAATAATACATTTTAAACCGAGCCATGGTTGGCGCCATCCACGAATAATCCCTAAGCAATAATAAATAAAATAATCCTGCCACTAATAAAATTGTGACAGGAGCGCAGATTTTATAAACCCATTGCCGATTCTGTTTCCAAGCCGTTTCTACAAACTGGATCCCATAGGCGCACAGCACACACACCATAAAATGATAAATCATAAGAAAAAATCTAGTAGGATAGAGGGCCTTGATGAACGGAAAGCTACTGATAATAGGACTTCCAAGGGAACTATTAAAAATCAAGACGATGCTATAAGTCACAATTAAGATTCCCCATCCAAAACGAACCCATTTTTCTCGAATGCACAATAATGACAAAAGAGATAATGAGAGTGGCACAATATAGGCTGCTGGAAAATTTCTCACAATTTCAGCAGTTAATTTTAGAAAAGCTATGCCAAAAGAAAAATTAAGACGAAAATTGTCTATAAAATCAACCCGATTAGAAAAGGAAAGTTCTGAAAGAAGTGCATAAATGGTGGGAGCATGCATAAGAGCATAGGAAAACCACAGAACAGCATAAGCAAAGAAGCTTCTTTTTAAATTCTTGAAAGATTCCATACATACAATAAAGAGGAAGTGGAAAAAGAAAAAGGGAACAATCGTATACGGAGCCGACGAGATGATAAAAAGAAATAAAATTACAAGAATGTGCTTTATTTTCTTCACTTGTCGCAGACACTGATGAAAGCAATAGAGAAATAAGGGAAAGGCACATAGAAAAGAATGCTCAGGAATCAATTGAGGAAAAATAAAGATCACAAAGAAAAAGGAAGAGATATGAGAAGAAAGCCTAGATAATTTCAAAATGTTAAATAAGAAAAGATAAAGACCTATTCCTGCAATGAAACAATGAAGGAGCAACCAGAGTGAGTAAATACTCCAAATGGGTAGAATCTGAGTTAATAATGCAAACGGATTCAAAGGGCTTAATGTAAAAAGTAAAGCATGGTTTCCCGTGATACTTGTTGGATTCCATGCAATAAGTCCAGAGCTTAAAAAATCTGCAAATGAAGTTTTAATGATAACCCATTTTTCTTCGAAATTATCATTGAATCGGATAGGTCGGTATATGCCTAAAACAGAGTCGATATTCAGAACAAGAGACAGTAGAAGGTAAATTCTAAGAGAATAGGTTTCGTATCCGGCTTTTATCCATTGAAGCATATTGAAATGTGAAACATAGAAAAAAAATTCTGGCAAGAACAGCTACGCCGTTCTTTGGAAAATAAGTCTAAAAAGTTCAGTTTTTTTATGAACCCTGTAAAGCAAAGGAAGACAAAGAACAACAAGGGCTATCATCATCTGTCCAGCAATAGCAAAATCCTGAAAAGAAGAAACATGCCGAAAAGGAAAAAGTCGATGAAGAACAGACACGACAAACACAACCCAAGCACAGGGAAGATAGAACTGAGCCAAAAGTATGAAGTGATCTTTAACTCGACTTGTATAGAAAGAATAAACGTAACAAATGAAGATAGTGCTGAGCAATCCGTATGTTATCGTTGTAGCCACGGCAATTCCTAAAAGACCAAAGTCTAAGATCTTAACAAAAAATATACTTAAAGCGATGTTTACAGCAACACCCAAAGCATTGAATAAAACCATTTTCATCTGGCGATTTGTGGCAATGAGAAAATATCCCCACATAAAAATAAGAGAGTAAAAAAACGTGCTCAACAAAAGAACATGAAC
>JACOXK010000083.1:5852-16349 GCA_016182335.1 Deltaproteobacteria bacterium | reverse complement strand
GGATTGCCTTGTTCATCAAAGCGTCTTTTATCATGGACTTTCATGTTTTCTTCGTGATCTTTGTTCTGATCTTTCAATGTCATGGGCAGTACTCCTTTTGAGTTGTTAGGGTCTTATACTTTCAAGTCGTCGAATGCGTTCCTCAAGAGGCGGATGTGTGCTGAAAAGGGAAGCAACCCCAGACTTTGTTAATGGGTTCATAATAAACAAATGTGCAGTGTGCGCAGGTGCTGGAAGCGCTGATTGTGTACTTAACTTCTTTAAAGCTCGCGCCAAACCATGAGGGTTATGGGTTGTTTCTGCTCCTGTCTTATCTGCTAAGTATTCTCGTGACCTAGATATCGCCATTTGAATAAGTAGAGCAGCCAAGGGAGCAATAAAAGCTGTAAGCAATAGAACAGCAGGATGAGGCCGATCATCGCGATCGCCCCCACCTACGCCAAAAATGGCGGCCCATTTTGCCATGTTAGCTATCATCATAATGGCTCCTGCCAAAGAAGCAGCAATGGTACTTACCAAAGTGTCACGATTTTGAATGTGAGATAATTCGTGAGCAAGAACGCCTTCTAATTCTTCATCATCCAGGGCTTTTTCTAGGCCCTCGGTTACAGCAATAGCAGCGTTATTGGGGTTTCTTCCCGTGGCAAAAGCGTTCAGGGCAGAGCTTGGAATAGAATAAATTTTAGGCGTTGGTAAACTTCTTTTTGAGCACAACCTTTGAACAATTTCATAAATTTTGGAAGATTGAGTCAAGGGAGTTGCTTTATAGAGCTTGAGTACAATCTTATCGGAATACCAGTAACTGAAGAAATTAAGCACCAGAGAGAGTATAAAACAAAAAATCATACCTGTTTCACCGCCAAAGAGGCCACCTAGGAAAACAAGAAATGCAGTTAGGGAAGCAAGTAAAACTGTTGTTTTAAGACGATTACCCATATTTTCTCCTCTTTTTATAGATACGTTAATAAACGCATTTGGGTTCACTTCAAAACCTTTACTCATATATAGGAATGGAGTAGGTAGGTGTCAATCGTGAGGGATGAGGGAGACTATTTTATAACCTGAAATAGGGAGACTATTTTCAGCACACTTTTTAAGCTTTGAAGTTGATGCAGTTTTCAATGACTGAAGAGGTTTTAAAGTTCCTGAAGCTAGAAAGTTTTGTGCAAATACCAAAGGTCTTTGAGAAAGATCATAAAACTGTGATTCCAAGTTCGACAAAATCGAACTTTCAGACAGTTCAAGGCTTTCATCATTCACTCCCTTGTGAAGACTCTTTAAGATTCCAACCCAATTTTTAATAACTTTATCTTTATGAGCCATAGATGCAGAAAAGAACCAAAGAAATAAGTCCTTATCACCAAAGGGTTGAATGAGAGACTTCATAAAATGAGGGCTGGTTTGTGAAAGTCTTTCATTCATCACTTCAAACAATGTTTTAGATTCGGCGTTACCCGAAGGCTCTTTTATTACAGAAAATCCTAGAGCAAAAACACGGTTTGATAAGGTATCGTCTCGGACCTGATACTCTTGAATGAGCTCTTGAGTTTCCACGTTATTGCCAAGTACCAAAGTTTGAACTTCAGATTGTGGATTTTTTCGAGGAGTTTTTTGGAAATACTTTTGAAAAAGCTCTCTAGATTTTTGATCATTGATCGGGCCAACCAGTGACAGGATGATGTTTTCCTTGTGAAGAATAGAATCATGAAAATTCTTAAAATCTGAAAGCCGAAACTTTTCTTTTTCAATTTGATTTTTTTTCATGAAAACTGTCCAAAGATTTTGAATTTTTAAAAAAGGACTTTGGATTACCGTCTTCTTTTCATAAAGTTCTCTCCACTTCAAAAACTGTCTTTCATCGAAAGGATTTGAAAGCAGCATTTCAGAAAGAAGAAAAATAAACTCATCAAACTTATGAGGTAGAACGGCGCACTTAAACCCGAAACCTTCCTGTGTTATGACGGGCTCAAGATGAATTCCAAGCCGTTGAATTTCATTTTGAAAGTCTATAGAGGCAAGAACTTTTGTTCCATTAAAAAGATAATCAAGGTAGGCGTTGACCGGAAGAATTGTGCTCGTCACTGGATATCCCATGAGAAAACTTGCGTAAATAATAGGTTGGTCAGACCTTGTTTCAAGTAAATAACGAAAATGAGGAAATTGTATCAATTGAATTTTTTGATGGATTACATTTTCTTGTACGGACGGTTCTGGAAGTACAGAAAAACTGACTGTTTGCGATGCAGATGTTTTCGTTTTGCTCGTGGATGAAGAAGTAGAAAAATATATTTGAAGAGCCTTTTGTACACTTGCATCATCAACTTTATGTATCAGTTCTTGCGACTCAAAAAGGTACGAATAACGACCTAGAATTTCATTGTGTGACAGTTCTTGTGCTCTTTTTGTGTAAGAAGAGCTTTTTTCTAACTCAAGGCCTCGCACCTTCCAGAGGGCTTCTTCATAAAGGGCTTGTGGAATACCTGAAGCCTTAAGAGTTGCTACTCTTTCCTCAACGACTTTGGAAGCTTCAAAGTCGTTGTTATCAGTGGTGGCATTGAACTTCCATCCAAAAATGGCATTCTGTGTTGAAATCTCTTCGAACGGTTCAAAAACAAAGTCTTGTTTATCAAGTCGTTTGTGGGTCAAAGATTGTGAAATGAGAACATATGACAATAAAAAAGCAGGATAGTCTTCACTTTGAAATGCAGGACTTTTAAAATAAACAACAGACTTATCGTTGATAAGATTTTCCAAAAAAGATGAGCTCACAATATTTGTGGTCTCTAGTTTTTGCAGTTCTTCGGCTAGCGCATTTCGAAACTTCATTCTTTTCTGAATGAAAGCAAGAGCCCTCTTAGGTTTTATGTCTCCCACAATGCTGATAACAGAATTTTTTGGGTGAATTTTTTTTTCATAAAACTTTTTTAACCACTGAATATCGAGGTTTTGCAGTAAAGGCGCCGAGGCATCTTTATGAGTTTTAGAGATTTTTAATGTAGCATCAAGATGCGCCTTGGCAAAAGCAAAATGAGAAACGTTCCTTAAGGGTAAGTTTGAGAAAAAGTCAGATATGATTTTATAAGCTTCATCTTGTGTTTCCTTATTTGTTTCTACGCATAAAGAGAGCTTTGTGTCCGTAACTTGAGTTGTTACATGAAGGTGATAATTTTGTGTTGTTTGCAACAATTGAATATTTCTCTGGGCCAGAATTGAAATGATCTGTGCGCCAAGCCAATCTTCCCAGTTTTTTAGGCTATAATGGGTGACGCTACATACAGAAACCCTGGGAAAGGAAGTATCTTTCTGGAGCAGGATCTTAAGACCATCAACTCGCACAACTTTTGAAACGCCAAAGCTGTCATGGGGTAAACTCTGAAAAGTGCAGAAACCCAAACACAGGAGCGATAAAACCAGTGGAATATAGAATATCTTGGCGCGCATTTTTTCTCAATATTTATCCTATGCGTTCGTATTATTTTGTCCATTAAAATCCAAGTGTTACCATTATAAGAAAAATTGCATAATTCTCAGACATAAGCTTCTGCATGAAAAATTGACGCTCTTTTTGTAAGATGTTAGAATGACTAAAGATAGTTTAAAACCGAGTGTGTTCCCTGTCGTCCCGCTTATAACGAGAGATTATGAATATCCTACTAATAGCATTATTGATTTTAGGGTTATGTTTTTTTTTCATTGCATTACAGTTTTTTAAATCCCCTGAAATTGAAATTATTACAGAAGAAAAACTTGATCAAGAAAAAAGGAAAAAATCGTCATCGCTTATTTTTCGGCTTCTTCTGCCCATCATTTCTAAATTTTTTATTCCTTGGGTTTCCAATTTAAGAATTGATAATTTTAGAAAAGAAATGAAACGAATGATTATCTCGGCTGGAATGGAAGAAGAAGTAAGCCCAGATGAATTTTTTTCATTTCGAATTATTTTAGTTGGAATTCTCACATCCATGGCTGCTTTTGTAAGCGTTGCGTACAATGTTGGATCTCCCTTTGTTTTAAGTTTGCTTTTTGGGCTCATGGGTTTTGTATTTCCCTACATGTGGCTTCGTGACAGAAGAAAAAGAAGGCATGAAGACATTCGTCGTACATTGCCATTTGTTGTTGATCTTCTCACCTTAGCAACAGAAGCGGGGCTTGATTTTATGGGTTCTATTGGACGAGTTGTGGAAAAAGCAAAACCAGGTCCACTCATCGAAGAGTTAAGGCGTGTTTTGCAACAAATTCAGTTGGGAACGTCAAGAGCTGATTCACTTCGAAACATGTCCTGGAGAATCCAGATGAGCGAGGTCTCTTCCTTTATTGCAGTTCTTGTAAGTGCTGATCAAATGGGTGCTCCTATCGGTGCTGTGTTGCGAGCTCAAGCCGACCAGATTCGAACTGATCGATTTGTAAGGGCCGAAAAAGAAGGAGCAAAGGCTGCTCAGAAGATTTTGATTCCCCTTTTAGTTTTAATATTACCGGCCATCTTTCTCGTCATTTTTGGACCGCTTGTTTTACGAGTCATGCCGGATATTGGAGAGATATTGAAAGAGGGGTTTGTGGGAGGGAGATGATTACGAGTTATATTAGTTTCTGTTGGCGGGTCCTGTCTGCCTACACCCCGAATCGACGGCTTCGGCACAGTAGTGCCTGCAGGCGCTCATTCGGGGGCCCCTGCGGCAGCCACCCGCAAAACTATATGTTTTTTGTTTGGGTGATGTGAGTTTATATATGAAAGTATTAAGAGCGAATAATAAGGAAATAATCGTCGCAAACTTGAACATTGCAGATAGTTTTTTTTCTCGCCTGAAAGGCCTGCTGGGCACAAAAAAATTACCAGAAGATACTGGATTGCTTCTTAATCCCTGCCAAAGTGTGCATACATTTTTTATGAATTATCCTATTGATGTGATTTTCTTGGACAAAAAAAATAATATTGTTGGCTTTGAAAAAAACATGAAACCCTATCGTGTCTCAAAATTTTATGTGAAGGCTCACAAAGCGCTGGAATCAAATGTTGGGCTTATAGATTCAAAGTGCCTAAAAATAGGGGATTTGTTGGAGATAGAAGATTATGAAAAGGCTTGTTGTTAAAAATGGCATAGAAGGAGTGAGTGATTTTGATTTAGATGATGGAACCTATGTTTTGGGTCGAGACCCTCAGTGTCAGCTTGTCATTCCAAAATCAGGGATTTCGCGAAAGCATGCACAAATAGAAGTGACATCGCACGCCACTGTCATTCGTGATTTAGGAAGCGCTAACGGAACTTTCGTCAACGGAGTTCTAATTCAAGAAAAAATCCTACGTTCGGGTGATACGATTGCTTTCTCTGATGTTGTATTTGAGTTTTATGATGAATCTCAAAAAGCAGAATATGTAGCAAAAAGCACAATTTTCGAAAAGAGAACTTTGGGAATTCATGTTCGAGAGGATAAAATCAGAAATTACATTTCAAAACTCTTAAACTGGGTGCCGCTTGAATATGCATGTCTAGGTCTTCTTGGTCTTTTTATTTTTTCCCAAAACAATTCAGATTGTTGCTCCTTTTGCGGACTCGCAAGGGGTTATTCAGTACCGAGTGTTGGCGCCCATCACTCGATTTGCCGCATCCGTTAACCTTAAAGAACCTTGGCAGCAAAAAATATTGGCTACTTTAAGCTTAGATAAGACAACCTCTTCCTTTATAGTTTCTCAAAGAGATATGGTGATGGAGAGAGTCTTAGAGAATTCTTATTTTTTTTCCCAGCCCATTCTTCAAAATGATGGGAAAACAGTAGCAGGGTTCATCCAATTTCTCTTAAGTTATTCATCCTCGGGGTTAGACTCTCTGTTTCACAAAATGTTTTTAAAAGGATTGTTCACGTCCCTTTTTATTGGATTTATTTTTGTGGCGCTTCTTTATTTTCTTGTAAAAGAAAGTGTTTTGATGGCAACCCAAGGCTTGGACTCATTTGCAGAATTGCCGATAAAATCTTTTTTTATGAACCAAATATGGAAAAAGTTTAAGAATAGGTACGAGAGAACCCATGAAAAGTAAAGCCGTTGTTATTTATAATAATCCTGTGAATGCGCCCCCTCTTCATGAGGAAGAAGCTCGTCTTGAAATTGTTTCAGGGCCAGAAGAGGGCACTTTATTTCAACTTGTTGGTGGGCAGGTAAAGTTGGGGCGTCATTCTGATAACGATATTATTTTAAAAGATTTAAAAGCTTCTAGATTCCATGCTGTGATCGAAAAGAAACACGGGCATTTTATTGTTCGGGATCTTGAAAGTCAGAATGGAATATATGTCAATAATCAACGTGTTGTGGAGTCTGAATTAAGCGCTGGAGATTTTCTAAGCATTGGTCAAGTTGTTTTAAAATATTCAGAAAATATTCATAAACCAGTCCCGCACATGCCTCCTCATCTTGGAATTGAAGAGAGTAAGAAAAAAAATATTAAGGCTGCTCTTCTGGTTGGAGTTTTTATTTTACTAGCGCTTTTTTTTATTAGTATTTATTTTAAACCAGACGTGAATCAACCCATCACAAGAGAGCCCTCACAGAAAATGCCTCCTCCTACTTTATTTGGAGAAGATTTCAAAACTCCTCTAGAAAGTTCTCAAACTCCACTCTCATCAACAGAGAGTGCCGAAAACCTTTATTTTAAAGGGGAAAGAGAGTTTCTGGATGGAAACTATGAAAGAGCTATTTATTATCTAAAAGCCTGCCTTGGACTTTATCCAGGGCATCCTTTAGCGCAGCTTTATTTACAAAAAAGTTTTAAAGCGCTTGATGAAGAAGTGAAGCAGGCTTGGGAGGTGGGCAATCTATATCTGACAACGTTGGAATTTGATCTGGCTTACGCTGAATTCAAAAGAGTTGTTGAAATTCTGGAATTTAATCCGGACTCGAAATTATTCAACGATTATTATCATGCCTCCAAGCACAACTTACTTCGTCTTAAGGAGAATCGTTAAGGGCTCATTATGGCATATAAAATTAAACTTTATAAAAATGAAGAACTGATTTTTGAGGGGAGTTTTACGGCACCTTCAGTGTCGTTAGGAAAGTCTTCTGACAATGACATTATTTTAGACGAACCTCATTTGTCTAGGCACCATGCCCGAATTGAATTTGATGGAACTTCATTTAAGGTTGAAAGCTTGAGTTCTTTCAAAAAAATTCTTATTAATGGTGAAAAAAGTGCAGAAGGCATGTTGAATTCCGGGCAATCTTTTTCTATCCCCCCCTTTCGTGTTGAAGTTCATGCCCAGAGTGAATTTCCCATTGCTGCTGCCCCAGCCACAATCGAGGAATTTACTCACGTCTCTGATCAGCCTGATAAAACCGCTGTGAAAGATTTAGGAATAGCAGCTTTTGGCCAAGAGGATTTAATAGTGGCTAAACCTCATGCTCAAAAGAAAAAAAAGAGAATTCTGATTTTGGCGGGCACTGTCCTAGTTCTTACTTTTATTATTATTTACTTCCAGAAAGAGTCTTCCGACGGTGGGAAAAAACCAGCTGGAGTTGAGGAACAGAAAACTCCTTTTGAAGAATTATCGGCTGACGAGAAATTAAAAATTCAGAACATACTGGAAAATGCATTGGAGCATCTTAATAATCATCATAATGATCTTTCAGAGTTGTTGTCCGCCAGGGAATTGATTCAATCGGTTCTTCAAAAAGCGCCTGATTATCAAGTTGCGCGCGATCTCTTTGATCAGGTGAATCAAACGATTCAAGAAGTAAAGTCCAAGATGAGAGAAAAAGATTATCAGTTGGAGCTTGCTCAGAGAAAAGCTTATGATTTGGTAGGTTTTCATGTAAATACTGCGACCGAATTTTATAGAGCTCAAAAATTTCATGAAGCTTTGGACGAGTTAGATAAAGCTAAGGCCGTTGATCCTGATCATTATAAAAGACATCCACAGGCTATTGCCCTGGAAAATATTATCCAACACGCCTTGACTGAAAAAAAGCAAGAGAAAAAACAACAGGACGTAACTGCAAAAAATAGTGCTCTGGCCAAATCTTATCTGAATCAAGGAAATGCACTCTATGCAGCGCAGAATTATTCACGGGCCATTGAAATGTGGCAGAAGGCCGCCTCCTTCCAAGGAAAGGCCTATGAAAAGTATAGATTATCTGCACTTTCAAGTATTAAAAAAGCTGGAGATGAAATCTATCGTCAGTATGCTGCACATATCAGCCAATTACATGACGAGTTTCAAACATTGTTTCCCAAAGAGGGAAGGGGCCTTGCTGAAGTACCGAATATTGATGCGATTTCTTTGAATAAGAATCAATATAAAGAGCTTTTACAAAAGTTGCCTCCTGTCACTGCTCAACTCATAGCAGAGAGAGGAGCGATTCAGAGGAATTTAGCTGCTCTAGATAATGAACTTCATGTTTTTGCAAGACGCATGTATTATGAATCATTGTTATCGGAGAGTGAAGGTGATGTGGAAGAGGCCGTGAAAATGTGGAAGGACATTGCTCGAACGAACAAGTTTAACCAGGATGATGAATTTGTTCAGAAATCGCTTGGAAAACTTAGGAAATACGGACGATGATTCTCAAAGGATATGCTGGGTCCATTGATGGTGGTCTTGGCTACAATGAAGATGCCTATTATCTGGATGAAGAGAGAGGAATTTATCTTCTTTCTGACGGCATGGGAGGGCCTGAAAAAGGTCCCAATGCATCCCAGCAAGCCTGTTTTTTAATTTCAGATTTTCTTGAATCAACGACTGAAAGTGCAGAACATACGTGGCCCTATGAAATGCTTCCCCATCTTTCACGTGGGCAGAATTTAATACGTGTTTCTGTGCTCTTGGCTAACGAGAAAATTTACGAAGAAAATCTTGAAAAATATTCTAAGCCAGCACGAGCTTCTCAGATTATTGCCTTGCAATTGAAGGGGCGCACGATATCAGCTGTGAACGTTGGATTGAACAGGGCATATCTTTTAAGGGAGAATTCTTTACAAAGGATTGTGCATGAAGTTTCTCTTGCTCGTCAGCAACACATTGTTCCCATCAGTCGCCAGAATAATAGTGCGCTTTGCGCTCTTGGCTTAGAAGAAAGTATTCATAACATGAGTTTTTATGAGGCCACCCTTAAAGAGGGAGATATGATTCTTATGATTTCTGCAGGTGTTTATCTTTCCCTTGATGATGAAAAAATTCAAAAGATTGTATCCTCGAATCTGCCATCCCCACAAAGAAATTGTTCAGAAATTTTAAGCTTTGTTCAGAGTCGCTCTCCTAAACACAATGCAACAGTCGTTGTACTTTCCGCTCAAGAAGAAAATCTGGAAGATGTTTTTTCTGAAGCCGCCTGAGCCATATTGCAATGAATTTGCACTAGTCTACTTGTCCACATGGGTAGATAATTTAATTTCCACCTGAAACTGATCTGCCAAGATCGTCAGATGCATCTTCACCAATGAGTGTTACGTTGGCCAGAGCGACATCAATTGAGGCTGCCAAACTTGTGGAGCCATAGAAAATAAAAACAACACCGGAGCCAGAACCTCCGTCGTCGTCGGCAGGTGCTCCCACAATAACATCAGCAACACCATCTCCATTAAAATCGTGATTCACTCGTGGTTCCTGGACAACGACTCTACAACTCAGGGACGTTAATATGATGACGAAGATAAGAGACGAAGATAAGAGACGAAGATAAGAGACGAAGATAAGAGATACTTGCTGTAATAACATCTCTAAATAATAAGGGCACAGTTTCACGATTGCAGAAAACTAATAGTTGTCAATTTTTTTTGTCGATTGGGGGTCAGGTCGTTTGTTGGCTAATTCTTTTGAAAGTATTGGCCAACAAACGACCTGACCCCCAATCCCAGATGTCAAACCAGTAAACTGTATGAAAGTTAGCTTTTCGATGCTAACTCTATGGAATAACTAAATAAAAAGACATTAAACCCAAAAATATGAATATTTATTAAACAACTGTCTACTGTTTATAAATGGGCAATATTTCAATAAACTTAATTATTTCATGATGTTATAATTATGGCATGGGTGTTGCTCCATACAGTAGGTGAGGCCTATGAAATTGACCATAATTAAGTGATTTGATAAACTTATAGGTGATTGGCACGTCTCAGACGTCCATTTTACCTGTAAGTTCAAATGAACAGATTGCCACGGATTGCTAGAGCGCAATCCTCGCAATAACAGTGAGGAGGTAAAATGATTCGACAGTTTTTCAAAGAAGAAGCGGGCCAATCAGCTACTGAATACATTCTCATCGTATCAGTTATCGTTGGTGTTGTGCTTGTCGTAGGTAACGTTTTTAAAGGACAACTTAAGAAGATTATCGGAAACGTTATGTCACAAGTCGAACAAGCAACACGCCGGTTCATGAGTGGCGGCGACTAGATTGCCACGTCCTGGATTCCCGCTAGTGACCTTTGGCCTATGAGTGGGAATGACAGTGGCAATGAAGACGGACGCTCCGCTCAGCTAAGAAGGGCGTCATGATATTGAAAAAATTCC
>JACOXK010000083.1:0-5836 GCA_016182335.1 Deltaproteobacteria bacterium | reverse complement strand
ATGAGTCCGGACAAACGGCGACAGAATATGTGCTGGTGCTGGCCATACTGTCGCTTTTCATTATTAAAATCTTAGGCTTTTTTAGAGAAGTTTTTCTCGATGCCATGCCGACATTAGCAGATAATATTATCGAAGAAGATCTTCGTACAGGCACAGGATTTGGGGAGTAAAAATGGGGATGGTAACAATTCTTCTTTTTGTGTTTTGCGTTGTCTGTACGGTGACTGATTTTCGACGTGGCAAAGTTTATAATGCTTTGACATTCCCCTCAATGCTCGTGGGCCTCATGGCTCATATAGTGATTGGTGGTTTTCAGGGGGCGACTTTTTCGCTTCTAGGAATGGGGGCTGCGCTGATTCTCTTTTTTCCTTTTTTTGCTCTCAAAATTATGGGTGCTGGTGATGTTAAAATGCTTATGGCGATTGGCGCATTGAAGGGGGCTGCGTTTGCGCTCAACGTAGCCATTTTATCTATTTTTGTTGGAGGCATGATTTCATTTTTTATTTTGCTTTATAAGGGAAGGCTGCTGCAGACCATTACATCGATTGGAAAACTCTTGCGATCGATCATCGTTTCAGAATTAGAATATGAACCCATCCCGCTAGAGAGGTGCATGATGGCGCCCTTTGCGATTTCAATAACTGTGGCTGTATTTCTGACGCAGTTTAATGTTTTAGATGTGAGCTGGTTATGGATTTATTGAAAAAACAAAAGGGGCAAACAATTGCTGAATACGTCATGATGCTGGCCGTGTCCCTACTTATTGTCATTATCTTGATGCAGCAACTCAAAGAGCCGTTCCAAAATGTCGTAGGCGAATATTCAAAAAACGTAAAAAAAGCAATTGAGACAGGAGATGTTCAGTTTGGACATCCAAAGCCTTCAGAGGGCCAAAGTGGAAGATTTCAGCATGAATAGATTATTGCACAAAGAGAAATATCGATCCAGAGTTTACCCAGAGCTACAGCGAAGGGCATTCACTCAGGATGACAGAGAGCCCACTCAGGATGACCGGGAACCTGCTCAGGATGATAGGGGTCAGGCGCTCACAGAGTTTGTCATTATTTTTGCAGTTTTTCTCTTCCTGATCCTCATGCACTTTCAGCTATCTATGAACTACGTTGCTAGCTCAGTCATGAACTATGCCTCTTACATGGCTGCACGAACGAATCTTGTTTCTGATGAATTTCAAGCAGAATATGTGGCAAAATCTATCGTAGGTACGCCCGGTGATTCTGCCTTTGGACCTTTTGCGCAAGTAAATGATATTCGCGTAGATGGGACAGGCGTTAATATCGAATATACTTCTCCCCTATACGTTCCCATTATAAGGCTTCCGTTCGGATCTTCCATGAAATTTAATGCTACTTCTAGGATGGGGAAAGAGCCCAAGGATTGTAGTGGGGTGGAGGAAGACAATGGGTGCTAGCAAAAATATTAGGGAGAGGGGGTCCTGTCATGGGTTTTCCCCAATTTCGGCATCGGCCAGTAGGCCTGCTGGCGCAAATTGGGGGGCCCCCAACCCATGTCACCCCCTATCTAATATTAGTTTCTATAATGACGATAAGAAGATGGGGAGTAGCGCTGAGAGGGGACAGGCGGCGATGGAGTTTATTTTTGTAGTACCCCTGCTTTTTATGCTCATGCTGTGGACGTTCCAATTCTTCTACGCCATTCACACTTCCAGCATGAACCAGAAGTTTGCCAGGGAGGAACTGATGTTTCAAGTAAGCAACTACAGAGATTTGAGAAATTCGAGTAATACCCCCCGCGAAGCCTACATTAATGATGGTTTTTGGAATATTAGCGGGACAGATTATTTAAATTATCAATCGTACCTGAATCGATATTCCAATCAGAAATCCTATTTTGCAGTTGACGTCAATCGCACTCCAGGAGGTTTTGATCGACCTCAAAGACTTGTTGGAGAACCAGGCGGGACAAAGGGAACAATAATAGAAGTAGAAACCAAAGTCGGCATATGCCGAGATGAAAGGTGTAAATAATGAAAAATACAAAGGCTGTCATCATTTCTGCGCTCTTAGCATCCATTGCTGTGGCTCTCGTGTATCTGTATATCCAGCAAAGAACAGGCGGTGATGAAGGCGAATTAGTTGGCGTCTATATTATGAATAAAGACATTGCGGAGCTAACAACAATAGATGAAACGATGATTCGCAGAGTTGATGTTCCAAAAAAATTCGTTCAACCTAATGCAGTTATAGAACAACAGATGATTTTAGGCAGGGTGACGAAGGCACCATTAAAAAAAGATGAGCAAATACTTCTGACAAAACTTTATTTCAAAGATTACGTGAATCTCTCCAGAGAAGTGGCGCAAGGAAATCGTGCTGTCACAGTGCCCGTTTCAGATGTTCATGGTGTTGCGCGCTTGATCCAACCTGGAGACCGTGTGGATGTTATTGTTTCCGTAGACTACGGCGAAGGGGATAGAGAGTTGCGAGAAGTAAAAACCGTGATGCAAGATGTAAAAGTTTTGGCAACAGGACAAAATGTTTCAGGTGGCTCTCCTCTTGAGAGACAGTACGACGATATCACTCAAATTGAAAAACGAATTGATATGAGAAAAGAGCAGTACCGCAGTGTCACGGTTGAGGCTCAACCTGAAGATGTTCAAAAACTTGTATTTATGATGACTGCCGGCGAAGGACGAATTTTTTTGTCACTGAGAAATCCGGCAGATCGAGAGATTGTGGCGCGAGATGTTTTGAAAACGGCTGATGAAGATACCGTTTTGGGGCCTGCTAGCAAGAAGGGTGCTCGTATTCGTATGCAAAGACAGCCGATGTGGACGGAGTACTAAGGTGTAGTTGTGTTTATATGGTTTTTTACCTGCGGGCCCTGTCTGCCTTCACCCCGAATCGACGGCTTCGGCGTAGTAGCGCCTGCAGGCACTCATTCGGGGGCCCCTACGGCAGCCACCCGCAGTTCAAAAAGTGTCGAGATTTTGAAGAGAGTGGAGAAGAAATAAATTATGAAGGGAAAGGGGTATTTATATTTAATTCTATTGCTTATTTTTTGGAGTGGCGTTGCGTGTGCCATTGAAACGGTACAACTCCAAAAAAAACGCATCTATCTCACCGTTGATATTCCACAATTTGAAAACGTGGGTTTTGTTATAGGCCGTGTTGATCCGGCTAATCGCAACGTGACAGGCGCTGAAGGCTATGCCCAAAACAGAAAGTTAGTAAAACTTATCCCCCGTCAACCAGGGCGTAGTAGCGTTGTTGTTTATGACCAACGCTTGAATCCAAAAATTATGTTTGACATTACTGTTATGACCCAAAGCCAAGGCGCTCTTATTGGAGAGCTTCGCCAATTACTAGGCGATATCGAAGGGATTAATTTTGAACCCGTTGGCACTAAAGTATCTATTGGTGGGCATATTATTTTACCTAAAGATTACAGGCGCGTCTTAAGTGTTTTTAATCAAATTAAAAACAAAGACATCATCATTACAGCTCGTCTTTCGGACTTATCCATGCAACTCATTGCCAAACGCATCATGGATAATATCGGGAATAATGAAAAATTAAAAAAATATGTAGATGCTGTTGCAGTTAAAGTTGTGGGTTCCAAATTTGAACTGACAGGAACTGTCGACACCGGCGATGATAAAGCTAAAATCAACCTCATCGTCAAAGAACACATTCCTGAATTTATAAAACCTCAAATCGCCGAAGGGTTTGAAATTTTCGAACCCATTCCTGAAATAGTAGATTTGATCGACATTCGAGAACCCAAAAAAGAAACACCCAAGGCACCTGCTATGATTAAAATCATTGCTCGCTATGTCGAACTGAACAAAAACTATGTTAAGCAATTTGGAATTGATTGGGGTCCTGGCATCAAAGACGTTTCAGAGCTTGAAGTTTCTTCTGAGAAACTGGGCATTATTGGGGGTATTACGGGCACCATCAATAGTCTTATCCCAAAGCTTAAAACCGCCACTGAAATGGGTATGGCTCGTGAAATCCAAAGATTTGAAATTCTTGTGAATGATAAGGAAGAAGGAAGCCTTAATAATGTTACGAAAATTCCCTTTCCAGTGATCGGAGAACAAGGCCAAGAAGGGACTGAGTTTGCTGAAACAGGCCTTTCTGCTGCTATTAAACCAGAGCTTATAGGGTCTCAACCAGAGAGAACAAAACTGAGCCTAAAGTTTAAATTAGCAACGCTAGCTGGGTTTGTGAATCGCAAACCATCCGTTACAGAAAATACTTTAAACACTTTTGTAACTTTACGGCCTGGGCAGAGTGCTGCTATCGGCGGGTTGGTAACTGCCAACGTAGGCAAAGAGTTTAACCGCTTACCTAAGGCAACAGGAGTGACAGACCCTATTTTTAGATTTTTCAGGTCAAAACAATTCCAGGATAATAAAACTCAGTTTGTCGTTTTTGTGACTCCTTATGTGATGGAGGATGTGCATGTGAATGAACAGGCGGAAATTATTGGGCAGAAGTTTAATATTAAACTTCCCAAAGCGCCAACCCCAGCCACCGGCCCTTCGCAGCCCTCAGCTCCGGCGGAGGGGAAAAATGAATAAAGGTGTTTACAGTGTCATTGCGAGGCCTTCGCAGAAGGCCGTGGCAATCTTAAATATCAATTCCTCGCATTCAGTCGGAATGACAGTAGAGAAAAAAATATGTCACACATTATAACTATATTTGGCGGAAAAGATGGAGTTGGGAAATCCGTGTTTGCAGCAAACTTTGCCGCAACTTATTTTAAACAGCTGAGAAAAAAAACATTGATCATTGATCTTGATGCCCACCAGTGCGGAGATATAGCGCTCATCTTTGCCCAAAGTATTAAAACCACGCTGGCTAGTTTTGCTAAATCCGCAAATGCGGGTTTCGATGTTCTTAAAGATTGTATAGCCATTCATTCTTCAGGGCTTCACCTCATTCAAGCCTACCGTGAAGAAGCAGAAAAGCGTGAACTATCCGTTCATTTCATGGAGCGGGCTTTTCGAGAACTTTCCACCCACTATGATCTCATCGTCATTGATGCAGGCTCTCAATTTTCACCCTATATTGCGAAAGCATTCGAACTTTCTACATCGATCTTTATCGTAACAGAGCCTCAAGTCTTAACCCTGTCTCAAACAAAAAAGGCCATTGAAAAGATAAAAAACATGCTCTTTCCAAAAGAAATGATAAAAGTCATTCTCAATCGATATAAAAAAGAAAGCCTCATCACACCTCAAATGGCAGCAAAAAGTATTGATTTCCCACTTTTTGCAGCCATTGAAGAAGATGAACAGACCTGCGCCTATTCTGTTGCTAGGGGGCAACCTTTTGCGCTCTTTCAGACGCGCACGACGGTTGCTCAGGGCTACTCACACCTTGTGTCCGTATTGGATCAGCGAAAAGTTTTGGAAAGTCTTGTGAGCCTTCGAAAACCGCAAGCCTCTGTGCGCGTCGCTGAAGAGGAAGATGTTTTAGAGGGTACAGGTACGACAGGGCCAACACAGGTTAGAAGCTTTCGTAGATCTGCCAGAAGGCAGACATTGGACGATCCACGAACCAAACTCAAATTAAGAATTCATGAGCAATTAGTAGAGGCTCTCAATTTAAAAAAAATGGATACTGCGGAAATTGAATCCGACCCAGTCAAGAAAGAAGCACTTCGTGATAAAACAAAAAAAGCTATCCTCGATCTTCTTGAAAAAGAAAATATAAATGTAGTTTCCTTGATGGACAAAAAAAATGTTGTCCATGAAATTTTGGATGAAGCCTTAGGATTAGGTCCACTTGAAAACTTTCTGGCTGACGATGAAGTGACGGAGATTATGGTCAATGCAAAGGACCAA